>CAYUSL010000007.1:0-40227 GCA_964447125.1 uncultured bacterium | reverse complement strand
CGTGGTAGCTTCGCGACGATCGCGTCGCGCGGTGCTTCGCGCGTCCTCCTTCGCGACGAGCGTTCATCCGGTCCGTGACCCGACCGATTCACCTGGTCTCGTTCGCCGCTTCCGACGGCGCCTACATGCCGAGTGGCACGTGGGAGTACCGCATGAAGCGGCTCCCGCACCTCGGCTTGTTGTCGCTGGCGGCGGTGCTGAAACGCGCCGGGCGTCCGTACCGGGTGCTCGATCAGAGCGTTCACGGCTTCGACGTCGCTGGTTTCGTGCGCGGCGTCCGCGAAGCTCAGCCGCTCTTCGTCGGCCTTTACTCCACGGTCACCCAGCGGGGAATCGTGTGCGACGCGCTGCGGGCGCTGGCGCGTCACGCGCCGGAGGTTCCCGCGGTGGTCGGCGGACCGGACCGATGCCGCGCCGATCTCTACCTCGCTGCAGGCGCGGTAGCGGTGGCGGCCGGCGAAGGCGAGGAGACGATTCTGGATCTGGCGCGTGCTTTCGAAGACGGCGCGAGCTTGGATTCGGTGGCGGGGCTCTGGCTCGCCGGGGAGCGCGGTCCGGTGGCGACCGCCGAGCGCGGTCCCATCCAGGATCTCGATGCGCTTCCCTTCCCGGACCGCGATGCGCTTCCCATCGGCGCCTACCACGATCACCACGTGATCGGCATGCGTTTGCCGTACGCGACCACCATGGCATCCAGGGGGTGCCCGTACCGGTGCTCGTTCTGCGATTCGCCGGCGATCTGGGGCAATCGCGTGCGCTATCGCTCGCCGGCCAACGTGCTCGCCGAGCTCGAGGATCTGCGCGACCGCTACGGCGTGCGCTACGTCGGCTTCAAGGACGATCAGTTCGCGGTGAACCCCGACTGGGAGGAGCGGTTCTTGACGGCGTTTGCCGAGCGCCGACTCGGGATCGCGTGGTCCTGCCTCGTGCATCCGTACAACTTCCGACGTCGCCGCGAGGAGAAGCTCAGGCGCTTTCGCGATGCGGGTTGCGATCTCCTGAGCTTCGGTCTGCAGGCGGTCGATCCACAGGTGTTGCGCGGCATCCATCGCAGCGCCGAGGAACCCGCCGAGCTGGCCGAGAACGTGCGCGTCGCCAAACGCCTGGGCATCACCGTGGCGGTGCACTTCATCTTCGGCTTGCCCGGCGAGAGCGTCGCGAACATGCGCGGTGCCGTGTCGTGGGCACGCCGTGTGCGCCCGCACTACAGCGTGTTCTTCCCGCTCACGGTGCTCGAAGAGTCCGAGCTCGGGCAGACGCTGGGCGAGCGTCCGGTGACGGACCTTCCTGCGGATCTTCTCGATGCGCACGTGAATCGGGCCTATCGTGAGGTCTACGCCTCCCCGGCCTTGCTGGTGCAAAACCTGATTCACGCGCTGCGCAAGAACCCGCGCTGGCTGGTGCTGGCGCTGGCTCAGCTCGGCTACATCGTGCGTTCCACGATCTTGAATCGGGTCCGCTACCGCGTGGCACGTACCGGTGCACCGGCGAGCGCCGTGCGTCGTCCGACCCCGGCCTACCTCGCGCCTTACGGGTGAAGGCGCGGGCGCGACTCGTGCCTTCGACCGAACGCGGTCGCGAGTGGCTCGCGATCGGAATGCTGGTGGTGGTGGTCGCGTGGCCGTTCGCGCGTGCTCCGCGCGCTCAGTTCGGCGACGACGACCTCGAGTACGCCGTCCCGTTCGCGCATTTCGTGCTGGGCGAGCTGGCGCAGGGGCGCTGGCCGACCTGGAATCCGGCCACCGACGGCGGATTGCCCCTTCTCGCCCAGCAGCCGTGGATGGGACCGATCTATCCCGGGCTGGCGCTCTTCGCGGTCCTCGACGACGGCTGGGCGCTGGCGGCGGGCTATGCGCTTCACGCTTCGCTCTACGCGGTGGGCGTGTTCTTGTTGCTGCGGCGAGTCGGCTTTCGACGCGTGAGCGCATGGCTTCCCGCGGCGGTGCTGGGCCTCGGTAGCGACGTCGTGGTGGCCTGGAATCGCGGCTATCTGCACCATCTGGTGTCGCTGAGCTGGATTGCGTGGCCGATCCTGGCGTTCGAGTGCGGGCGCCTCGGCGAGCGCCCGCGGCGTGCGGCGGCGCTCGGCGCGATCGCGCTGGGGCTCGCGTTCCTGGGTGGGCACACCGTGAGCGCGTTGCAGACGGCACTCGCGTTCGCGCTGTGGGCCGCCGTCACCTTGGCCGGCGACGCTGCGTCGGTGGCGCGGCGCACGGACCCGGCTGCGCGAGCGCGGCTGCGGCGCGCGTTTGGCGTCGCCGGCGCGATCGGAATCGGTGCACTTCTGCTCGCGAGCGTGCAGCTCGTGCCGCTGCGAGCGGTGGCGAGCACCGGCACCCTTCCCGAGCAGCGCGAGTGGAAACCCTGGGATCTGGAGATGGCGAACCCGTGGCGGAAAGTCGGCTACTTCCTGCCGGGCTGGGAAACGGGCAAGAAGGGGCGGGACTTCGTCGGACTCACGCCATGGATGCTGGCCGCCCTGGGGGTGGTGGCGCGGATTCGCCGCGAGGGTCGTCGGGACGGCGGCGACCAGACCAGTGCCAATCCCACTCTCGATGGGCGCCGCAACTGGGCGCCGCTCGTCACCGCGGGCGTGATGCTGTCGCTCTCGGCAGGATCGCACGCGCCGTTCTTCGGCCTCGCGTCCGCGATCGTGCCCCCACTGGGGGTGATCTCGTACCCGTATTTCTTCGCGCCCGGCATTCACTTGGGGCTGGCATGGCTCGCGGCATGGGGGCTCGATGCGCTCGTAGCCGGTGCGGGCCGGTGGGCCGTGGCGGCGCTCGGCGGAGGCATCGCCGCAGCGGTGACGGCCGTGTGGTCGCTGCGCGAGCGGATCGCCGCCGACCCCCTCGATCACCACGGTTTGGCCGCGAGCGTGCCCCACACGCTTCCCATCGTCGTCGCCGTGACGGTGGCGGTGGTGCTCGTCGCATCCCGTCGCGTGGCTGCCGGTCGCGGCGCATGGCTCGTCGTGATGCTCGCGGTGCTCGAGATCGTCGATTATCGGCTGCGGGCACGTGTCGACAAGCCGCGCTACTCCACGGAGGCGTACTTCCACGCGAACGATCCACTGGTACAGCGGCTCGCCACGTCCACGAGCCTCGGCCGCATCTGGCACGTCGAACGGACACGCGCCGCGGGCGATTGGCTGCTGCGCCGCAACGGCGGTCTGGTCCTGGGCTACGAGGAGATCCTGCGCTCGTCTCGGGTGGGCTCGAAGCGCTACGCGGTGTGGACCGAGCCCCTCGGCAGCGACGTGATCTGGGAGAGTGCGCTCGATGTGAACGACCGCGCGCAGCGCGTCGCGAGCGATGCGTCGTCGCTCGTCGTCGACGAAACACGGCTGGCGATCCTCGATGCGCTGGCCGTCGACAGCATCGTCACCGACCTCGTACTCACGGGTAGCGGCGCGCGTGCGTTTGCGCCGACTGGGAGCGATGCCACGGGTCGCGTGCGGCTTTTCCAGCGGGTCGCCGGCGCCGCGCAGCGTGCTCGTATCGCCGACGCCGCCGAGGCGGGCGGGACGTTGATCGTCCGTGCGCGCCATCCCGGTGCGTTCTGGCTCGACGTGGCGAGCGAGCGTGGGGCGACGATTTCCCTCGCAGAGAATCCGCTGCCCGGCTGGAGGGCAGCGCTCGCGGGCGACGGCAAAGGCGGGCGGCGTCTGGCGGTACGCGCCGCCGAAGGTGACGCGCCTGCGCTCGAGATCGACGTTTCGCCCGGCGCACACGCGCTCACGGTGGAGTACTCCGCGTCGCCAATCCCCGCGCTGGTTTCAGGCATCACTGCGCTCGCCCTCGCAGCGCTCGCGTTGGCGCGTGAACGCTCCGCCGGCCGATGGGAATGACCACTTCGCGCCATCGACACCGTGCTGCGATCGCGTTCGTGGATGCACGCGTCGCCGCCGGTGTGGCCGCGCTGACCGTTGCGCTCCACCCGCAGCTCGTCACGGGAACGCCGTGGCAATTCGGGCACGACTGCATCGAGTACGCCGTGCCGCACGCGCTCCATTTCTTCCGCGAGCTCGGTGCCGGCCGGCTGCCGCTCTGGAACCCCTTCCACGACGGCGGCGCGCCGTTCCTGGCGCAGCCGCCCTGGATGGGCCCCTTCTACCCGGCGGTGTGGCTCTTCCTCCTGCCGATGGGACGCGCGCTCGATCTCGGCTTCCTGATCCACATCGTGTCGTTTGCGATCGGTGCGTTCACGCTGGCGCGCATCCGGGGGATCGGGCGGCTGCCGGCGGCGCTCGCGGCGCTGGCGGTGGGAGCGGGTACGCCGCTCACGAGCCTGGCGCGTCTCGGCTACCTGCCCGAGGCGGTGGCGCTCTCGTACCTGCCGTGGGTGCTCGCGTGCCTCGATCGCGGGCTCTGCGGCGTCGCGTCGCGCCGCGCAACCATGGCCGGCGCGGGACTCTGCTTGGGTCTGATGCACCTCGGCGGCCATCTGGTGGCCTCTGGCGTGGTGCTCTTCGCCACGGCGATCTACGCGCTCTCCCTCGGCGCGGCGCAGGGAGGGATGCGGGGGCTCGCTCGTGCCCTCGTTTGGGTGCTGGCGAGCGAAGCGCTGGGTTTCGCGATCGCCGCCGTGACGCTGGCGCCGCTCCTCGCGAGCGGCCTCGAAAGCAGCCTGAGTGAAGGGCGCGACGTGAGCAGCGAGTACGCGTACCTGAAGGAGCTGTGGCGGCTTGGCAATGTGCTCTTCGCCGACTTCGACCCCAGCGGAAAGGGACACGTCTTCATCGGCGTGGTGCTGCTGCCATTCATCGCGCTCGCCGGCCGCAACCGTGCGCGAGGCGGTCGTGGTGTGGCGGAGCTGTGGGTGCTCCTCGCAGGCACGCTGGTGCTTTCGCTCGGCGAGGTGACGCCGGTCTGGCGCGTGCTGCGAGCGATTGCCGCGCCGTTCACGATCTTCTCGTACTTCTATTTCTTCTGTGTGCCCGTGGCGCTGGCGTTGGCATTGCTCGCGGCACATGGGCTCGACGCTGCGCTCGACGAGGGGAATGCGCATGGGAGCCGCACCTTGGGTGCCGTGTCGCTCGCGCTCGCCATGATCGGTGCGGCGGTGCTCACGGTGTCCGGTAGCGGCGAGGCGCGCACGCTCGTGCGCCCGCGTCTGCTCGCAAGCCTGCCTTGGATGCTCCTCGGGCTTGGGACAGCCCTCGTCGCCGTGCGTTGGCCGCGGGCATGCGGTGGGGTGGTGACGGTGGTGCTGCTCGCCGAGCTCGCCCACTTCGCGCATCTGCAAGCGATTCCGGGCGAGCCGGGTTTCTCGGTCGATCGCTATTTCGATGCGGCTGAGTTGGCGTCCGATCTGCCTCCACCGGGTTCCGGGCGCGTGGTCGCCGTGGAGCGGGCGCGCACCGCTCGCGACTGGGCGCTGCGCCGCAACGGCGGGATGGTCGTCGGTTACGAGGACGCGGGGCGCGATTCGAAGCTGCCGCTCGCACGGGTGGCGGCGCTGACCGATCGACTGGCCACGATCGACGTCGATTGGGTGCGGCGGCTCGCCGCGAGCAAACACGCGTCGGCGAGTGGCGCTACGCCGCTTGGTCTTCGCCCCGAGGACGTGGACGTCCGTATCCTCGACGTGCTGGGTGTGACCACGCTCGTCACGGATCTGGCCGTCGAGGGAGGCGCTTTTCGAATCCCGTTTCGTGCGCTGGCGGCGCCGCGCCGCGGAGATGCCGCCGTGCGGATCTGGGAACGTGCGGTGTCCGTTCCGCGCGCCTTTTTGGCGACGCGCTGGCGGAGCGTCGGTTCCGCGGGCGAGGCCGTGGACGGGCTCTTCGATCCCGCGAACGACCCGCGTGCGTTACCCCTCGTCGAAGGCGTGTCGGCGCCGTCGAGTGACGCGCACGCGAGCACCGTTCGCGTGGAGCGACGCTGGGCTCCGGGACGGGTCGCGTTCGAGACCGCGAGCGAATCTCCGGCCGTGCTCGTGACTGGCGAGCTCACCGCCCACGGCTGGCGAGCGATCGTGGATGGCCAGGCGGTGCCTACCGCGGTCGCAAACGCAGCAGTCCTCGCCGTGCCGGTCCCGGCGGGCGCGCATCACGTCGAGGTTCGTTATCTTCCCGACTCGTTCGTAGCCGGCGCCTCGATCAGCGGCTGTGCGATCGTGTGGCTCGGTGGCATGGCCTACACAGCGCGCCGTCGTGCGCGACGAGGAGTGTCGTGAGCGACCCGCGCGAAACCTCACGGCCGCTGCCGCACCCGCAGAGCCTCTGCCACCGCTGCGCAGCGCCGCCGCGTTACGTGGAGACCAAGACCTCGGTCTTCATCCAATGCCCGATCGCTCCGATGAAGTATCCGCCGCAGCCTGTCGGACGCTGCGATCTTTTCACGCCGCGCGAGGGCTCCGGGTAGCTCTCGCGGCGATTCCTTGCCACAATCCGCGTCGGTCGAGCGCGGTGCTGACCTGTCGAGGGGGAGCCACGTGACGCACGAACGCGGTCGTAGTCTCTGGTGGGGATCGATCGGTGTGCTTGCGGCGGTGACGCTCGCGCCCACCGCGTGCTCGTATCAGAACCCGCTCTCGGAGTCGGGCAAGGCGTTTCGCAGCGGTGCGGCGAGCTGGGGCACGCACTCGTTGGCGCAGACGTACGCTGCGACGTTGCGTGAGTCGCGTCAGGATTGCTTCATGAGCCTCTTCGACGTGGACGTGATTGCGGGGAAGGCCTACGAGGTGGTCGATCCCACCACCCGTAACGAGACGCTCAAGCTCATCGAATCCGTCTACCAGGATCAACGCCGTCAGCTCGCGAGCACGTATCCCGGAGCGGTGGTGTTCCAGAGCGACTCGGGCGAGGAGCAGGTGGCCCTGCCACCGGTGCATCGCGCGTTTCGATCGCCACTCGAGGAATGCCCCAATCGGCCCGCGCAAGTGGGACGCACGATCCTGGAGGGCGATGTGGAGGGGACGCTGCGCATCGAGTTCCCGTACCGCGGCAAGGTGCTCGAGATGCGCGCGCGGCTCACGGAGCGCGGTGGCCGGGTGATCTCGATCCCGGTGCTCCGAGACGTTCAGGGCACCGTCTTCGAGGTTCCGGCGCCGCCACCGGAAGTGCCGCCGCCGCCCGTCACCGCGCCGGTGAGCCCGCAGTCGTCCGTCGAGGGCCAACCGCTCAAGTGAACGGGTCGCGGGCTCGCCGCGAATCGGGGGCTCGGCAACCGACATCCGATGGCTGCGCCACGATCAGTCGCGCGCGCCGCTCGGTCGCCGATCGGCGATGGCCAGCGCGTCGCCAGCAGCACGCGCGGCCTCGTCGTCGCCTGCCGCTGCGTGGCGCAGCGCTTCGACGACTGGCGTCGTGAACGTGCCGACCTCGCCGAGCGCCGTCGCGGCACGTTCACGCACGGGCGGCGCGGGATCGTCGAGAAGCTGAACCAAACGAGGCACGGTCCACGCCGCCCTCGCGCCGAGTGACCCGGCGGCTGCTGCTCCCGCCTGACGCACTTTCCACTCCGGATCGGCGAGGGCGCGGTCGATCGAGGCGGCAACGGTATCCGCCGCAGGCTTCAGCAGGGCGATCCACCAGGCTGAGACGTAGCGGACCCGAGGCTGCGGAGCGAGCATCGCCGCCGTCAACAGCGGCGGCAGCTCGCCCACGTGTGCGGCGAGCTGCTCGCGGATCGCCGCGTCGCGACCTTCGGCGCGTGCCATTTCCGCGATGCTTTCGAGGACTCGCGCGGCCTCGCCGCGCAGGACCGCATCCGCACCACCGAGATTCGCCAGGAGCCGCAGCGCCTCCGAGGCTGCAATCGACAGACGGTCGGCCATCGCATCGTCTTTCGCCCGATCGGGTGGCTGCACCCGCCACAGCAGGTAAGTGGTGCCGCCGATCTCGTCGCGCGCGACGATTCGCATCCGCATTCCGGGGTCGGGAAGCGACGAATACATGCCTGGGACGTCACTCACGTATTGGATCTGGTTGGCATCGAAGTAAGCGAGCCAGCCCATGCGCCGAACGTCGTCGTGGAAAGACGGCGAGTTCACCAGCCCGTCGAGATTGACGACTTGGAGATTCGAGAAATACGCGAGCGCACCTGCGTTGTAAGCACCGACTCGGGTGCCCGCCGGCAAGCGCGCGGTCAAGAGCGGTGCCATGCCGGCGTACGGGCGGTCCAGGGGCTCGGCGCTCGCCGCCCGCGTCATGGCAGGAATCAACGCGAGGTGCGTGAAGCACGCGGAGGTCGCGATCACCGCCGCGAGGCCGAGCACGTGGCCGATTGGCCTTGCTCGCGTCGCATCGCGCACCACGGCGGCGAGCAGCGCGAGGACGGCGGCGGGCACGAGCAGGCACAGCACCATCTGCAGGCCCGTCCATTGCCAGGGCCGGGCATCCACGCCCACCAGATACGTCATGCACGCGAAGTGGACCGTGACACCACCTCCGATCGCCAGCCAGGCCACACGTGCGGGCTGGTCGCGAAGCACACGCGTGCCGGCGAACCCGATGCCCGCTGCGGCGCAGCCCGCGACGATCGTCCAGGGCACCCTGCCAGCGAATCGCACAGCACCGGGCACGAGGGGCGCAAGCCATGACGCGAAGAACGCATCGAGTCCCACGTGGACGCAATCGGTGATTCGCTCGTGAACCAGCCGCAACAGCGCTGCCGTGCCACCGTCGCGCCAGGCCGCCGCGAGAAGCGAGTCCAGCTCGCGTTGCTTGACGAGACCGCTGATCGGCAAGGCCGAGCCGATCCAGAGTCGGTTGCCGAGGGCGTAGAGCCCTACCACGGCTGCCGTGGGGCCCCAGAGTCGCGACAGCATCGGCACCGGGCGAAGCGCGTGGCCTCGTCGCCGGGCCAACTCCGCGAGCACGGCACCGGAGACCGCCACCACGATCAGCTCGTCGAGACGCGCCAATGCCAAGAGCGCGAATGCCACGCCCACGACCCATGCGCGCCGCCGCAGCTCGCGTGGATCCTGCGCCGCGGCCAAGTCCGCCACGACACCGATCGCGAGCGCAAAGCAGGCCGCGTGCAGCGGCGCCTCGAGCATCACGTTGCGCTCCACCCCTGGAAAGAATGCCCACAGGGCGAGCGCAATCAGTGCCGTGGGCGCGCGAAACAGCCGCGCCGCCGCGCCGGCCAGCAGCCAACCTGCACCGAGGAAGAGCGCGGCTGCCATGGCCGCGCCAGCGCGCAGCAGCTCGTCGCGGTCGTGGCAAAAGCGCGCGACTCCGGCGAGTACCCAGCACCACAACGGCTGGTAGCCGTTGGTGGGATGCAACCGGTCGAAGGTGCTGCCGAAGCCGTGCGCCAGATTCCACGCGATCTGGAAGTAGTAGTAGGCGTCGTCGTGCGACGCGAAGACCCGCACGATCTCGTCCATGGGGCCGAGGATCACCGCGATCAGGCGCAGGGCCGCGAGCCCGAGGATCAGCGTCACGCCGAGCAGAAAGGTCCACCGCTCGACCGCCGACCCGCGAGGCTCGCGAGACTCGCGAGACTCGCGCGGGTGCGCGAACGGTGGATGCGCCGATTTCAGGGCTGGCAGCGCCCGGCCGGGGGCAGGTCGAGCGTCCCGCGCGGGCTCACGGCAGGTTCGGAAGGGGCGGCATCGGCACGCGGGGGCGGGTCAAGATCTGCGCCACCGAGGCCTTCACGACTTCGATCGGCACCGCGTAGCCCGCGTCCGCGACTGCGGTTCCGCTGGGCGTCCCCTCGCTCTGGGGAACCACGTTCATGCCGATCACGGTCCCCGTCAGATCGACCAGCGGTCCGCCGGAATCGCCCGACTGACAGCGTGCCGTGGTCTGCAGGAACTCGACCCCGTCCGGATTCGACTCGGTGCCGCTCAGCGGCAAGCGCTTGGCGCGGAACGAGACGATGCCCTCCCGCGCGGTGGGGCCGGTGCCGAACGGGTTGCCGATCGCGAGCACGGGCTCGCCAATGGGTACGCTCGCAGCGCTGCCGAGTGGCAGGCTCACTGCCGTGTTGGGGCCGAGGTCGATCTTGAGCAGCGCCACCTCGCTCGAGGGCACGGCACCGAGCACTTGCGCGGGGAAGCCGTGCGGCAGTCCGGGAATCTGAACCTCGATGGATTGCGCCGCCGCGACCACACGCCGGCTGGTGACGACGTGGCCGTTGCCGATGAGGAATCCGCTGCCCAGGTTGCTGCCGCGATGCGGGATCGGGATGCCGACCTGGAACGGGAACACGCCGAGCGGATCGGCGTAGAGACTTCCGATGACGGTGGTCTGCGTGAAGATGTTCACCACCGCAGGGCTCACCAGCGCAGTGACGTCACGATAGGTCCGACTCGTGAGCGGGATCGCCGCGGTCCGATCCGGCGTTGCGCTGCGCCAAACCCCACGAGCCTCGAGCTTGGCCAGCTCGGCCTCGACCTCGTGCGGCGAGGCTTCCACCAGGTCGATGCTCTGGGGCATCGGTGCCCCCGGCGAGAGCCACGAGCAGCCTGCGAGACACAACGCTGCTGCGGCAGCCGCCGCACGCGTGGGCCTCGCCGCACGACAACCCGCCGCACCCGCGGACGGCGTTCGAGCACGGCCGCCGGCGCGAGTGCGAAGGTAGGGTTTCACCGATACTGCCGCGTGACGAAGGCGAATCGAGGCGAATCAGCCATCCGAAAGCGAACGCAAAGTATCTTCGACCACCCCCCGGATCGCGTCAAGGCGCTCTTGACTCTTGGCCTCGAAGCGCAGCACCAGCACGGGTTGGGTATTCGAAGCGCGTACCAGCGCCCACCCGTCTTCGAAGAGCACTCGCGCGCCGTCCACGTCCACCACGGTGTGGGTCGCTTTGAAATGCTCGACGGCGCGCCGCACCACCTCGAACTTCTTGTCGTCGGGGCAATCGACGCGGATCTCGGGAGTGGCTACGAGCGGCGGTAGGTCGGAGAGCAGCTCGTCGAGGGTGCGTTCCTCCCGCGCCACGATCTCGAGCACCCTGAGCGTGGCGTAGAGAGCGTCGTCGAAGCCGAAGAAGCGGTCGGCGAAGAACACGTGGCCGCTCATCTCTCCGCCGAGCGCGGCACCCACCTCGCGCATCTTGGCCTTGATGGGCGAGTGTCCGGCCTTCCACATGATGCCGTTGCCACCGCGCGCCGCGATGTCGTCGTAGAGATTCTGCGAGCACTTGACCTCGGCGACGATGGTGGCGCCTGGCCGCCCGCGCAGGATCTCGCGCGAGAACAGCACCATCAGCATGTCGCCCCACAGGATCTTGCCGCGCCCGGTCACCACACCGATGCGATCGCCGTCGCCGTCGTAGCCGATCCCCAGCTCGGCGCCGGTCTCGTGCACCTTGTCGATGAGCGCTTCCAGGTTCTCGGGGATGGTGGGATCGGGGTGGTGGTTGGGGAAGGTCGCGTCGGGCTCGCAGAAGAGCGGGATCACGTCCTGTCCGAGCGCTTCGAGCATGCGCGGCGCCACCACGCCGGCGGTGCCGTTGCCCGCGTCCACCACCACTTTCACGGGGCGCTGGATGCGCACGTTGCCTTTCACCCAGGCGATGTAGGGATCGATGATCTCGGCCTCGCGCACCGAGCCTTCGCCGGTGGCGAAGTTCCCCGACTGGGCAATCGCGAGCAGCTCCTGGATGTCGCCGCCGTGGATCGTGCTCTTTCCCGAGCAGATCTTGAACCCGTTGAACTCGGGCGGGTTGTGGCTGCCGGTGATCATCACGCCGCCCGAGCGCTCGTAGTGGAAGAGCGCGAAATAGAGCAGCGGCGTGGGGCAGACGCCGACGTCGATCACCTCGCAGCCGGTGGAAACGAGTCCGCGGATGAGGGCGTCGCGAAAGCGCGTGCTGGAGGCGCGGACGTCGCGGCCCACGGCCAGTTGGGTGCGCTCCCGCTGCACCTGGTAGGTGCCGAACGCCTTGCCCAGAAGCTCGGCGAACTCGTCGGTGAGGTCTTGATCGACGATGCCGCGAACGTCGTACTCGCGGAAGATCGAGGGATTCACGTTCATCGAGGGCTCCCAGGGATCGCGGCGCCGGGACGGCGTCCGGAACGATCCTGCCGGCGCGGGGGCCAGCTCGCGATGCGGCGCGGGGGAAGGGGAGGA
Source organism: uncultured bacterium (assembly GCA_964447125.1). GTDB lineage: Bacteria > JADJOY01 > JADJOY01 > JADJOY01 > JADJOY01 > JADJOY01. The sequence goes on along the minus strand of CAYUSL010000007.1, from coordinate 28,190 downwards.
CGACGGCTTCGGATCGGGGCGCTCACTTCGGCGCCGCGGGGCCGCTGGAAAGTCGCTTGACGTCGTGGTCGACCATCATGCGGACCAGCTCGCGGAAGCTCACCGACGGCACCCAGCCGAAGTCGCGCTTGGCCTTGGACGGATCGCCGATGAGCAGATCGACCTCGGCGGGACGGACGAAGCGCGGGTCGACGACCGTGTACTTCTCCCAGTCGAGGCCGGCGCACTCGAACGCGACCTGCACCAGCTCGCGCACCGAGTGCGTCTCGCCGGTGGCGATCACGTAGTCGTCCGGGCGCTCTTGCTGAAGCATCTGCCACATGGCCTGAACGTAGTCGCCGGCGAATCCCCAATCGCGCTTGGCGTCGAGGTTGCCGATGCGCAGCTCCTTCTGCATCCCGAGCTTGATCCGGGCCACTGCGTCGCTGACCTTGCGGGTCACGAACTCGAGCCCGCGGCGCGGCGACTCGTGATTGAAGAGGATGCCGGACACGGCGAAGATGTCGTAGCTCTCGCGGTAGTTCACGGTGATGTAGTGGCCGTAGACCTTGGCCACACCGTACGGGCTGCGCGGATGGAACGGCGTCAGCTCGGTCTGCGGCACGTCTCGGACCTTGCCGAACATCTCGCTCGACGACGCCTGATAGAAGCGGATCTTGCGGTTGAGCTGGTGGATGGCTTCCAGCATCCGCGTCACGCCCACTGCGGTGAACTCGGCCGTGAGCACTGGCTGGTCCCAGGAGGTGGGGACGAAGCTCTGGGCGGCGAGGTTGTAGATCTCGTCGGGGCCGGTCTGCTCGACCACGCGAATGATCGAGAGCTGGTCGAGAAGGTCGGCCTGGCAGATCTCGATCTTGTCCCGCAGGTGATCGATGCGCTCGAACTTCTCGAGCGACGAGCGCCGGACCATGCCGACGACGCGATAACCCTTCTCGAGCAAGAGCTCGGCGAGATAGGAGCCGTCTTGCCCGGTGATTCCCGTGATGAGTGCTGTCGGCATGTGTCGAAGCGGCTCGTCGATGTGCGATGCGCGATCGTCGGGGAGACTCGTCGCTCGCCGTGGAAGGATGGAGCAGGCTGCCCGAGGTCGCGAGGGCAGCCGAATCCGGCAGGGATAGCGGCTCGTGGAGCGGACTGTCAAGACAATCGCAGCCTCGGGCCGGCTCGCCGCGCAGACGGAGTCGGGGTGGGGCGGGACGCCTGGCTGCGGCGATCGTCGGGGGGGCGTGAGCCGATTCCGTGGCCATGGTCTGCCGAGGGAGCGCTTGCGTCGTGCTGCGGACCGGAGTCATAAGGAGTTACGTCCATGAGGGGCGGCCGTAGAATTCGACCTCGACGAGGTGACGTCGGATGCGCGCGAGCTGGGTGAGGCCGGGCGCGGGCGTGATCGTTCTGGTCGGCGGGCTGAGCGGCGCGGGGCTCGTGCCGGCTCCCGTCGACGCCGCGGAATCGCGCGCCGTCGACGTGGACCCGTGTGCGCGGGCGCGGGAGCTGGTCGCGCGCTGGCAGCTCGGGCCGAGCTGGGGGCCGGCCCCGAGCCGCGCCGAGGTGCTAGTGGCCACCGAGCGATGCCCGGGCGAGGAACGGGCGCGCATTCTCGCGACGCTGTCGCCGGCCGGCGCCGTCGCGACGGTGTCGCCGACCGCGCCCCTCGCGGCGCTGCCCTCGCCTGTGCGCCCCGTCCCCGCCCCGTCGGCGCCCCAGCCGCCCAATCCAGCCCCGGAGGTGGAGCCGCTTCCCACGTTGCCGGCGCCGCGATCGCGTGAGGCTGCCGGGCTCATGGGCGTGCCGGCTGCAGGTGATGCGTTCGCCGCCACCCACACGCAGCATTTCGACTTTCGCTGGTCCGAGGAGACGCGCGAGAACTGGAGCCACGGCGACGCCCAGCGTCTGATCGGTGAGTACCTGGAAGCGGCGTACGCCGAGGTGGGTCAGCTTCTCGATTCCCATCCGCGCGAGCCGATTTCCGTGGTGTTCTACGATCCCGAGACCTTCGAGAAGCGTTACGGAAACGCGAGCTGGGCGTGGGGTACGTGGGACGGTACAGCGATTCGCATTCGGTCCTCGCTCAAGAGCGCGCCGACGCTTCGCGATGAGCTCTTTCACGAGTACACGCACGTGCTTCTCAGCCAGCTCCAGGGCGCCAGCCGGCCGCCAGGATGGCTCGAGGAAGGATTCGCCGAGCTCGTCGAGCGGCGCGCCGAGCTCGGGGAGGCGCGCGGTGCAGAGCCGCTTCCGAGGGAGGTCCGCAGCGTCGCAGCGCACGCGCGCGCGGGTCGCATCCCACCCCTCTCCACCCGCCCGATCGGCGTGGTCTCCGATGGCGCACGCTGTGCGAAGCGCCGGCGCAACGCGTCGCGCGCGTATCTAGCGGTGGTCTACCTGCACGAGCAGGCGGGCATGGAGGGGCTCGTGCGGATCTTCCGCGAGCTGGGCCGCGGACGCGCGTACCCCGAGGCCATGCGCCTGGTGTATCCTCGCGGCGACGCCGCCTTCGTGTCGGATTTCGAGCGTTGGCTGCAAGATCGAGCGCACTGAGAACCACCCCCGTGACACGTCGAGACGAAGCCGTGGGGCGCCGGAGTTTTCTGCGCGCTGGCGTCGCGTGGTCGATGGGCTTGGCGCTGCCGTCGGTCGCGACGCCCGCGGCGGCCAAGCTCGTATCGGCCAAGCGTCGTGAGCTCGGGTTCGTGAACCTGCACACCGACGAAGTGCTGCGGGTGGTCTACTGGGCCGACGGGCGCTACCAGCTCGACGGGCTGGAATCCATCGATCGCGTGCTGCGTGATCATCGGACCGGCGAGACCTTCCCCATCGACGTCGACCTCCTGGACCTGCTCACCGCGCTGCGCGGCGAGCTCGGCACACGGGAGCCGTTCCACGTGATCTCGGGGTATCGCTCGCTCGCCACCAACCACATGCTCGCGGCGCAGAGCGACGGAGTCGCCTGGTCCAGCCTGCACGTGGAGGGCAAGGCGATCGACATCCGGGTTCCCGGACGCCGTCTTCGCGACGTACGCCGAGCGGCACTCGAGCTCGCTGCGGGCGGGGTCGGCTACTACCCCGTCGACCAGTTCGTACACGTCGACGTCGGCCGTGTGCGGCTGTGGTGAGCAGCCGAGGGCACGGTCTTCAGCCGACGCGTCCGAAGTCGTCCTGCAAACGGACGATGTCGTCCTCGCCGAAATAACTGCCGCGCTGGACCTCGATGAACACCAGCGGCTCGCTTCCGGTGTTCTCGATCCGGTGCCGAGCGCCGGCGGGGATCTCCACGTTGGAGCCTCCGCGCACGTCGATCGCGTCGTCGCCGCGGGTGACCACACCGCTTCCGCTCACCACGGCCCAATGCTCCGCGCGTTGATGATGGTATTGAAGGCTGAGGCGCTTCCCCGGTGAAACGACGATGCGTTTGACCTTGTGGTCCGCCTCGTCGGCGAGCACCACGTAGTGGCCCCAGGGCCGATGCTCGGTGAAACCAGGCGGCAATCGCCCGTTCGCTCCGCCCGATTCGTCGCTCATCGGCGCGCAGTGTATGAATCGGTCGGCGTCGTCGCAAGCAGTCTCGGCAGGGAGATCCTCGCGAGCGGCATCCGCGCTCCGTATGATACGCATCGTTCGCGACCGCACTGCGCGTCGCGGTCGGATTCAGGAAACGGGAGGGTCGATGGAACGGCGAACGCGCAGCGCGTGGGTGATCGTGATCACCACGATGGGCTGTCTCGCGTGGCACGGGCTGACGCACGCACAGGAAGAGCCGCAGTTTCGACCCAGCCCAGGTGGCGAGCAGAGCTTCGGCGGGCCGCGAGGTGGTGGGCCGCAGGGATCTCGGGGGCCGGGCGGGCCGAACCGCGGACCCGGTGAGCTCTTCGAGGCGCTCGATGCCAATCACGATGGCGTGGTTACCGAGAACGAGGTCGTGACGTTCGCGCGCGAGCGCTTTCGGGATGGTGTCCGGAACGGGGACGCCAATCACGACGGCAAGCTCTCCCGCGACGAGTTCGACGGAGCGGCCTTCGCACTCCACAATCGCGGGCCGGGCGGTGGGGGCGGAGATCAGCCGCGCGACGACGGCGATGCGCCGCGCAGCGGCGCGGAGATCGTCCGTACCCTCGATCGCAACGGCGATGGCAAGCTCACCCTCGCCGAGGTGCCGGAGCCGCACAAGAGCGGCATCATGAACGCGTTGGAACGGCTCGGGCGCGGACCACAGGGGTCGCTCACGGCGCAGGATCTGGATCGACTGGCCCAGTCGGATCACGGCGGGAGTGGGCGTCCGCCAGGAGGGACGGATGGGTCGCCCGGGCAAGGCTCACCCGGGCAAGCGCCGAATGGGCAAGGGGCGGACGACGGCCGCTGGCACCCGGATCCGGAAACGGTCTTTCGCTTGGTCGATCGCAATCGCGACGGTCGGGTGGATCGCGTCGAGGCCCAGCAAACCACGCCCGGACCGCGCGCCCTCATGACCAGCCTGCTGGATCGCGCTGGCAAGGGCTCGATCACGAAGAACGAATTCCTGGCTGCGTTCTCGGGCGGCGACGGGGGAGGGGGCGCAGGCGGAGCCCCGGGCAGCAATTACGGTGCAGGAGGAAGCGGACAAGGCAACGGCCCCGGAAGTGGCCCCGGTAACGGCCCTGGCGGCGGCAATGGCCCCGATCGCTCGCCGGACGTGGACGGGCTCTTCCTCCACTACGATCGCAACGGCGACGGCAAGCTCACCGCTGCCGAGGTCGATGGCCCGGAGAACGAGTTCCTACGCTCGATGCTGGCGCAGGCTGGCAAGAGTCAGACGGGTGCCACCAAGGCCGAGTTCAAGAAGCTGTTCGGGCAAACGCTCGGACCACAATCCGGTCCGGCCAAGGGCGCGCCTCAGCCGACGAACGCTGGCGGGGGGCGTTCGAACGGCTCGTCGCCAGCAGGCCGCTGATCCTCGCCGCGCGCGTTCCGGCGCGCGCGCGGAGCGCTTCGCACGCGATCGAGATCGACCATGAATGCCGGACGCTTCACTCGAGCAGCTCGACTCGCGTTGTTCGCGGGGCTGGCAGCGCTGACGAGCAGCTGGGTCGTCGAACGCTACGGCGGGCGCGACGGTGCGCTTTTCGGTGGCGGTGGTGCGCCACTCGACCTCGCGATCGCAGCCAGCGGCGATCGGTTGTTCGTCGCCGCCGCCGACGATCGCGCGCTGTGGGTGCTCGATCCGGCGAGTGGGCGTCGCCTCGCGCGACAGGCGATGAACGACGCGCCCACGGGTTTGGTGGGCGGCGAAGCGCCGTACCTGCCGCTGGTACTCTTCACGCAGCTTCCCGATGTCTGCGAGCTGCATCCCTTTCGTGAGCGTACGCTCGCGAGCTGTTTCCGACCCGGCGACGCGGACGTCGGCGACGTGCCGGGTCCGATGCCGCTGGTGCTCGGCGCGGTGCGCGACGTGGACGGCAGCGTCGTGTACGCGCTCGGGCGGCTCACGGCGGCCGAGCCGGCGGTCGAGCTCCGCCGCTACGCGTTCCAGCCCACCCGTCGTCGCTGGGAGTCGCCGCAGCAGTCGCGCTGGCTGCCCGTGCCGCGGAACTTCGCGTACACCGAGCGCTGGCCGATGAGCGTGGACGCCGAGACACGTCAGGTGGTGCTGGCCTTGCCGGGAACCAGCGAGGCGTGGGTTTTCGGCGATCAGCTCGCGTTCCAGCGCTCCGTGGCGATCGGTGCCGATCCCCGCGACGTCGCGATCGTCGCCCAGACCCACGCGGCCCTGGTCGCCGATGCGACGCTCGGGCAGGTGTGGAAGATCGCGCTCGACTCGGGTGAGGTGCTCGGCAAGGTGGACGTGGGCGCAGGTGCGCGATCGATCGCCCTCGATTCACGGCGTCGCGTGGCATGGATCGCGTCGAGCTTCGGCGACGCGATCGTGGCGCTCGACATCGCCTCCTTGCGCACCGTGGTGCGATTGCCGGTGCGGGAAGGGGCTCACGCGCTCGCGCTCGACGCCGTCGCCAATCGGCTGATCGTGGCGAACGCGCGCTACGGCAGCGTTGCGGCATTCGCTCTCGGTGAGCCGGCCGCTGCGATCGACCTCGGCGGGGGTTCCGCTGGCGTGCCGCGAATGCTGTGGGAGGCGCCGCGATGACCGAGAGTCAGGCACGCGGTTGCCGGTTCAGTGGGGTGACGTGAGCGCGCGCCTCGGCACCGAGCGCTGGCCCCGAGCCGCGGCTCTCGTGCTCGCGGCGCTGGGCGTCGCCGACGTCGTGGTCGGTGGGATCGGCGCCCTCCAGGCGTCGCTTGCGTTGGGTACGTCGGCCGCAAGCCCGGGGCTCGTGGTCGCGCGCCTCGAACCGTTCCTCCGAACCGCGCTGCTCGGGCTCGCGGCGCTGGCTTGTGTGATCGAGATCGGACCGCGCTCGGGAGAGTCGATGCGCGCGCACGCCGCGCGGGTCGCGCCGCTCGTCGGCCCCGCGAACGGACGGGTGCTCGTCGAGCTGGCGTTCCTGCTGCTGCTCGCCGGTCACCGTGACGCGATGCGCGGCGAGCTCTTCGCGGGGCGCTTCGGCGAGGCGCAGTTCTGGGGCCGGCTCGCGCTCGTGGACTTGGCCGGGCCGGGAACGCTCGCGTTGATCGCGGTGATCTTCGTGTGGGCTGCAGCGCGTTGGGCTGCGAGCGCTGGCGAGGGCGTGGCGACGTCGCCCGCGACTGCAGCTGCGACCGTTCCCGGTGGAGCGGCAGTGCGCATGCTGGTGCTCGGGCTCTGCCTGGGCTGTATCTTCTCCATCCGTCACGCGATCGATCGCTTGGCAGGTCCGCTCTACGCAACCGCCAACGGCGTGCTCATCGAGGCGTGGCAATGCTGGCTCGCCGCGGTGGCGATCTCGGCGCTGGGCTTGCCCGAGACAACGTGCGCGGGGATCGGTGAGTGGCTCGGGCGGGCTTGGCGACCCGTGGCGGCGATCGCGTTGCTGGAGGTGTTGCGCGTCGTGTGGCTCGAAGATCGCCATCGCGGGTGGCCCTGGCTCGCTTCGCAGCGCGAGCCGCTGGCACCCGCGCTGGTCTATCTGCGCGGGCGAGTCCACGAGTGGACCGGGGTCTGGGTTGCCGTGCTCTCGACGTTCGTGGCGGTGCTCTTGTTGCGCAGCGCGCTCGCTCACGCCCGGCCTGGGGATCCCTCGTGAAGCGTGTGATCCAGGCGCTGGCAGCGTTGGTGCGATTCGTCGTGCGCCTCGCGATCGGCGCTGCCGTGCTGGCGCTCGCGGGCGCCGTGGTGATGGCGCTCGGTGGGCACTCGATCCGCGTCGCGCTGTCGTTTCACGGCCGACCCCCGGCTCCCGGGGCGCTCGCTCACGCGGTGCTCGGTATCGGCGAGGTGCTCGGCTACGCGGCGTTGGCGTTGGCGAGCACGCGGGACGCGTGGCGGCGGCTCGCGGCAGCTCGGCTCGGCCAGCGTGTGCCTGCAGGAGACGCCCTGGAAACGGGAGGGAGCATCCGCGTCCGGCTGTGGCTCTTGGCGGCGCTGCTCGCGTGGATCGCGCTGCGCGCGGTGACGGCACCGTGGCTCGTCCCGGGCGCGCCCTGACGGCTCGCGCGCCCTTCTTCGCCACCCCTGTGCGTCAGCCCAGCAGGTACTTGACCAGGATGTTCGCCGTCGATGCGAGCTGGCGGCGCCGCAAGCGCTTCAGGAAGAACCAGAACTGACGCGGCCGCAGGTAGAAGCGCAGCACCGCCCAGCGCTGCAGCGATTTGAGCTCCTTGCCGCTCAGCACGCCGTTGCCCACGGGCGTGTAGTAGCAGGCGTCGCGCGCCAGCTCCTCGATCACGTCCTCGTCGGAGCGTCCCTGGAAATACCGGTCGGCCTCCGCACTGCCGGGAAGGTACGAGAACACCGAGAAGTGCGCGAGGCTGAACGGCTTGGAGAGCGAGTAGTGGATGGTTCGCTCGACGGAGGCGCGTGATTCTCCCGGGAAGCCCATGATGAAGAGCCCGAGGACCTCGATGCCCTCCCGCGCCAGCACGTCCACCACGTCTTCGTTTCGCGCGAGCGTGAACTTCTTCTTGATGCGGTCGAGGACGTCTTCGTCACCGGTCTCGATGCCGAGCGAGAGCTGATAGCAGCCGGATCGCTTCATGAGCCGTACCAGCTCGCGGTCGAGCCGGTCGATGCGCACTCCGTTCGGGCATTTCCACTGGATGTCGAGGCCGCGCCGGAGGATCTCCTCGCACACGCCTTCCACGTGCGAGCGCAGGATGTTGAAGACGTCGTCCTCGATGTGGAACTCGCGAATCCCGAAGCGCCGGTGGTGGTGCTCCATCTCGTCCACCACGCTGGTGGGCGAGCGGTAGCGCATGGTGCGTCCCGTGAGCGTGGGGCTGGCGCAGAACGTACACTCGTACGGGCAACCTCTGGCCGTCATGATCGGTGCGATCGGGAAGCTGCGATAGAGAAGCTGGTGGGGGTGGGGCGGGTACTCGTCGAGCCCCATCAGATCGAACGCCGGCCACGGCAGATCGTCGAGGTTCTGGTTCCAGGCACCGCGCCCGTGGCGCGAGAGGCCCGGCCCGCCGTTGCGGTACGTGATCCCGGCGATGTCGGCGACGTCCACCGGTGAGTGTGCTCCCGGCGCGAGTGTCCGGAGGTTCGCGTCGCGCAGACGCTCGACGAGCGAGGGGAACGTGAGCTCGGATTCGCCGATGAAGCCGAAGTGCGCGCCGAGGTTCGAGACGCTCGCCTCGGGTAGCGCCGACACGTGCGGACCGCCGACCGCGATCACCGGTGGGTTGGGTAGCGACTGGAGGTGCTGGATGACCTCTCGTCCGGCGAGGTAGGTCGGAGTCGAGAGCGACACGCCCACGAGATCCGGCTTCCAGGCGGCGATGGCCTCGGCGGATCGTTCCGGTGGCTCGCGGCGCTTCTCGCAATCGTGGATCGCCACCTCGACGCCCGCGAGCCGGCGCAGCGATGCCGCCAGGTACGCGATCCCGAGCGGCGGGTTGACCGTGATGGACCGCGTCCGCGGATACACCAACATCACGCGGTAATCGCTTTGGCTCATGGCTCTAGGGTGCTGGTCCGTACGTCGGCTCGTCGGTCGAACGGCGCCGTCATCGGACCGCGCTCGCGGGGTCCACGCGCGTCCGACCGGTGGCTTCGGCCGTCGCGGGCTACGCGCTCGCGAGGCCCGGTGCCGGCGCGCGCTCGCGACCCCACGTGCCGAGACCGCCGCTCGACCCGCGAGTCGTGAGCGCCGAACGGATGTTGTGCAAGAGGTACACGGGGACGTTCCACAGGTTCACCACCCGAAGCACGTGCCAGAGCTTTCGCCAGCGGAGGTAGAAGCGGCGGTATGCCAGACGGTGAAAGCGCTCCAGCTCGGTGCGTGGCACCGAGTCGAGCTCGAGCGCCGAGCCGATCTGCTTGCCGTAGTGGCGCCAGTCGCGGCTCAAGAGCTTCAGCCCGCCCTCGCCGCGCTCGGCCATTTCCGCGACCTCGGTGCCGGGGAAGGGCGACAGGATCGCGAAGCTCGCGGTGTCCGGGTCGAGCTTCACCGCGAAGTCGATGGTCTGGCGGATGGTGGCCGGTGTCTCGTAGGCGTTGCCGATGATGAAGTTGGTGTCCGGGCTGATGCCGGCGGCGCGCGTCCAGTCGATGGCGAGCCGCGCTTTCTCGAGCGTGATGCCCTTGGCGATGCGGTTGAGCACGTCCTGATTGCCGGCTTCGATGCCGTAGCTGATGACTGCGCAACCGGCGCGCTTCATGAGCGCCAGGAGCTCCGGGTCCACCCGGTCGACGCGCGTCTGGCAGATCCAGGGAGCTCGTTCGGCGATGCGCGCTTCGACCAGCGCGGTCAGCACGCGCTCGACGTGGCTGCGCTTCATCGTGAACACCTCGTCGGTGAACACGAGCTGTGTTGCACCCAGCTCGTCGATGTCGCGCATCACCTCGCCGATCACGCTTTCCGGCGAGCGTGTGTAGAACCAGTCGCCCGTCGACTTGTAGCAAAAATTGCACTGATACGGGCACCCGCGAGTCGTACACAAGGTGAGTGGCCGGTAGCGCCTGCTGAAGAGCGTGTAGAAGCCGCGATAGCGGTGTACCGGGAACAAGTCGAACGCCGGGTGGGGCAGGGCATCCAGGTTGCGGATGCGCGGTCGCGGACCCTCGACAACCACGTCGCCACCGTTGCGGTGGGCGAGGCCGAGGATGCCCTCGGGGCTCGTATCGTCGGCGATCCGCTCCAGAAGCTCCGTAGCGGTCTCTTCACCCTCGCCGAAGACCGCGTAGTCGAGGGCGGAGAACGCTTCCAGCGTCTCCTTGGGTACGGCGCTGGCGTGGGAACCGCCGACGGCGATCCGCACCGATGGGTCGATGTCCCGGAAGGCGCGCGCGGTCTCGTCGACCTCGTGAATCTGATACGTGGTCGCACTGAATCCCACGAGATGCGGCCGGAACTCGGTGAAACGCGCGCACACGTCGGTGAGCGTGAGCTGCTCCGCCGGCGCGTCGACGACGCGCACTTCGTGGCCTGCGTTGCGCAGCACCGCAGCCACGTAGCCGATGCCGATGTGCGGGAGGACTTCCTTGAATCCGACGTCGCGCTGGCCGTGAAGCTTGAGCGGCGGCTCGAGGAGCATCACGCGCATCGAGCGACGAGCAACGCGGTGGGGTGCGGCCGAGCCCACGCCGCCGATCGATCGATCCGACATGTAGATCCCGCAACGCGAAAAGGGGGGCGAGCGCCATTGTCGAGTCCCGTCGCGAGCACTGTCAAGGCGCGAAACGCCCCGCGAAAACCGCGAGCGCAGTTGGGGTTCGCGCCGCAATGGCGCGAGCAGCGGCGGTGCCGGGGCCGGATGCCGACGTCAGGTGCGCGCGTCGAGCTCGAGCGCCTGATCTTGGAGGTCGGTGATCGGCAGCGTGCTGCCGGGGCCGAGCACCCACTCGATGAAATCTTGGTGGAAGCGGCGATGGCGAAGTCGAGCCCGCACCCGGATCGGCTCGGGGGCGGTGTCCGGCACCGTGAACGCGAAGTGCGCTTCGTCGCTGGTGCCGCTGGCGAGGCGGCGCTGATTGCGGATGCTCGCGAGCTTCCAGGTCTCGTGGTGTGTCAGCCGATTCCCGTCGTCGTCGAACCAGTCCTCGCCGAAGCGGTAGGCGTCCTCGGGGACACGGCCGCTCTCGTCCAGTACCCCCGAGCTCCACAGCAAGGCGCCGCTCGCGTCGCGCGCCTCGAGCTCGAGCCACACGTCGACCAGGTCGACGATGCCCGCCGGCCAGCCGTGGCCCACGCCGCGATTGGTGGTGGTGGCCAGCAGGGTGACCGAGCGCCCGCCCTCGACGGGGACCGTTTCCGAGCGAAGATCGAGGGTCACGATCTTCGAGCGAAGCTGATTTTGCACCCACTCCAGGTTCTCGGCGTGAGTGAACTTGGACTGCTGGACGCCGCGGAAGTAGCGCTGCGCGTACGCGTCGTACGCCGGATCGGTGGCGTAATACGCGGGGATCGCCGTATTCGACGACAGGAACCGATGTCCCTTGATCTCGGTGGATTGGTACGACTCCATCGTCGCGGGCATGTGGCACGAGTGGCAGTTGCGCGCCTCGTGCTCCGGCGTTGCTTTGGCGAACGGACCGTCACGCCACTCCTGGACCCGTTGCGTGATGACGGGGCGATGGGGATTGAGCGCCTCGGGGACCGTGTGCTGGTGGCACGTCTCGCAGAGCGCGAGATCGTTGATCACGCCCCGCCGATCGAGCTCGCGGCGGTGATCCTCCAGATAGAGCACGGTCATGAGGTACGAGGATTTGTCGATGGCCCGCTCGAAGAAGAGCGGTGTCGCACCCAGGACCAAGCTCGCGTCGCCGGGGCGCGGCAGAAAATGCGCAGCCGCATGGCAGGCGAGGCAGGTGACACCCTCGTTGGCCAGCCCCGTGGTCGGTGTCCCGGCATCGTCGATCTGGCCGGAGGCGAGGTTCACGGGGTCGTGGCAGCCCGCGCAGTAGCGCGTCGCCGCCACGCCTTTCTCGGCCGCCAGCGCACCCATCGCTTTCTCGACGAACACGTTTCGCGCGTGGCGGTGCCCCGAGATCGCCCATTGCTTGCCGATGTCCGTGTGGCAGCCCTCGTACGAGCACGTGTTCGCTTGATTGAGGAACCGCGCGGGCACCAACTGGCGCGACGAGGTTTCGAAGCGCGACGGCGCGAACGGGCTCGATCCGAACGGGAGCTGGTAGCTCGCCGGCGGCGCCTCGGTCGCGTAGAGATCCTTGGGGGTGCCTTCGACGAAGCGGAAGAGCCCGCTGAAATGCAGATTGATCTTGCCGTTGGCCAGCGCCCACGGCGCCAGTGGAACCAGCGCCGAGATGGCGAGCGCGATCACCGTTTCGCGGCGCCCGAAAGACGGTACCCGCGCGGCGAGCGTCGCCGGCGCCGGGCTCTTGCGTTCCCGCCAGCGCCGCTCAGCCTGGATGTGCGCGATGACCAGGAACGGCAACACCAGCGAGCCGTACTCGTGAACGGGCAGGAAGATGCGCTCGCTCGGCCCGCCGAGCACGGTGAACGCCAGACCGACGCCGAGTGTCACCGCTGTGAAGACCGTGAGCCGCTTGCCCCAGCGCCGTTCGCTGGGGATCGCGGTCGGCCGCCACGCGACGATGTGCTGGAAGAGATAGATGCCGAAGAGCGGCGCCGCCGTCCTGCCGGCGAACATGTGCCACATGAGGAGCTGGAACGCGAACGGCGACGAGCGATCGCCGAACTTCAGGTAGAGCGCGCTCCACACGCAGAAGAAAAGCAGCCCCAGCATCAGCAGGTAGAGCCGCGGCAACCATCTCCAGAACGCCTTCACCTCGCTCAGCAGGAACGCCAGCACCACGCCCACGTCGAGCGTGATCGAGAGGATCCGCCATTGGATCGAGAGCCCGTGCTGTTCCCACGGATACCCGAGCCACCACGAGAAGAAGAGCCCGGGAACCTGCTCGAGCAGCACGAGCCCGGTGAACCCGAGGAGGAAGATCGTCCAGCGCCGCTTGCGCGGATGGGTGGGAAGCGGAATGTCGGCGAGCTTGGGAAGCTTGAGCTTGGGTAGGCGGGGCATGAGTGAGCCGGAACGGTCGCGAGCGGCGGCGAGAGGCTATCGGTTCGCCGGGGGCGCGCCAACGTGGCCGCGGCGAACTGCTGGCGCGAACGCGAGCTCGGTCGACTCGCGCGGAGGCGACGGCTATCTTGGGCGTTCCCTGATTCGCGCGCCGATTCTGCTTCCTTCCCGATCGTGCCTTCTCCCGCCGGCCCTGGTGCGATGAGCGCGCGCCCGGCGCGCGCCGAGGACCCCGCGTCGCTGCGCATCGGCCGCCGCGAACGGGCGTTGTGGCGCGAGCCCTTCTTCGGATTGGTGCTGGCACTCTTCGTCGCCGAGTCCGTCACCGGGCTCGCGATGACGTTCCTGCCGCTCGGCGTTCCGCGCCTCGGATGGTTCGAGGCCCATCTGTGGATCGCCCGCGCGTTCACGCCGCTCTTCGCGGTATTCCTCTACCGGCACACACGCGGCGTGGGCGGCCGGCGCGTCTACGTGGTGATGTTCGGCTACTGGCTGCTGCTCTTCGTGATGCGGTTCCTGGGCGGGAACTCGCTGTTCCTGATCCTGCCGCTCACGATCCTCATGCTGTGGTGGATGTGGCGGGCGCTGATGCCGTGGATGCGCGGCCTCGATCCCGCGTCGTCGGGAATCTCGTACCTGGTGTTCGTGGCGACGCAGATCGCCATGGCCACGGGGATCGGCACCCATCTCGACGTGATGCTGGTGGACCGACCGTTCATGCGGCACCAAGGCATCTTTTCGCTCAACTTCGCGGCGCTCCATCAGTGGGCGGGAATCCTGTTGCCGATCCTCGCCGGGCTGCATCTGGGGCTGCGGCGGATCCTGGCGGCGGTGCCGGTCAGCCTTCAGTGGCTGCGACGGGTACGCGCGCGCAGCCTCGCACCGGTGGTGCTGGCGAGCATGTTCGCGGTGGTCGCGTGGAACTGGAATCTGCGTCACCACGCCGAGAAACATCCCGAGGCTTACGAGGACGTCGCGTGGGTGGCGACGGAGAAGGCCGAGTTCTGCGGCAAATGCCACTGGGACGAGTACCGCCAGTGGTCGGTGTCGTTGCACCGGTTCGCGTCCGAGAACGAGCTCTACGCCGCGGCGGTGCGAGTCACGGTAGAGCGCCATGGCGCGGAGTCGGTGGCGTTCTGCCATCGTTGCCACGATCCGACCTACGAGATGCGTCAGCAGGCGAACGCCGCCGGCGAGCTCTCGGAAGGCGTGACGTGCATCTCGTGCCACCGGGTGGTCGAGGTGCCGAGCGAGCCGCGCAACGGCGATCTTCGCATCGGCAGACTGCCGATCCCGGACGGCGAAGACGCCACGCAGCCGGCCTTCCTCGGGCGCCTGGTGCGCTCGATCGAGGCCGACTCACGCGGGCATCGCCACGACATGAACCCCATCAAGGCGCAATCCACGGTGTGCCAGTCGTGCCACCGCGTCGACATGAGCGCCGCCGGGCTCCACGGCGTGCTCATCGAGGACACGGCGTCTTCTTGGTTCGAAGGACCGTACGGCAAGGGGCAGGACAACAGTTGCGTCCTCTGCCACATGCCGCGCATCAAGTCTCTGCCCTGGGAGCAGACCGAGGCGCGCGGCCACAAACATCCGCATCACGGCGTGTTCGGGCTGAACGAGGGGCTCGCGATGATGGCCTCGGGCACCGGCGTGGAGGCCACGCTCGCCGAGCGCGACACCACCGTGGGCGAGCTCATTCGCGAGTTCCCGGGGCTGAGCGCCATCCAGCAGATCTCACAATTCTCCCACGGCAGCTTCGATCCGCTCTTCAAGTTCAACCAGCGGCTGGCGCTCCGGCCGCTCACGATCGACCTCGGCGTCGAGCCGATCGAAGGGGGCCGGCTCGCGATCTCGCTGGCCACCACCAACGTGCGAGGCGGTCATGCGCTTCCCGCGGGGGCCGACGATCTGAGCGAGACCTGGCTGTCGCTGGAGCTGGTCGACGCCAGCAACCGCGCGTTCGTGCTGAGCGGCGCCATCGGAGCGGACGGCGAACGCGATCCCGCGGCGCTCGAGCTGGGCGCGCGCTGGTTCGACCGCCAGGGTGAGCCCCTCACCCACCACGATCTCTACTCCCTCGGTCACGTCGCCGAGGAGCGTCGCATCAAGTTCGCCGAAACGCTGCGCGATCGCGTGGAAGTGACGCGCCCGGAGGGCGTGAGTGGGCCGGTGGTGCTGCGTGCCACCTGGAACTACCGCCGGGTGCGGCCGCAGGCGGCGCTCGAGCTCCTGGGTGGACCGCGGCCATTCCCCGTGACTCGCCTCGGTGAAGGCGAGGTCGAGGTCACGCTTCCGCCTGTCGCGCCCGTCGCCGTGCCGCTCGCCTCCGCGGCCACTCCCGAGCCCGAGCCCGAGCCCGCAAGCTGATGGACGGCGCGACGCACGGCGAGACGGCGCGGGTCCCGCCGCTCGGCTCGCGCGTCGGACGCTGGGCACAGGTGTTCCTCAACGGTGGGATCGCGCTGGCGATCGTGCCGATGTGTGTTCTGTCCTACCCGCTTGCGGCTTCGTATGCGGGACGCGCCACACCCGTGGTCGTCTTCGCCGTCGCGGCGGCGTTGCTGCGGCGGCGAGCCGTGCCGGGGCTGGGCTGGGTCCGGCGAGCGACGGCGCGCCTCCGCTGGTTTCCGGTGCTACGGGCTCCTGGCATCGAGGCGCTGTGGTTCGCGCTCGGGCTGATTTACGCGACGTTTCTCGGCATGGCCGTGCCGGCGGTGTTTCGGGGCGCACTGGCCGCGGAGGAGCTTCGGGTCGAAGATCTCGTGCACGGCTGGAAGCCCCTGGCATTGGGATGGCTTCCTCTCGAGCGGCGCTTGGTCGCGCTTCACGGCAGTAGCGCGGAGGCGCTGGGCGTGAGCGTCGTCGACGTGAGCGGCGATCCGCCCGTGTCACGCTTTCTCCCGGTTCCGTGGCGTGAGGACGAGAGCCCGCTCACGGTGCTCGGCAACCTGGGGCTCGTGCTCGCCCACGGCACGCGGTCGGCTGCACGCCTCACGATCGATGCGAGGCCACTCGCGCACCGCATCGTGCCGGAGCAGGGGATTGCGGCCTCCGCGTACGATGCCGAGACTGGGCTCGTCTATCTCTTCCAGCGGCGTGGGGAGGGCGGCGGAGAGGGTGCGTCGAGTGCGCTGGTCGCGGTCGAGGTCGATGCGTATCTCCGGGGCGATCTCGGCGCCGCGCGGCGCTACCCGCTGCCCGAGCCGAGCGGTTCGATCCGTCTCGCCGTGGATCACACCACCCACGGCCGCGTGCTGGTGAGCGGTGGTCGCGCCAGCGCCGAGGTGTGGATGCTCGACCTCGCGAGCGGTGCTTGGCGCTCGGTGCGCGTGCCCCCCGTGCACGCCGCGCTCGTCGTCGACGGGACGCGCGGAAAGGGCTACGTCACCAGCAGCACGCGCAGCTCGCTGGTCGCCATCGACCTCGCGCGGCTCGAGGTGGAACGTGAGATCTGGGTCGGGGGTGTCGGCGGTCCGATCGCGGTCCTCGACGGTGTTGGGGCGATCGCCGTGGGCACACAGCTCACCGGCGAGCTGCTGCTCCTCGACGGCGACACCCTGGAGACGCGTGCGCGCTTTGCCACCTGCCGGCGCGGTGATCCTTTCACGGGATTCGCCGAGTCGCTGACTCTCGGGGAGTCGCGCGATCTCGCGTGGGACGAAGTGGATCGCGCGATCTACGTCGCCGACGGTTGCGGAGTGCGACGCGTGCGTTTGCCGGCCGGCTGGTGCGCGCGTGCGTCGTGCGCGCCGGCCTCCGCTCCGGCACCCGGCGCGGAGGCTCGATGAAACGCGTGCACTTGGTGTGCGGATGGATCTTCGCCGCGGCGTTCGCGCTCACGGGGGTCTGGATGCAGGCCCATTTCCCAGCGGCCTATCGCGGCGACGTCGGCGCGCGAATGCTCTATCGGTCGGCGCACGTCTACATCCTGCTCGGGTCGTTTCCGAATTGCTTGCTGGGCGTTTATCTGAGGCCCTCGCAGAACGCGCGGCGAGCCCGCTTGCAGCGCGCCGGCTCGCTCTTGATCGTGCTCGCGCCCGTGGCCTTCACCGTGGCGTTCTTCCTGGAGCCGGCGCCGGGTGCGCTGAGTCGGCCTTACGCTGCCATCGGGCTGTGGAGCGCCATTTTCGGAACGCTCGCGCATCTCGTCGGGATGCGTGGTGACGATCTCGTGCCGGCGGACGCGCCGGGGCGCACGGCGCACGACGAGCCCCGCGTGCAATCCCCGCCGCGCGGGAATCGCGTGCCCACGCGCGGCGTGCTCGGCATGCTCGCGCTCGTCGCCGCTCTGGCTCTCGTCGTGGCCGGGACCGCGACGTGGCGCGAGCGCATGCGCGCGCCCGAGCCGCATCTCGACGACGGCCGTGTCGCCGCAGAGCTGGCGCGAATCAGCATCGCCGTGACGCCCGCCGAGAAGCGTGCAGTGGCTGCGGCGCTCGCGACGGGCCGGCGCTTCGCCGAATGTGGCGACGGCACCGTCATCGATCTCGCCACCAACCGCATGTGGGCCGACACCGACAACGGCAACGCGACCGATTGGCCGGGCGCGATGTACTTCGCTCGCATGTTTCGCGCCGGCGGCTACACCGACTGGCGGCTACCCACGATCGGTGAGCTCCTCGCGCTGGCACACGGTTACCTCGGTCCCGACGGCAAGCCACTCCCCGGTGCGCCGCACGTCGAAAGCTGGCTGCCGATTGGCTACGGAGTCCCCTGGTCTTCGGAAACCCGCGGTGCGGAAGCGGCACGCGTCCACCTCGGCAGCAGCGCGGTCGGCTGGTTGCCACAAGAGAGCACGTCCCACAACCGCGCCGTTCCCGTGCGAGGGAGCGGCGCCGTGGCGGATGAGCCGGCGGTCGACGTCCACCCTGACGCGCGGCTCGATCACGCGCTCTCCGTGAGCGCGAGCCTGTTCGCCGCAGCAGCCGACGCGCCCCGCTGAATCGTCGTGCACGATTCGGCGCGAGTCGTTCCTCGGGGCGGCCACGAGGCCGCCCTCGAGCGCTTTGTGTCGGCGGGCGGGCTTGCGCCCGCCCCTTCTACGGGTTGGCGGTTGGGTCCATCCGGTTCGGAAATCGTCATTTAGACCTGGAACGAGCGCGGCGCGGCGATCTCCCGTCGACGGTTCCTGCGCGGCAGATTCCGTGTCAACATCGCGAGCGCCGTCCCCTCGACGAGCCTCGTTCCGTTTCGGTCTTCGCATGCCCAGCCCGGTGCCCACGCGACCCAGGGTCGGTCGCGTGCTCAGCGCAGTCGCGGTTCGCCTTCGCGAGCTTGCATTCGGGTTCGGTCTGGTAGAGGTCTTGTTCGCGGGCGCCTTGTTCGCCCTCGGCGCACGCTACGTCTCCGCGGGGCCACCGTTCGTGCTGGTGCTGTTTCTGGTCGTCTTGCGCCTGAGCGAGCCGGGGCGCAAACGCGCAAACCGCGCGTTCGTGCATTTCTTCTGGCTCGCGACGGCGTTTCTCGCCGTGACGGGGATCTCGGCATCGCTGGTGACGACGGATTCGGCGCCCCAGTTGCTCGCACGGGTCTGGCACCAGGCGATGGCGGTGCCGGGCACGCTGCTGTGGGCGATCTGGCTCTACCGTCACGTGCGCCGACCCGCTGTGCCGGGCGCCGAACGGGTGGTGGTGACGGGGCAGCTCGCCTGGCTGGCGCTCAAGATTTCGCTTTGGAGCGGTGCGGTGGTGGCGCTCTTGGTGATCCTCGAGGGGCTCGTGCCCCTGCACGTCGTCGGCTTGGGCTTCGCGACGGTTTTGGTGGCCGTGCACGTGGTCGTGGCGCGACGTTGGCGAGCGCGCGCCGCCGACGCCGCGTTGCCTGCCGACGATCTGTCGCTCACGACGCCGCGGCTAGGTCGGGTGCTCGCGACCAGCGGTGCTGCGGGAGTGGGGCTCGCGGCGTTGCTCACGTGGGGTCCGAGCGGCTACGACGGCGCCAATCTCTCGATCGGCGCAGCAGCAGCGACCGTGGCCGAGCACGCCGATTTTGGTGCCGGGTTCGTGCGCACCGAGAGCGGTGCCGCGTACTCGCCGACGGTGCTCGGTCAATCGACGACGTGTGGCAACGCGTCTTGCCACCCATTCGTGTTCGCCGAGTGGAAAGTTGCGCCGCATCGCCGCACCGCGAGTGTCGCGTATCGCGAAGCGGTGGAAGGCGTCGCTGCCGCCGAGGGGCGTAGCGCCGCAGCACGCTGCATGAGCTGTCACGACCCGATCTCGGTGCTGGCCGGGGTGGTCGGCGAGCGTGGCGAGCTGGGCGCGCCCGAGGGACGTCGCGAGGGCGTTTCCTGCCTCGTGTGTCATTCCTCGACGACGCGCATCGACGGCGCGCGCCGAAGCATGGTGTTCCGCTATCCGCCGATCTTCGGCTCGCTCGCCATCGACGCGCGCTCGATGCTCTCGCTCACGCCGCGTCATCGGGTGGAGATGCGGCTCGCGGGCGCGGGCTCGGACGCGCTCTGCATCGCCTGCCATCAGCCGCCCGCGGGTGGCGCCCTGTCCCCGGCGCTGGCCGTGCGTCACCAGCAGCCCCGGATGCATGCCGAGTGTCGAGGGGAGAGCGGCTGCGTCGGGTGCCACATGCCGCGCTCGAGCCGCAATGCGCGGCCCGGGCAGCCGCTCACGCCGTCGCACGCGTTCGGCGCGCACCTCGAGGGGCCCTCCTCGTGAGAACGTTCGCCGGCATCGTGGCGCTGCTCACGACGGGTGCTTGGCTGGCGTTCGGCAGCGCCTGGACGCCCGAGCTCTGGGTGGCGCTGGTTGCGCACGTCGTGGTCGGCGCGCTGGTGGTGCCGTGGGTGTTGCGCGGGCTCTTCCGGCGGCTGCGCACGTTCGTTCCCGAGCTGGCGCCGCGCACCGCATTCGCGACGTTGGTGTTGTTGTTGGTGGTGTGCTTGCTGCCCTACCTGCGCATTCCCATCGGCTTGTCGCAGTCGCGCACGGCGTGGGTATGGCTGGCGCTCGCGGTCTCCGGTGCCGTGGCGCTCCAGGGTCTGCGTGGCTGGTTCGGGCGCGTGATGTGGTCGCCGCGCTTCGTGCTCGAGCTGCTGCACGCGTTGCTGTGGGCGATGGCCGCGACCACGGGACCCTTGCTGGTACTGCTCGGAGGAGGGCGGCCGCTCGCGATGCTCTTCGCCGTGCACCGCTTCGGCGGGCTCTTGATGGTGGGGCTCGGTGTCATCGCGTTGATTCGCGTCGCGTGGACGCGGCTGCGCGCCGGAAGGCCGATCCTGCGCCGCGAGTGGGGCGTGGTGGCGATCGCGGTGACGGTGCTCGCCGTGGCGCTGGGCGAGCCGCGCTTCCGCGTGCGTGAGACCACGATCCACCTCTCGACCGTGCCTTACGCCGAGCGACCGCCGGCCGAGCGCGACGCGCTGCCGTTGCCGCTCGATCCCGAGTTGCTCTCGCTCAACCAGAGCTGTGGCGGCGAGAGCGGCTGCCACGCCGGTGTTCTTTCCGACCACGCACGCTCGTCCCACGACCGCTCGATGCGGCCCACACACCTCGAGCGTCCGCTCGCGCTCCTGGCCGAAGAAACGGGGCCAGCGGAGGTCGTCATCTGCCTGGGCTGCCACCAGCCGCGCGCCCTCGCCGAACCACAGCCGCCGCGACCGGACTACACGGCCCACTCGAGCATGGGCTGTGTGTTCTGCCACAGCTTTGCCGCCGTCGATCTCCCCTCCGATCGATCACGCAGCGCGCTGCGGCTGCGCGTCGACGAGCGCGGGCTCGCGCCGTTTCGGACCGCCGAGCGGCGCGGCGGCGCACTCGGCACGTGGCTGCGTCTCGCCATCGACCTCACGCCCCGCGCCCACGGGCGCGCGCTGGCGCCGCGTGTGCTGAAGCGGGACGACGCCTGTCTGGTCTGTCATCGCGGCCAGATCGTGCCCGCTTCCCAACCGCGCTCCTGCGTCACCTGCCACATGCCTCCGCGCCAGCAGCTCAGGCTCGCGCGAGAAGGGGAGCCCGAGTCGCTGGCGAAGAGCCACCTCGTCCCCGGCACCAACACGTTGCTTCCGTCGCTGCTCGGCGACCGCCCCACGGTGGCGCTGATGGAAGCGTGGGCGTCGAGCGAGATGCTCACCGAGGACTTGCCCTTCGAGGAGTACCGGGCGATCCCCAAGGCCCTGCCCACACTCGGGCCCGAGCGTCTGGGCGAGTTCCGCTACCTCGACGTGGCGATCGACGTCGATGCGCCTGCACGGTCCGCCGAAACCTGGCCGCTCGCGGTGCACACCACCAATCTCTCGATCGACCACGCGTTTCCCGCCGGTCCGATGGATCTGCTGGAGATGTGGCTCGAGCTGGACGTGCGCGACGAAAGCGGCCGGGTCTTGTTCACGACCGGGCGCCGCGACGCCTCGGGGCGGCTCGCCCCGGACGCGCATCGCATGGGCGGCCATGCCCTCGACCGCGACGGCCATCGCCTCGAGCGCTATCGCGTGTGGCGCAGCACCGGTGACGTCGTCGAGCGCGCGTTGCAGCGCGGCGAGAGCACCGTCGATCGCTTCGAGGTCCCGCTCCCTGCCGACGTCGGCGAGCGGCTCACCGTGCGCGCTCGCTGGCTCTACCGCGAGATCAACCCCGCGTTCGCGGAGTGGGCGTACGACGGCCGGCCACCGGCCTTGCCCGACGTGGAGGTCGCGCGCGGCTTCGCCCAGGCCACCGTGACGCGCTCCGTGGCTTCGCGCGCCGATTGATCGTGCTGGTGCGCGGGCGGCTGCGCGGGCCGCGTCAGGTGGCAGCGGGAGCGGCCTTGCGCAGCGGCTCGAGCTCGGGTCCGCGCACCTTGAGTCCGAGCACCATGAAAAGCATGCCCAGCGAGATGAAGATCGGATTGCGCAGGAACGGTGCGGTCGCCGACACGCCCAGCATCAGCACGTAGTAGCCCAGGAAGTACGCGACCGCGAAGCGCGCCGGTCGCTGGAGCCGCTTCCAACGCGCGAAGTTCAGGAAGAACGTCTCGAAGTAACCGCCCCCCCAGATCACCCACGTGAACAGGTAGTGGGTGAAGCCGATGTTGTCCATCTCGGGCCGCCACACCCACCAGCCCACGCGCGCATTCAGGTACTCGAGCGCCACACCCAGCATGCAGTAGGCGAAGAGCGACGCGCTCACCATCGGCCAGAAGCGGCCGCGCCGGGTCGGCGATCGGCTCCACACCAGCTCGCCGAAGCACAGCCCCACGTACGCGAACGAGGTGCGAATCGCGGGGAGGAAGATCGCGAAGAAGCCGAAGTTCTTGTCGTGGCGCTCGAGCAGATGCAGGTGCATCACGAACGAGAAATCGTCGAGACGCCGTCCGAGATCGATGGCGCCTTTGACGGCGAAGAACGACAGCGCGAACGCGAAGAAGATCCGCGTGAGTCGCCGACCGCGCACTGCGAGCGAATGCGCGATCGAGATGCCGAGCATCGCGAGCGGGATCGCGAGATGGATGGCTTGGACGAGCGGCGACATCGACGAGAGTTGGGATGCGAAGCGCGATCGGCGCCGGTACGTCCGTTCCGGCGCTCACTTCATCGGCCGGGGCTGCGCTTCGAGTGAGAGTCCTCGAGCCCGTGGGTCGTGGTGGTCGACGCAGCCGCGATGGTCGCGCGATCGCAGACGCTCGAGAAGGGCGGCCGCGCCGTCGCCCGAGCGATCGGTTCCTACACAGGCTGCATGCCGGACGAGCCGAGCGCCTGACGTCGCCACCGGCCGACGCCGAACACGATCGCAGCAATCGCGAACCAAGCGGGCAGCACCGTCCCGAAGAGATCACCGCCGGGTGCGGCGATGTGGAGGCTGCGTCCCAGCACCACCGCGCCGAGCACGGCGAGGAGCGCGCCGCGCCGCTGCGAGGGCGTCGCGTGAGAGAGGACGGCACGCAACGGTAGCTCCTCGTGCCGATAGAGCTGCCACGCGACCCACAGCAGACCCAGAGCCACGAGGGTCGGAATGGTGGTGGCGCCGAACCCTCCATCCTCGGGAGGATGCGACGCGACGTAGCGGCGCAGCAGCATTGCGAAGGCGGCAACACCGAGCCCGATCGTCTGTTTGGGTGAGAGCGTCTGCGCCGATGCGCTGAAGGGCAGGGCCAGGCCGCGGAGGATCCGCCAGGCGATCACCAGCATGGCGATGGCCACCAAGCCTGGTGCGACGGTCGCGAACATCGCGCGGTCTGCTGGCGGGTATGTGAGGCCGTACCAGTGGAGGATGGCCGCGCCGACCGCCAGGCATGCGGCAGCCACGCGTCGCAGCGTGCTGTGCTCCGCGTCACCCACGAAGGGCAGTGGAAGCCCGCGGAAGACCCTCAGCGCGGCCGCGGCCAAGGCGAGCGCAAACGCCGTCGGCGCGATGGTCGCGATCATGCCGTTGCTGGCGGGCGGATGGGAGGCCGCGTAGCGCCACACACAGATCGCCACCACTACCATCGCCAGGGCGAGGCGGGACCGCTGCGGCTGTCGTTCTGTCATGACTCGATCCACATCGCGCCGGCCGGTTTCTCGCCCCGCGATCGTTTCCAGGACGCTATCAACAGCCGCTCACGACCGCAACCGTTCATCGGGACGTTCACCCTGCTGCCCACCGCCGACTCCTGGAGTGAGATCCGCGCGAAAGGGAACCCCTCCCCGCGTTTTCGACGTCTCCTGCGTCGAGTGGGGCGCGGGCTATGCTCACGCTTCGTCTTCGCGAAGCGATCCGCACATTCCACATGACGAACGGCGAGCCGCGACGGCGATGGGTGCGGCAAGTCTGCTGGCTGGGTGCCACCGCGGTCGCGTTCCTCTACCTGCTGCTGACCGTCTCGCCGGTGGTCTTGCCGCGCCTCGAATCACCTTGCGGCCGCCTCGCGCACGTGCCGCCCGGACTCGATTCCCTCGCCACCAACCACGTGCGCCTCGACAACCGCACTGCGCGGGCGTGGCGGAAGCTCGATCTTCGCTATCGCGTCGAGCCCAACGAAGCACTCGGTTTCGTCCTCGATCGGGTGGCGAACGATTACGTGCTGCTCCGGGTGAGCCGCTTGCCAGCGCTCGAATCGGGCTGGTTCGTGTACCGCGATCACGCGTTGGCGGAGCGGCATCCGCTCGCCGATCTGCCGGCCGCCAGCGGGCGACTCGCGTTGGAGCGAGCCGACGGGCGCATCATCGGGCACTTCGACTCGGGTGCGAGCGTCGAGATCGAATCGCCTCGCGCCGACGGCAACTTCGAAGCCGTGATGTTCCCACCCTCGAGCCCCGACCTCCATCGGCGCGTGACCCTCGGCGACGTGACCCTCGACGGGGGCGTTCCGCTGCGCGCGTTCGAGGGATTCGAGCGGCTCGTTTCACCGCTCACGCTGATGGTGGTGGCGGTGATCTCGGTCTTCGTCGCCCGCGGCGGGCTTCGTGCGGCGGCGCGGCGATCGTTGTCCTATCAGAGCCAGCACGAGCCCGCTGCCATCGCGCTGGTGCTCACGAGCCTCGGCTTGCTGTTCGTGGCGCTGAGCCAAGTCCCGCGGGTGGAGCTGCTCATGAGCTTCACCGCCGAAGAACGGCGCGTCTTCCGGACTTTCGCCACGTTGGTGGTGATCTTCTCGTGGCTCTTCCTGGTGCTGCGCGATCGGGTGCTGACGCGATTTCAGCGCTTGCGTGGGCGTGGTCCGTTCCGGTGGTTCGCGACGCCGTTCGTGCACGTGCTCTTCATCGTGGTGTGCGTGGTGGTGCTCGCCGTGCTCTTCGATCGCATTCAGATCCGCGTCGAGCCCCGCGACGAGCTGGCACGGCCCGCCGCGGGTCGCTCGCTTCGCGTCGCCTGCTTGGGTGGGTCGAGCACTCGCGGCTATCCGTTTCCCGAACGCTGGGGCGCCTCGTATCCGATGGTGCTCGAGAAGCTGCTCGGATCGCACGGCCGTGCCGCGATCGTGTGGAATCTGGGGGTCGAGTCGGCGACGCTCGACTACCTGAGCGAACGCTTCGACCGCTGGCTCACACCGCTCGCGCCCACGCACGTGGTGCTCAACAACGTCGCCAACAACGCGTTCGGAGATCCCGGCCCGTTCCGCGACGGGCTCACGCAACTGGTGCGCATGGCGCGCGAGCGCGGCCAGTCGGTGATCCTCGTGAAAGAACCGATGCTGGAGGTCGTCTACCACGCTGGGCGGTGGGCGAGCGTCGGCCCCTTCTACCCGATCCTCGACGAGGTTGCTGCTCGGGAGGGCGCCCAGGTCCTCGATCCGATCCCCGGCTTCGTCGCAGAGCGCGACGAGCTCTTGTTCATGGACGACGTCCATCTGACGCCGCAGGGCCATCGGCGCATGGCCGAAGCACTGGCCTCGGCGCTGGCACCGGCGGGGCCGTCTTGACGTTCTTCACGTCGCCGTAAGACGATTTGGTCTACCCCTGGACGCGTGCAACCGTGCGGACGAACGTCTGCCGGGCGGGTCGGTTGCCCCCCCGGAGTACGGCCTGGAGGGAATCGCATGGAAAGCCAACATCCCTCCGCGCGCGAGCCCCAGCACTCAACGGCGTCCATGCTCGCGGCAGTCGGCACGTGGGTGACGACTTGGCCCGGTGCGAAGCTGCAGCGCGCCGGTCTCATCATCGCCGCCATCGCCTCTGCGTGGTTCATCACATACCCGGAAGGGGAACCGCAGCGAATCACGGCGATGGTGCTCCACAGCACCCTGGCGCTGGCGATGATCTGGGTAGGTCGTCCCTCGAATGGGGTCGCCGCGCAATTTCTCGCCACGGCGATGGTCGCGTTCGGTGCTTACATCGTGTCTCAGGTGGCGATCCGTTTTGCGTGGCGGGCGGATCCCTTCGGCCCGCTGCTCGGCGTGGTGCTGTTGGCCGCCGGGGTATGGACTTTCTTCGCGCGCCCCGTATTGACCGTGGCGCAGCTCCTGGGTGTGCCGGCGATCATCACGGCGGTGTTCATGCTCTGGTGGTGGCTGACCTATTCGAGCCACGAAGGGCTCATGTTCGAGACCATCGGCCCCTTCGTGCTCGCGTTCGCACTTTTGGGCGTGGGAGTGCGTCTCTGCCGTCTCCGCAGCGGTCCGCTCTCGCGCAGGCTCGGCGTGTTCTGAGTCGACGCGCGCGCACGGCCGCTGTTCGCGATTCCGACTAGGTCGGCGAGGGGACGCGCGAGCGGCGCCGTCCGCAGGATCGATCCATGGCCGAGAGCGAAGTCCCGCCACCGACGCCCGCGGTGGATGCCGCCCTTGCTGCCGCACCGCGGATCACGCGCGTCGCGCGGGCGATCGGGCGGAGAGTGCCGAGCCGCGTGTCGATCGCTCGCACGTTGCGATTTCTCGGGATCGCCATGGTGGTGCTGGCGTTCGATTTCGCCGCCGAGGCGCTCTGGCCGTACCCGCTGGGGCACGACATCGGCCCCGACACGCCGCGCGTGGCGCCGTCGTTCCGGCGCTTCGACGGCGACACCCACGGTCTCACGAAGATCCGCTTTCACCTGCGCCCCAACGCCCGCACCCGCGCGGTGAACGTGTTCTTCGGGCTCGACGGCGGCGAGCTGGTGAACGCCACCTTCGATCATCTGTTCGTGAGCGCGATCCCCGAGGTGCCGAGCGCGCTGCAGCGCTACGAGCAAGGGCGCTTGGTGGAGCGCATCGAGCTGCCGGCGGTGCCGCTCGATCCGCGGCGCCTGCGCGTGGGCATACGGTTCGATCACGACCAGTTGGTCCTGGTGCGCGAGGGTGTTGCGGCGCCGCCGGTGCCGCTCGCGCTGAACGGCCGCTCGGTGTCGATGTCGCTCTATCCCTCTTACCCGTCCGCCCGCTATCGCGCCGACTTCGACCGGCTCGAGAATCTTCGCTTCGAGGTCGAGCGCGACGGGAAGCGCTCGGTCTACCGTGGCTTCGGCGCGTGGACCGGCTGGTGGGGACGGTGCGTGCTGCTGGTGGCGCTGGTGCTCTTTCTGTGGCGCCGCTCGGCCACTTCACGCCGCTGGCGGATCGGCTTGATCGCGATTCCCAGCGTCGTGCTCGGGGTGCCGCTGGCGCTGGTGCTCGGCTCCGCGGTGCGCGGCCCGTGGTCGGGTGGTGACGAGGAGTATTTCGACGCCAAGGAATTCAACGTCGATCGTTTTCTGGCTCGCAAAGAGCAGGGTGTCACTTGGTCGCCGGGCGATCTTACGGTGCTGAGCTTCGGCGGCTCGACCACCGAGGGCTCGCCCTACGATCGTCCCACCGACGCCTACGACTATCCCCATCGCTTGGAGGCGGGGCTTCGCGCTTCGCCGGTGTTCCGAGATCACCACCCGGTGGTGATGAACCTGGGGCGCGTGGGGGTGTCGTTCCACTCGATCGTGCGGGTGATGGACAAGCTCTTGCCGCGGGTTCGGCCGCGCGTGGTGACACTGTCGTCCGTCTACAACAACGCCTTCGGCTTCAAGGTGCTCGCGTTGCTCGCGCACGTCACCGGGCATCCCGGCGCGGACGTCTCGACGTTCTCGGGCAATCTCGAGTCGTTCGAGCACGCGCTCGTGTGCATCGATACGCTCACGCGCGGCAACGGTGCGGTGCCGCTCTGGATCGAAGAGTTCGTGGACGTCCGCTACTTCGGCGACCGCGATCTCTTGGCGCCCTATCACGAGCTGCTGGCACGGGTGGCCGCGGAACGGGGTGTCGACGTGGTGCGCATGCAAGACGACGTCACCCGCGATCCCAACCGTCTGCTCTTCTTCGAGTACGTGCACCCGTCGAGCCTGGGCTACCAGTGGATGGCGGATCGTCTCGAGAATTGGTTCACGGCGCACAGCGACGCCGTGCTGAACCCGGCGCCTCCGGCACCCTCCGTGCGCGCCGCGGACGTCGAGGCCTGCCGCGAGTTCTTGTGAACGCGCTCAGCGCTGCGGGCTCGGCGCAGCTTCCGCGCCGCCGTGGACAGGCAGGGAAACCAAACCGCCTTCGCCAGCAGCCACCAGCAACCGATCGCGATAGCGCGACGTCCCCATCGCCCAGCCGGGGACCGGGTATGTCGACAAGATCGCCGGGGGCGAACCGCTCGGCGCCAACTCCACCACTCCGGCAGGGCCCGCGCTCACCCACAGAGCGTCCTTGCTCGGCACGATCTGGAAGACGGTGCCGCCGACGTGCTGCACCCACAGCAGCGGCGGATCGGTCGGCGA
>CAYUSL010000006.1:40633-40732 GCA_964447125.1 uncultured bacterium | reverse complement strand
TCTGTTCCAGACCCCCGCCCGTCGCGGCCAAGCCGCGCCGGGTCCCACCCCCAAGGCGCGTCGCTTCGCTCGCGGCTCGCCGTCCGGCTCGCGGAGCGT
>CAYUSL010000006.1:0-40533 GCA_964447125.1 uncultured bacterium | reverse complement strand
GGGTCTGTTCCAGCCCCCCGCCCGTCGCGGCCGAGCCGCGCCGGGTGCCACCCCCAAGGCGCGTCGCTTCGCTCGCGGCTCGCCGTCCGGCTCGCGGAGCGTGGATGGAGTGCGTGGAGACCGGAGCGCCTGGGCTTCGCTCGATGTGTGCGCTCGCGGGTCTGTTCCAGCCCCCCGCCCGTCGCGGCCGAGCCGCGCCGGGTGCCACCCCCGAGGCGCCTCGCTTCGCTCGCGGCTCGCCGCCGGCTCGCGGAGGGATCGACGGCGCGCCTGGAGACCGATGCGCTGATCGTCAGGTGCGGCGCTCGTGAGGTGGGGCTTTCCTCGCCCTGCGCCCGTTGCGGGCTGAGGACCAGCGCTTGAGCGGCCTGCGTCGATGCGCTCTTCAGCGCAGGGCTTCGCAGCGGTGGGCTCAACCCTCGCGGAAGTATTTGTTGAAGGTCGGGATGCTCACGCCGAGCAGCTCGGCAGCCTTGGCCTTGATCCCGCTGGCACGCGCGAGCGCGTCCTGGATCTGCTCGGTGCTGAGGTTGAGCTTGCGTCCGCGTCCGCCGCGGGATCTGCCAGTGGCCCTGCTGGACCGGTTGGGCGTGCCACGCTTGGACTTCGGACGCGGGCGGTGAGTCTGACTCGCGGCTGGCCCCAGCCGCAGAATGCTCGCGAGAGGCGCCAGCAGCCGCTCGGCCTCTTCGAGGCGGCGTTGGACCGCGACGTCGAACACGCCGCCGAGATCTTGCCCGAGCCCTTGCGCCAGCTTGCGCGCGTTCTTCACCAGGCGCTTGAGATCGCGCTCCACCTGGTTCAGGGTGACCAGCGTGCGCTTGAAATCGTCGCGGTTCATGAGGCCTCCGGGTCGTGCCGCGGGTGCGGCGGTGACGTGAGGGTGTCGAAGAATAAATCGGCTGTGGCGCGCGGGGACGAGTATGACTCGTCGATTCCCGGGCGCTGGGCGTGAGGGCTCGGCAAAAGCTCGTCGCGCTTCCGCTCGACGGAGTCGCCCCGAGACCGTCGTAGCGTCCTTATGGCAGGGTTGGCGCGGCGAACCAAGAACGTTCTGAGGGTAAACGCGTGGAGATCGAAGGGTTCGAGGCACGACTCCGGACGGTCGTGCTGGACGGCATCGATCACCCCCGAGCCGTGCGGCTTTGGGAGGTGGCGGACCTGGCGCGCTACGTCGATCGCGACGAGCTGCTGCGGGAGCAGGCGCCTGCCGATCCACCTTATTGGGCGCTGGTATGGTCCGGGGCCGAAGCGCTGGCGCGCGCCGTCGTCGCCGGGCCGAGCTTGATCGGCCGTCGGGTGCTCGACTTGGGGGCCGGGCTCGGGCTATCGGGACTCGCCGCGTGCCTCGTGGGCGCCGACGTCACGTTCGCGGACCTGAGGCCCGAGTCGCTGGCGTTCGTGGCCGCCAGCGCCCACGCGAACGGATTCACGCGCTGGCGCACCGTGACGCTCGACTTCACACGCGATCGGCTCGATCGTCGCTTCGATCTGGTGCTGGCTGCAGACGTGGTCTACGACCCTGCGCAGCACGAGGCGCTGGCGACCTTTCTGCTGGATCACACGACGCCCGGGGGCGATGTCTGGGTCACCGACCGGCTCTACGTGGCGACCGAGAGCTTCTTCGACCGGCTTCGGGACGCGGGATTTCGCGACACCGTCGAAGACCTCACGGTGCCCGAGATGGGGGAGCGCATGCGAACGCGCCTCCACCGCCTCCGTCGCGTTGGATGATCCTGCCGCGCTCGGGCGGTAGCCGTCGCGTCCATCAGCTCGTGGCCGCGAGCTTCTCTGCTGGACCGTGCCGGCGCGCCGCAAGCCATTCGAGCACCGCGAAGGTTGCGAGACCGGCGAGGCTCAGCAGGATCGCCTCGACCTGCAGCCGGTAGCGGAAGTTCACGTGCACGATTGCGGCCTTGGTGAAGAACGCGGCGAGAATCCACAGGTAAACACCGATCGGCAGCCGGCGCTTCGCCGCCACGCCGAGGCCCACCACGAACGCCGACAACACCACCCCATACCAGAGCCGCGACACCCACACGAAGATCGGGTTCCAGAACGAGAAGGCCGGGCTCAGTGAGAAGAAGCGCGCCCACTTGAGGAGCACGTAGAGCGGCATGTCGGCACGATGTTCCCACCAGAACTCGCGCACCAGCTCCTTGGCGCGGCGATCGAGGTCGACCTCGTTGGTGAGCCCGGCGAAGCGCGGATCGCGCTTCAGGTCCGGTCCCTCCAGATACGCGGCGTAATCGTTGGCTTCGGGGTGCCCGGGCCACGGGTACCAGAAGCCCTTGATCCCCGCGTTGTGCATGCTTTCGACGTTGTTGGTCTGCCACAGGATGTAGCCGGCCTCGGTGGTGAGCGGCACGAAGTGGCCAGTCATGCGGTGGTTGCGGATCTGCCACGGCACCAGCAAGGCCTCGACCACCAGCCCGGCGCTCGCGGCGACCACCAGCCAGCGTCGCCACGGCCGCATGCGAAACGCGAACCACGCCACCAACGCGGGACCGAGGGTGATGAGATCGGGGCGGAAGTAGACGGTGGCCGCGCACAGCAAGCCCAGCACGGCCCCCGAGCGGCCGTCGAGGCGGTCCACGTTCCGCACCGCGTAGTACACGGTCCAGGTGGCGAGCGCGATGGTCATCGTCTCGGCCCACAGCCGCCAGTCGTAGAAGATCAGGAACGGATCGATGACCGCGAGCGCCGCGGCGATGAGCGCCGGCGCGCCGCCGAAGAGCAGGCGAGTCAGCAGGAAGATCGCCACCGGGGTCGCCGAGCCGACGACCGCTTGTACGACGCGCGGCACCAGCCACGTGGACCCGGTGAGCGCCTGGATTGCCGCGATCCAGAACGGGTAGCCCGGCATGCGATGGGCGGTGGGATTGTCGGCGGTCAGACCGAGGACACCGGCCTCACGCACGTTCTGAGCGAGCTGGGCGTAGATGACCTCGTCGCCGATGGGTGCCGCGCGCGGGTTGAGCACGCCGAAGCCGAGCACCATGCGCATGGTCAGCGCGGCGAGGGCGAGGATCCAAGGAGTGCGCGGGGACGCGCTCGCTCGGGTGAGCTGCGCGATGAGGGACTTCGCGACGGCGGTGGGATCGCCCACGATCAGAAGGGCTCGGGTGCGATCGGGCTCGCCACCTCGGCGATGCCTGCACGGGTGGTGTCGAGGAAGCGCACGATGCTCGCTTGCAGCTCGGCCGAGGGTTCTTCCACGGGGATGGGCGTCGCGAGCCGCGGAAACGGATCCGCCCCGGGGAAGGGGAAGCCCGGCTGGTAACGACGCTCGCCGCGCTGGTTCTCGAGGTTCGAACCATGGGTCGCCGGATTGAGCTGCACCAGCACCGCGGTGGCCGTTCGGCCGTCGATCGTGCGGTTGCCGCGGGCGACGCTGGCGAGCGCTGTGAGACCGTCGATGGCACGCGCGGCGGGTGTGAGCAGGTCGAGGCCGATCGCACGCGCGAGCACCTCATTGGACGCGTTCGGCACCACCTCGTCGCCCATCACCTCGACCTGCATGACGTTCTTCGGCCGGTTGCGTTCGAGGCCGCTCACGGTCACGGGTTCGCTCACCAGATGCGCTGCGAAGGCCAGTGAGTCGCCTGCATCGACGATGGTCTGCGCGACGTTCACGAACGGCATCCAGCGGTCCGGGTAGCGCTTCGCGATGTCGAGGCCGAAGAGCGTCGCGACCAGCGGGATGTTGTCGCCGCCTTCGACCGGAGAGTTCACCAGCAGGTAGTTGGCGAGGCCGCCTCCCGCGACGTTGAGCACCGCGCTCTCGATCGAGGGCTCCACGGCGGCGAAGATCGTGCTCATGATCGCGCCCAAGCTGTCGCCGATCACCACCAAGTGGCTCGCGTCGAGACGCGGTTCGCCGGGCACGAGGGAGAGATCGAGGCTCGGGTTCGCGACCAGCCGTGCCAGCTCCATGAGATCGACGGCGCTCTGCCGGAAGTTGTCGCGGATCGCCAGCAGATCGAGGAACGCTTCGAAGAATCCGACCGGAACCTGGGTGCCGTCGACCTCCGCGAAGCCATCCGGTCCCGGTGCATCGGTGAAGTTGTGGATGGCATCCGTCGTCTGGTAGCGCAGGCCGTGGGCGACGGCGTCGATGCCCACCGTGGCATAACCGGCTTCGGCGAGCGTGTTGGCGATGCCGAAGAGCGAGGTGCGCGAGCCGCCGAGCCCGTGCTGGAAGATCACCACCGGATAGCCGGCGGGCGGTGCCGGGCTCTTGGGAAACACCATCGTCACGGGCACACGGTCTTGGCGCTGACGCTGAGGCTCGCCGTCGACCTCGACGAAACGATCGTCGTCGAAACGCGCTCGCAGCAGCCGCTCGGGAATGCCGAGCGCCGGCGACTTGTACCAATCGCTCAGGAACGAAGCGTTGAGCACCGCGCCGATCGCGCCGTGCGCCACTCCGCCCGGGTTGTCGAGGCCCGCGCGCTCGCTCTCGGCGATTCCCAAGAGCGAGTCGAGTGCTTCCTGAGTGGTGTAGAGGAACGTGTACGCAGGATCGGTGACGTCGAGCGTCGGCACCGGCTGACGCTCGAGCTGGGCGCGGATCGCCACCAGGTCGCGGGCAGCGCGCTGGGTGGTGAAGACGGTGAGGCAACCAAGATCGTCGCGGCCGAGACCGGTCGTGTCGAGCACGGTCGCGACCGCGTCCTCGTAGCGCGATTGGATGCGGTCGAGGGTGGCGTTCTCGGGGTCGCGGTTGGTGTCGATGGCCGTCAGAAAATCGCGCGACGGCTTCACCGGGCCGAGCACCGCGGTGGCTGGGTCCACGGCGAGGAGTCGCCGGGTGAGGACGGCTGCGTAGCGAGTCTCAGGGCGCAGCGGCGTGCCCGCCAGCGGCAACAGTGCCAGCGTGCGCGACTCGGCATCCCACTGGATCTCGATCGGGTGCTTCGGGTGCGGCCCGGAATCGTCGCTCGCTTCCATCAGGAACACGCTGGCGTCGTCGGCCACGCTGGCTTCCGGCGAGCTCGGCAGCGACGCCACGTCCAAGTCCCCTTCGACGTGGAAGTAGATCGCCGTCGACAGCCCGAAGCCGTCGAGCTGAGCCAGCCCCTGGCGAAGCACGTCGGAGAGCTGCGGCGTGACGACGTCGAGCCCTGCCACCGTCAGGTGGTCGAACCCATCCTCGTCGGGAACCTGGAACGCATCGTTGGGGAAGGGGACGTCGTCGAAACGAAGCTCCTCGCCGTCCGGACGCACGGCGAATCGCACTTCGGCGCCGGTGGTGGCGCGGGTTGAATCGCCACCGTCGTCGCCACAGCCGGCTGTGGCGCTCAACCCGAGCAGCAAGACCAGTCCCATCCGGCTCCAGGCGTTTGGCACGTCGACCTCGGATGAAGCGAGCAAAGGGGTCGTGGATTCTACCCAAGTCCCGTGAAAGGCGGCTTGCAGCGCTCTGGGACGATCGGTAACTTGCGTCGTTTTTCGCACACCGGAGCACGATTCGTGAGCGACGCCGATTTCCGTCACGTCCGCTGGCTCGAACGAGTGACGCGCGCCGACCTCGACACCGTCGGCGCGAAGGCCGCGTGTTTGGGCGAGCTCGCGAGCGGCGGGCTCGTGGTGCCGTCCGGTTTCGTGATTCCCGCAGACGCCTTCGCGCCGGGTGCCGTGGGAGCGCTGGCGCTGCGCGACGAGCTCATCGCCGAGATCCGCGCCGCCTACGCCGCGCTCGTCGAGCGCACCGGTCGCAACGCCGTGGCGGTGCGCTCGTCGGGCGTGATGGAGGACCGCGAGGTCGCGTCCTTCGCCGGCATCTATCGCACGCTGCTCAACGTGAGCGGCGGCGACGAGGTGGTGCGGGCGGTCGCCGAGTGCTTGCGCTCGGCGAACGACGAAGGCGTCGTGCGTTATCAGCGTGCACGGGGCATCGAAGAGAGCGGTGTCAGGCTCTCGGTGCTCGTGCAGGATCTGGTGAACGCCGACGTCGCTGGAGTGGCATTCACCCTCGATCCGCTGACCGGTGAATCCGACCGCATCGTCATCGACGCGACCTTCGGGCTTGGCGCGGCGGTGGTGTCCGGCGCGGTGGTGCCCGATCACTTCGTGGTGGCGCGCGACGGTGGCGAGCTGCTCGACGTGCGGCTCGCGTTCAAGGACCGGCAGATGCGCCCGACCAAGGACGGGCAAGGCACCGAGAGCATCCGCATCAGCCACCAGAAGGCGCATACGCCCAGCCTGAATCGCGAGGAGATCCGCGAGCTGTGTCGCATCGCGCTCGCCGCCGAAACGCTCATGGGAGCGCCCCAGGACATCGAATGGGCGCGGGCCCGCGGCCAGTTCTTCGTGCTTCAGAGCCGGCCCGTCACGACCCAGCCGCGCGAAGCGGTGGGCGAGGAGCGCGACGCCAGCGCAACCGAGACCGGGATGACCACGGCGTTCTTGGACGAGCTGGTGCCGATCCCGCTGGCGCGCTTCGCCGCCAGCTTCGTCGAGCCGGTGGCGTCGCGCGCCATCGACGACGTGAGTCGCTGGCGCAAGGTCCCCGTGGAGGCGTCCACGGTGGTGCTGGGACGAGGTGCGCCGCGCTGGTCGGCGCGCCCGCTGGAGGCGATGGCGCGCGAGTTGCCGAGCCCGTTCGACCGGGGACTCGACGCGCGAGTCCGTGGCGTGGGCCGCACGGCGACGACGCTCGAGCGCTGGGGCGTGAGCGGCGCGCTCGCCAGCCGCCGCCTCGAGATCGCCGACCTGGCGATCCGTATCGAGTCGTTCTTCTGGTGGCAGGGCATGGTGAATCTGGAGGGCATCGTCGCGTCGCGTGCCCTCGAGAGCCTGGACGAGTTCCAGGGGCGACTCGGTACGGTGCTGGCACATCGCGTGAACGCGGTGTTCCAGACGTCGGCGATCGTCGGGCTACTGCAGGCTCGTCTCGACGGCATCCCCACGCTCAGCGATGCCGAGCGCGCCGACGCCTGGCTGGGCGTCCGCGACCACACCGTGGGTCGATTCCTGTCGCGGCTGGTCGAGATCGCCCATCTCGCCGCCGAAGCGCCGAAGCTCGCCACCATCCTGCGCGGCGAGGCGATCGAGGTGCTGCCGCGTCTCGAACGCGAGTGGTCGGGAACCGCGCGACGCATGCGCTCGGCGGTGAAGGAAGTGCTGCGCGATTACGGCCACTGGTCGGCGGTGGATCTCGACGTGTCGACACCTTCTTGGCGCGAAGACCCGACACCGCTGATCGCGCTCATGGGTCGTTACCTCGAGCTCGACTCGGCGGAGCTGCCCACGGCACGCCTGGCGCGTGCCGTCGAACGCGGTGAGGTTGCGAGGCGACGCGCGCTGGATGGAGTTGCTGCGTGGCGTCGGCCCCGACTGCAACAGCTCTTCGAACGCTACGTCGAGTCGATCCGGCAGCTCATCGAGCTCCAGGACCATCTCTCACGCGTCACCGATCGCACGCGTGTCTACGTCTCGGCGCTCGCAAGCCGCCTCACCGCCGACGGCAAGCTCGCCGCCGTGAACGAGATCCACTCGCTCGGCTTCGACGAGGTTCGGGCGCTCGCCCAGAGCGAGGAACGCGACACGCTGCGGCGGCGGGGGCCGCACGCGGCGAGCGGCGTCGCACCGTCGGCGACCACCAGCCAGCCGCTGCCACGGCGCGGCAAGGGGGCTGCACCCGGTCAGGTGCGGGGCACCTTGCGGCGGGTGTCGACACCGGCCGATCTCAAGCGGCTCGCTCCCGGCGACGTTGCCTGGACGCCGTGTCCGGGGCGAGTGTGGCTACCGTATCTTCCCATCCTCGCGGGGCTGATCGTGGACGCGGGAGCGCCGCTGGCGCTCGGGGTCGTCGGTGCTCGCGAGCTGGAAGTGCCCACGGTCATCGGTGCCGGCGCACCGCCGCAAGGACTCGCCGAGGGCAGCGTGATCGCGCTCGATGGCCTGACCGGCGAGATCGAGCTGGTCGCGGACGCACCTCGGCTGAGCCACTCGGCGTCCTGAGCGAGTCGCAGACGCTGCGCCGCAGGCGAGTCAGCTCTTGGCGCGTTTCTTCGCTTCCGGCTTGCTCGCCGGTTTGGTCTTGGCGCCCGCAGAAGGTGGATTCGCGTCCAGGAATTTCTGGACGCCGATCGTGGCGTTCTTGAGATTGGGACCGATCAGCGAGGCGATGAAACGCTCGATCTCGGCCCCGACCTTCTTGCGCAGCAGCGCCGGCACCATCGGCAGCTCGCCGAGGCGGATCTCGAGGTTTGCTTCGATGCGCACTTCGGTGGCCGAATCGCCCTTGGGCACGAAGCGGGTCGTGCCGAAGCACCGGACACTCTCCCGGAAGAAGAAGGTCTCGAGCTTCCAGGTCGCGGTGCGCTCGGCTTCATCCCACGTGGCATCGTCCCGCCACGAGAGCATGTCCGGCTTCACGAAGGCGCGCGCCACCGCGGGGATCTCGCCCACTGCGTACCAGTGGTTGATCAGGTGGACCTTTCCCTTGCCCAGCTCCTCGCGTTTCTCGACGACGATACGATCGACGTTCCGGATGAACTCGGTGATCTCCGGCATCCGGTCGCGAAACGTGTGCAGCACGTCGTCGACGGGGTAGGGAACGACGTCGTTCGAGCGAATCTCCATGGGCGCGGGCCTCGCGTACGTCGAGCGGGTGTCGGGGGCGCGCCGAAACTAGGGCGCCCACCGCCCACCGTCAAGCATTCGTTCGATTGCGGTCCGAGGACGGCGACCGGGTTGACAATGCAGGCACACGTCGTTATCTAGCGCTCACGAGAAAATCCCGAGAAAACAGCCAGTTTCGTCGCGCGCGGCCTCGAGCGCGCGGATCGCTGCGCGTGCTGCCTTCCCGGGTGCGAGCGTCGCGCACCGCCGTCGGGCCCCCGCTGTGCCGAACGCGCAGCGCGCGCTTTCTCCATTCCGCCGTCCCCGCCAAGAAGGTGTCGAATCGTGGCTTCCAAGCGTGACTACTACGAAGTGCTCGGCGTGCCGCGGGACGCCGACGACACCGCGATCAAGAAGGCCTACCGCAAGCTCGCCCTCGACAATCATCCCGATCGGCGACCCGACGATCCCGAGGCAGAGGAACGTTTCAAGGAGGCCGCGGAGGCCTACGAGGTGCTGCGCGACGCGGACAAGCGCCGGCTCTACGATTCCTACGGCCACGATGGGCTGCGCAACTCGGGCTTCCAGGGCTTCCGTGGCTTCGACGACATCTTCGCCCACTTCGGCGACGTGTTCGGCTTCGGTGACGTGCTGGGCGATCTCTTCGGCGGTGGCCGTCGACGTGATCCGAACCGGCCTCGGCGCGGCGAGGACCTGAGCACCCAGGTCATCATCGAGTTTCGCGAGGCTGCGCGGGGCTGCTCCAAGGAAATTCCCGTCGAACGTGTCGTCGACTGCACGGTGTGCGGCGCCTCGGGGTGCGCACCCGGCTCGAACCCCGAGGTCTGTCCCACCTGCCGCGGATCCGGCCAGGCGAGCATCTCGCGCGGGCCGTTCCTCATGACCACCACGTGCCCGACCTGCCAGGGACGTGGCCGCCGGATCACGAAGCCGTGCGACGAGTGCCGTGGAGCGGGACGCGTTCGAAATCACGAGACGCTCAAGATCGAGATCCCGGCGGGCATCGAGACCGGCATGCAGCTTCGCTTGAACGGGAAGGGCGGCGCGGGGACCCGCGGCGGCCCGCCGGGCGATCTCTACGTCGGGATCGGCATCCACGACGACGAAGTTTTTTCACGCGAGGCCGAACATCTTTTGATCGAATTGGACGTCCCGTACGTCCAATGTGCATTGGGAGGTGAGGTCCAGGTGCCGACGCTCGACGATCCGATCCCGCTGCGCATCCCCGCGGGCACCCAGCCCGGCGCCGTATTCCGCATGGACGGCCACGGTTTGCCGCGGCTGCGAAGCCGCGGGCGTGGCGATCTGATCGTGCAGGTGCGGGTGCCGGTACCGACCAAGCTCACGAGCAAGGCCAAAACGCTGCTCAAGGAGCTGGCGGAGGAAGAGGGCGTGGCCGTCGGAAGTGGCAAGCGCGGCCTCGTCGATCGCCTCCGCGAGCTCGGAAACTGAACCAGCGGCCGAATCGCGTCCGCGGGCAGTACGCTCGCGGCCACCAGCGGTGGGAACGAAAGACGGCGCGACTGCGCGCCGGGCGTAAGCGACCTGTCATTCGGCAGGTGCCACACGCCGAGGAGACGAACGGGTGAACGGGAACGAGAAGCAGGCTTCGCAGGAACGAGCGCCGCAGCCGTGGGGCTGGGCTCGTGCGCTCCTGTGGTTGTCGATCGGGCTGATTCTGGGCGGCGTCGGCGCCGCGCAGGTGTCGAAGGCATTTTTCGGCAAGGATTCCGAGCCGAAGACCGAGGCCACTGAGCCGCAAGCCTCGGCGCCGGCCCCAGCGCGCACCCCGGGGACTTTTCCGGTGAGCTTCGCGGACCTCTACGAGCACCAGAAGCGCGCGGTGGTGAACCTGAGCACCACGAAGGTGATCCATCACCCGCCCATGGGCCGGGGACGGCCGGACCTGCGTGAGTACTTCGGAGACAACGAAGAGTTCTGGAAGTTCTTCGGTGCGCCGGACAACGAGGACGTGAAGCAGCGCAGCCTCGGGTCGGGCTTCGTCATCGACAAGGACGGCTTCATCATCACCAACAGCCACGTGGTGAAAGGTGCCGACGAGGTGGTGGCCAAATTCTCGGATGGCCACGAAGAGAAGGCCAAGATCATCGGCACCGACGAGAAGACCGACGTCGCGTTGATCCAGGTGACCTCGGGCAAGGGTGACCTGCCGCACGTGGAGCTCGGCAATTCGGACGTGGTGCGGATCGGCGATTGGGTCATCGCGATCGGCAATCCGTTCGGCCTCGAGCACACCATGACCGCAGGCATCGTATCGGCCAAAGAGCGCGCGATCGGCACCGGCCCGTACGACGATTTCATCCAGACCGACGCGTCGATCAACCCCGGAAACTCCGGCGGGCCGCTCTTCGACATCGATGGCCGCGTGATCGGGATCAACACCGCGATCACGGCTTCCGGCAGCGGCATCGGTTTCGCGGTGCCGATCAACATGGCCAAGCAGATCGTCGACGAGCTGAAGTCTTCGGGCAAGGTCACGCGTGGCTGGATCGGTGTGAAGATCCAGGATCTGAGCGAGGATCTGGCGAAGTCGCTGGGGCTCGAATCGGCCGGCGGCGCGCTCATCGCCGAGGTGATCGGAGACGGACCCGCAGCCAAGGCCGGCCTCAAGCGCGGTGACGTGGTGGTCGAGTTCAACGGCAAGAAGATCGCAACCACGCGCGAGCTGAGCCGCACCGTGGCGGGCGTCGAGCCGGGCACGAAAGTCCAGATGGAGGTGCTGCGCACCGATCTCGGCAAGGGCGAAGGCAAAGGCAAACCGGAGAAGCTCAAGCTCGGCCTCGAGGTCGGCACGTATCCGGCGGACGACGCGGTGGCGGCGGGTCGCGACGGCGAAAGTCAGGTGCTCGGCTTGGAAGTCCAGGCGTTGAGCAGCAAGCTTGCGGAGCAACTCGGCACGGACGACCTGAAGGGCGTGGTCGTGACGCGTGTACGGGGTCCGGCGGCCGAGGCTGGCATTCAGCGCGGCGACATCATTCGCGAGGTGAACCGCAAATCCATCGAAGGTGTCGACGACTTCGCAGGCGCGATCCGCGATCTCGAGAAGGATCAGCCGGCGTTGTTGCTCATCGAGCGCAAGGGCTCGACGCTGTTCGTGACGATCAAGCCTGGAAACTGACTAGATCTCGGCGCGCACCTCGTACCGTAGTGCGTGCCGTTTGGAAGGCAGACCTGGGCCCGGGTGCCGATTGCGCATCCGGGCCCAACCACAAAGGCTCGGCCCGACGAAAGACCGCCGAGCGAGGAGGTTCGATGGCCCGAATCACCGTCGACGATTGCTTGCGAGAGGTGCCCAACCGGTTCCATCTCGTGCACACCGCCGCGGCCCGCACCAAGCAGTTGCTGACCGGCTCCAAGCCGCGCGTGGCGCCGCGCAAGGAGAAGCCGGTGGTGGTGGCGCTCCGCGAGATCGCCGCGCGCAAGGTCCATCTCAAGCTCGTCGAACGCGAAGAGCCGAAGCCGGCGTCGACCGAGGATTCACTCGGAGCGATGCCCTGAAGATCCCACCGATCGGCTGAGTGCGCGCCGGGTGCGCGCGCATTGCCAGTCGGCGCACGAGGCGCATCGCATGGCGGCGTCCGGAAGCATTGGCTTCCGGACGCCGTTCTGTTTGGGGCGCGAGTCCAAGCCGGACACGACGGAATGGCGCGCGTCGCGAGGCGCCGCGACGTCAGCGACGCGCAGCTGCCACGGCTACGCATTCGATTCAACGTCTGATAATATATATTATGTAAACTAAAAGGCGTTTCGAGAGAAGGCTGCTCTCCCGCCGCAAAACAGCGCATGAGCAGCCGAGCCGGCAGCGCCATCACCTGCGGCGCGTCGACTCCGTGCCGCGCACCTCGCCTCGCGATCCGGTCTTGCGATCGCGTTGGGGACCTCGCGGGCTGCGTGCTACCGTCGCGCCAGCCCCCTATTCGCACTGCGGCGAAACCTGCGTCGGATTCTCATGCGCAAGCTGAAGGTCGTCTTCCTCGAGCGTCTCGCGATGGAGAAGCTCGGCCTCATGTACATGTCCGCGATCGTGCGCCGTGCTGGCCACGACTCCGAGCTTTTTCTGGAGGGCGCCGAGGGCGCGGCATTCCTCGATCGCGTGGTGGACTCTCAGCCGGACGTGGTGGCGTTCTCGGTCACGACAGGCATGCACCGCTGGGCGCTCGACGTGGCCGCGCGCATCAAGTCACGCATCGAGACCCGGGTCCTTTTCGGCGGCCCGCACGCCACGTATTCGCCCGAGGTGATCGAAAAGGAGCCGGTGGACCTGGTGTGCCGTGGCGAAGCCGAAGAAGCGATGGCGCAGCTTCTGGACGCCTTGGCGAACGGCGCGAGCCCGCGGAACATCGCGAATTTCTGGGTGAAAGAAGAGGGTGTTGTCTACCGGAACGAGGTCCGCCCCCTCACCCAGGATCTCGACTCGATCCCCTTCCCCGATTGGGATCTCTACTACCGCTACCCGTACCTGCGGCGGCTGCGTTCCAAGCCCTTGCTCACCGGCCGTGGCTGCAGCTTCCAGTGCACGTTCTGCCACAACCACTTGGACATGGCGCTTTACTCGGGCAAGGGGAAGTGGGTCCGCAAGCGCAGCCCAGAGAACATCATCGCCGAGATCCGCGAGCTCCGTTCGCGCTATCCGCTCGAGATCCTGAACCTCGAGCGCGACGACCACCTCACGATCCAGCCCGAGTGGACGTTTCGCTTCCTGGAGGCCTACGCGCGCGAAGTCGACGTCCCGTTCGTACTTCAGTGCCGGCCGGAAACCATCGACCGCGAGACGGCGGACGCGCTCGCCCGGGCGCGTTGTGCATCGGTCACGATCTCGTTCGAGACCGCGAATCCCTTCCTTCGCAACAGCCTGCTGCGCAAGGAAATTCAGGACGGCGAGGTCGTGCAGGCCGTGCAGCTCCTCAAGGAGCGCGGTATCTACGTCAAGACCCTGAACATGATCGGCTTACCCGGCGAAGACCTCGACGGCGCGCTCGCGACCCTCGACTTCAACATCCGCCTCCGGCCGCAGTTCGCCCGCTGCTCGATCGCCACACCGTTCCCGCGCACGCGGCTCTTCGAGCAGTCCGTGGATGCTGGAATGCTCGCGGCCGACCATTCGAGCGACGAATACTTCGAGGATTACTTCCAGAAAACCGTGCTCGACCACCCCGACGGCGCCCGGCTCGAAAACCTCCACAAGTTCTTCAGCATCGTGGTGACGTTTCCATGGCTGTTGCCGCTGGTGAAACAGCTCGTCCGACTGCCGCCAAATCCGCTTTTCTATCGGCTCTATCTAGCGGCTTTCGTGCTCTACGGCTCGAGCTTTGCCGGGCTCGGTCCACGAAACGTCCTGGACCTCATTCGGTTCACGCCGCGTCCGCTGCCCGCGCCGCAGGCGGCCCGCCGATCCTGGTCACTGCTCGCGGTGTTGCAGCGGTTTTCGTTCAATTTCGACTGATAACATAGTGGCATCACTGTTGTTTTTTGGGGTTGTCGATCCGCCATGGCTCGTTCGCGAGGGAGCTCGCGTCAGCGGGATAGGTTGGCGGGCGGTAGCTGAGTCGGATCGAGCTCCAGAATTCCTGCCGACGTCGCGAGCACCAGCCGGCCATCGGCAAGCGGCTCGAAGTAACGGATCTTGCGCCCGACGAAGGCCCGGCGTTCGATGGCGAGCGTCTCGGGATCGAGGACGAAGAGGTGCCCGCGGACGAAGCCGCCGACGTAGAGTCGATGGCGGGCGGCGTCGAGTTGCACCCACCGGATCCCGGGCTCGAGGAACCTCGAGCCCAGCAGTGCGCCGCTGGCCCGATCCACGCGGTAGACCCGACCGGATTGAAGGCTGGTCGCGAAAGCCACACGGCC
This sequence comes from uncultured bacterium, assembly GCA_964447125.1. GTDB lineage: Bacteria > JADJOY01 > JADJOY01 > JADJOY01 > JADJOY01 > JADJOY01. The sequence continues at coordinate 26,073 of CAYUSL010000006.1, read as the reverse complement.
TTCCGGGTCTTCGATCACTTTGTTGAAGTGATTGACGAGCGTGGCCTTGTTCCAGCCGTCGCTCTGCAGCCAGCGCGGTAGGCGTTCGTCGTAAAGCCGCAGCCAGAGGTCGCAGCGTCCCGAGCCGTCGAGCTTGCACCGTTCAAGTCGCCCGTTTCGCACCACCAAGCCGTCACCACGGGTCTGGGAGACGCTGAAGCCCATGATGGTGCCCCCGTCGAGCACGATTCGGCAGGCAGACGTGTCCGGATCGTACGCCGCGAGGTGCTCGCCGCCCGGGTAACCGAAAAGCTCTCGCCCTTCCCTGTCGAAGCTCACCACCGTGGGGCCCGCGAAGTCGCAGTGCTCGAAGGGCTTCTCGACGGCGTGGGTGGCGAGGTCGACGTCCCAGAGCTTCTCCTTCACCATCTCGGGCACCCAGATCTTGCCGCGCTTGCAGTCGAGCGCGAGTTGATCGCCGGGGGGGAAGCGCACCTCGTCCCAGGTGGTGCCGCCTGGCGCGCGAAAGTAGAGCGCGTCCAGCGTGCCCACGATCCGGCTGCCGGACTCGCATCCCGCCATCGCCACCCGCAAGTCGTGCCAGTTGATGGGCATCCCGTAGCGGTGACCGAGGCGCACGTTCGGCCACGACGGCATGACGAGCTTGGCCCCTGGCAACGCGGCCAGGACGGGCGCCGGATCTGCCGTAGGTAGCAACCAAAAGAGCAGTGCGCGAAGCGCCACCGACGGGACGAGCACTGCGAACGCCCAGGCCGGCGGCGCCATGCGTCTGCCGACGTCGTTGCCGACCAGAAGTTGAAAGAGCGCGAAGCCCGCCGCCGCCGCCCCGAGGATCACCAGCCGCGTCAGGAGCCCGGGCGGCATCGGCGGTGCCATCGCGAGCGGGACCGCGACGCAGAGTGTCCGCCAGAGGGCACGCCGGCGCATGGCCGGCGGCCAGCTCGATAGGACCAGCGCGGCCCCGGCTGCAGCGAACGCCCATCCCCAATCGCTCGGCGCGAGGAACGGCCCGAGACGGCCGAGCGTGAAGGTGTTGGCTGCTGCGATGGCGCACCACAGCGCGGTGACGATCCACGCCCGCCAGCCGAATCGTTCACGAAGACGCGCCTCCCCGAGCCACAGCGCACCGACGAGGGGCAACGCCACCATCCCGCCGGGAAACCACACCAGCGCGCCGAACACGGTGCCGCCCGCCCAACGGCGCCAAGCGCCGCTGCGACGTCGGATCGGATCGGAAACGAGCGGCGCGGCAACACTCATGAGGGTGGCCGGGAGGCAGCGATCAGGCAGCCCTCCATGCCGCGATCGAGGCCCACGCGGTAGTTCGCGAAGAAGAGCCTGCGTGCGTCGTGGCTGGTCGCGAGCCAGCGGATCTGGCGCGGCAGCGAACGCAGCCAGTCGCCGAGCTCGGCGCGGATGGTCGCCAGCTCCTGGCGGATGGGGAAGGCCTCGACGAGGTTCACGCGAAAGCCCGCCGCCCTCACCTCACCTGCCCATTCGTCCACCGTCAGCAGATTGAAGCGTCGTTCGCCGAGAAGCTCACGGAAGCGCTCGTGGGGTGGCGCGGCGCCTGGCTTCCGCGCGATGTCCACGATGCCGAGCCGCCCTCCCGGCACCAGCACCCGCGCCAGCTCGGCGAGCAGTCGGTCGAGCGGTGCCGCGTACGCCACCGCCTCCACCACGACCGCATCGAAGACGCACGTGGCGAACGGCAGCGCGAGACCGTCGCCTCGCACCAGCGTGGTCCTCGGGTTCGGGTCTTCCCGAGCGATACGCCAGCGGGCCCGCGCCAGGCTGTGCGGCGAGCGATCGAGCCCCACGGCGTGCACGGCGAAGGTTCGCGTCATCCACGTCGCGCTCTTCGCCGAGCCACAGCCCACGTCGAGAACCCGCGCATTCGGTGCGAGCGCGAGCGCAGCGGCGAGGCGGCGCGTGGCGCCCGCTTGCCCCGCGTGCTGCGAGGCATCGCTGCGCGCGACCAGCCACTCCTGGAAATCGAATGCGTCCGGAAACGCCTTCAAGAGCGATCTAGCTGAGTCTCAGCCGGGGGCCGGAGCAACGGCGGGCCGAGCGGCCGCCGTGGTACCGGAGGTGAGCGGTACGGCTCGCGGCTCCGCGGCCAGCTCGGCGCGCTCGCGATCACTCAGGGTCAGCACCTCGACACCCGTATCCGTGACCAGCACCGTGTGCTCGAACTGGGCCGAAAGCGAGCGATCGCGCGTGACGGCGGTCCAGCCGTCCGAAAGCACCTCCACACGCCAATCGCCCGCGTTGATCATCGGCTCGATGGTGAACGTCATGCCGGCGCGCAGCCGCTCGCCCGTGCCCGGGCGACCCACGTGATGGACCGTCGGTGCGGTGTGGAAGATGCGACCGATGCCGTGGCCGGTGAAATCGCGCACCACTGAATAGCCGCGCCCTTCGGCGAAGCTCTGGATCGCGTGGCCGATGTCGCCCAGCGTGGCCGTGGGGCGCACCGCTCGGATGCCGCGCCACAACGCCTCGCGGGTGGTTTCGACGAGGCGCGCAGCCGCAGGGCTCGGCGTACCGACGTAGAACGTGCGCGAGCTGTCGCCGTGGAATCCGTCGAGGACCGGCGTCACGTCGACGTTGATGATGTCGCCGTCGCGCAGCACCTGGTCGTCGCGCGGAATCCCGTGGCAGACGACCTCGTTGATCGACGTGCACACGTGCTTGGGGAAGCCGCGATAGCCGAAGGGGGCGCTCTCCGCGCCCGCCGAACGCGTTGCTTCGTCCACCAACCTGTCGATCTCGGCAGTGGTGACGCCGGGGCGAATCGCAGCCTCGACCCGATCGAGCAGCCACGCGGCGATGCGCCCCACCTCGCGCATCCTCTCCACCTGGAAGGCGCTCAGCCGGATGGGTTTGGGGGGTCGTCGCTGCTCGGCTCGCCGCATCGTGAGTGGCCTACGACATCGCGGGAAAGGCATCAGAAGCGCGACCGAGTGTGCCACGCGCTCGTCGCCGACGTCGAGCGCGTGCGCGGTCGTAGACGGCAACGAGCGCGCCCGTTAGCCTTCGCGCCCGCGAATTCCGAGAACCTCCATGGGAACTTCCGAGGCCATCACTCGAAACGTGCGCGTGCACGTGCGCTCGGAGTACGTCCCCGAGCGTTCGTCGCCGTCTCAGGGCGAATGGTTCTTCGTCTACACCGTGCGCATCGCCAACGAGGGCGAGGAGACGGTGCAGCTCGTGAGCCGGCACTGGATCATCACCGATGCCAATGGTCACGTCGAAGAAGTGAAGGGCCCCGGGGTGGTCGGTGAGACGCCCATCCTCGAGCCCGGTGACTCCTTCGAATACACCTCGGCCTGCCCGCTCTCCACGCCCTTCGGCTCGATGCGCGGCACCTACCAGATGGTGAGCGCCAAGAACGATCGCTTCGACGCCGAGATCGCGGCGTTCTCGCTGAGCGAGCCCTACTCCATCAATTGACGGTCGCTCGGCTTGCGCCGCCGACGTTTGCCGCGAAGCTCTCGGCCCGGTGGTGGGTCAGTTTGCCGAGAATGCGCCAGTGCAGTCGCGAGGGTCTGGAGACCCGTCGGCGGGCACGGCTCGCCCCCGCTCGACTCCGTGGCACCGCAGGCTCACCTGCGCCGCGGCCACGCGATGGGGGCTCACTCCCCACGAGCAAGACTCGAGGTGCGTGGCCGCGGAGCGCCCTTCGACGTGCCCCCAGCCCCTCACGCCTGGGAAGGGTTCAGCTCGAAACTGACCCACGACTTTCGGCCCCGGTCAGTAGATCTTCGCTTCCCCGACCGGGCGCGTCTTCCACCGCCGGTGCCCCCACAGCCACTGCTCGGGGAAGCGGCGGATGATCGATTCCGTGACCTGGGCCACCCGCTGCGTCGTGGCGATCGCGTCCTCACGCGGATGACCCGTCGAGAGCGGTTCGATCGCCTCGCCCACGTGGATCGTGTGGGTGCCGTTGCCGTTGCGCGAGATGAAGGCCGGCACGATCGCAGCCCCGGTCTTGAGCGCCAGCTTGGCGATGCTCACGTGGGTACACGCGAGCTTGCCGAAGAACTCGACGAACTCGCCTTCCTCGCGGGTTGCGTTCTGGTCGCCCAAGATCCCCAGCACGCCGCCGTTGCGCAGCACGCGGAACGCGTCCTTGCCGCTGCCCTTCTTGTCGAGCACGACGTTTCCGAATTGGGTGCGCATGCGGTTCAGGTGCTCGTAGACGAGCGGGCTGTCCATGGGCCGCGCGAGGAAGCTCAGGCGATGGCCGTAAGCGCTGTGGCCGAGCGCCATGAGATCGAAGTTGCCGACGTGACCCGTGAGGATCACGACGGGCCGGCCCGCGGCGCGCAGCCGCTCGAAGTGCTCGAGCCCCTCGTAGCCGACGCGCGCCTGGATCGTCTCGCGTGTGGTGCGGCACATGTGCGCGGTCTCGATCAGGATCGCCACCAGGTGCGCGTACATCCCCCGCATGATGCGTTCGGCGCCCCCGCGTGCTGCCAGCTCGGCGCCGAACGCGATCTCGAGGTTGATGCGCGCAATGCGGCGGTGACGCGCATCGAACGCCGCGAGGACGGGTGCCGCGAGCCGTCCGATCGGCGCGGCCCAGCGCCACGGTACGAGCCGCAGCACCGCGAAGAGCATCCGGACAGCCATGCCCTCGGCCCGGGCGCGGAAGCTCTCCGGCGAACGCTCAGCCATCGGCTTCCTCGAGCGCCAGCACCGCGAAGAGCTCGCTGCGAATGCGCCCGAGGAGCTCGTCGGCGTCCCCTCGCTCGAGCCCACCGGCGGCGAAGCTCATTTCCATCTGCACTTCGTTCCGGTAGGTGTAGAGCGCGAGGGTGCCAGGCATCGGATAGCCGTTCTGATACACGTGGCGCGTATAGACCACCGGCCAACCGGCGATCCGGTCGATGGTGCTGCCGTCCGCGCGCCGCCAGATGGGGCCTACGTTACTGACGGTGAGCGTGGGCGCGGCGCGTGGCACTTTCTTGCGGGCCAGCATCGCGCGCATCGAGCGCACTACCCACGGGTACGGCAGCCCGAACAAGAACAACGACCGCGCCAGCGTCACCAGCGGCAGCGGAGTCGCCTTGTAGGCGCGGGTCTGGGCACGGATTGCGTGCAGTAGCTCGTCGCGATCGTCGAGCCAACGTGCGGCGACGTGAATCTCGACGGCAATTCCCTGGTTCGCCACGCTCTCGCGCGGATCGAGCCGCCGGTACGCACGCAGATTCATGGGCACCGACAGGGTCACCTTGCGCATTCGCACGCCGCGAGCCGCGGAGTATCCGACGCAGGCCCGCGCCACCGCCGCCAGCACCACGTCGTTGAAGGAAAGCCCGTTGGCCTTGGCCGCGGCACGCATGGCGTCGAAGCCGGCGCTCGGAATCACCCGCTTGACGCTCTGGGTGATGGGACGGCGGTCGCGCCACACCACCGGCAACGCATCGTTGACGCGCGGCCGGTTCCAGCGACTCACCCGCCCCCGCGCAATCCAGGCGGCGATCATGCCGCGCACGCCGACGGCCCGGAAGTAGCCGGCGGCGCCGCGCGGTGCGATCGCGAGCTGCTGGCGGCTGGGCCGCTCGCCACGGGCGAGCGCGTCGAGGATCTCGACGAAATCCTGCGACAGCACCGCCAGCCCGATGCCGTCGAGGCCGGCGTGGTGGATCCGGATCACCAGCGCGGTCTCGCCGGTGGCTGCTTCCACGACCACGAGCTGTGCGGGCGGCTGGTGATCGATGTCGACGTTCAGGTTGCCGTAGGTCTCGAGCGCGCGGTCGAAACGACTCGCGAGCGGTTCGCCGGTGAGCGCGGCGTCGTCGCTCTCGGTCACGAAGAGCGGACCGAAATCCGCGTCGAACACTTCCTTCCACGCGAACCCCGCCCAGCCGTGCTCGCGCCACCGCCGCCGCACCAGCACCGAGCGCACGATGGGGTAGCGGTCGCCCAGGATCGTCCACGCCTCGCGGATGACGTCGCGCGGGATGCGTCCGCCCACCCCCACCACGAAGCCGGCGCCGAGACCGAGGCCGGCATCGTGGGCGGCGACGAAAAAGCGCTCGATCCAGCTCAGGACTTGCATGCGGCGAGGATCCGATCCCGCGTGAGGCTCGCGAACGCCGCGAGCGAAGCCGCGGAGAAATGGCTCTTCCGCACGCAAAAGGAAAGCACCAGCACGTCGTCCGACGGGCTCACGGCGTTCACCGTCCAGACTGGATAGGCGCTGCCCTCGATGCGCAGATGCGAGAGCTCGAGGTCGCGGAATCTCCCGGTGATCCCACCGAGCGCGCCGAAGTTCGAGAGCAGGAGCGTTGGGCCGAGGGCCAGGAGCGGGCGCGCCACCAGCGCAGTCAGCGCGCGCGCCAACCACACCGCGATCCACGTCGGGTGATGGCGCACCGGCCAGCGCGGCGCCATCGACCACGCACGGTGGCGAGACTTCGCGACCTGCATCGCGTCGTGGAAGCCCGCGAGTGTGCTTTCGAAGGTGGCCGGTGGACCGCCCCGCTCGAGATCGACGTTCACCGTGACCGTGCCGGTGACGTTGGCCGCGATCCACGACGCGCGCTCCGGCGGGCGCAGGTTCACCGGCAGGTCCAGGGACGCGAAGCGTCCGCGCGCGCCACGCTCGCGGTTCCAGTCCGCGAACGCCGTCAAACAGCCGGCCGCCACCCAATCGTTGAGTGTCACGCCGCGGGCGTTGGCTGCGTCGCGCAACGCGGCGAGCGGCAGCTCCAGGTGATGATGCAGCGTTCCTGCCCCACCGGCATCGTCCGCTGGCACCAGCGCGTCGTTGCGTCGCGCGACGACGGCGCCGGACGCGGGATCGACGAAGCGCCTCCCGGGATTGCGCTCGACGGCGCGGGGACGCTCGGCGAAGAGCTTGCGCTCGCGGCGAATCGCGATCTCGTCGAAGCGCGGCTCGAGGCGCTCTGGAAACGCGGCATACTGGGCCAGCACGGTGCGCACCACCCGCGCGAAACCGATCGCATCGAAGGCGACGTGGCTCATCTCGAACGCCAGGGTGCCGTCCCCCACGTGCACGCGCAGCGGAGGCTCGTGGGCGAGGTCGAAGCGGCGCGGTGCACGATAGGGACCGCGCAGGAAATGCTCGGCGCGGAAGGGCTGACAACGCCAGTGATAGAAGATGCCGCCGAAGCGCTCGAGGCGGGCGCACGCGACCGGATGGTGAACGGTGACCGCGACGCGCAACGCCTCCGCAAGACGCGCGAGATCGAGCCGGCCTCCACGATCCAGGACGAATACCACCGCATCGCTCAGACCGGGCAGCGCGAACATGCGTGCCCAGCAGCCGAACGCGTCGACCGGCAGCGTGAGGCCGGCGTGAGGATCGTCGCGCGGTGCGTCGCTCATCGCGCCCAAAGCTACTCGACGCGGCGATGCGCGGCGTGCGCTCGGCGTCGGCGGAGCGCGATTTGACCGCCGTCGACCTGGATCTGGTGCGGTGCCCACGCTGCAAGGGGCCGCTCAAGCTCGCGCACGCGACGCGAGCGCTGGGCTGCGCGCCGTGCTGCGCCAGCCATCCGTGGCGCGCCGACCTCGGCGTGTGGGATCTTCGCGTCGACGTGCGGGACGCGCGCACGGCCCGCGGGTCTGTGGGAGGTGTTGCGGCAGGCGCTGCCGAGGCATCGCGGCTCTGGCAGGCGCTGCGTGCCGTTCACGACGCGCTGCCGCGTCAAGGCGTGATCGCGTGGCTCGACGTGGACGCGCCCTCGGCCCGCACAGGCTTCGCAGGAGACTTCGCGCGCTCGGTTTCGCTCGCCACCAATCCCGAACGACTCGCCGCTGCGGCGCCTGCCGGCCACGCGCTCGTGGCGCTGGTGAATGCCGACGCCTTGCCGCTCGCGAGCCGCTCGATCGACCTGGTGGATGGTCGGTTGCCCGACGCTTCCACGCAGGCGGTGTTGGAGGTGCAGCTCGCCGAGGTGCATCGCGTGCTCGCGTCGAGCGGACATGCGTATTTCGTTTTTCCCCGCGGCGGCCTGCCTTTCGCCTCGGCGGAATGCGCCGCGCGCGCGGCGTTTGCAGACGGCTACGGTTGGGCCCCGCCGGGCGGCGGCAGCACACTCGGCACCGAGCGCCTCGCCGCAATGTATCGCCATGCGCAAATGTGGCTCGGCTTCGAATACACGCTCGGCCGGGGCATCCAGCGCACGCGTCCAGCAGCGATCACGCGTCTGCTCGGCCGGCTGCGAGCGCAGCGTGAGCTGGTGTGCTGGCGAGCTCGTCCCGACGGCGACGAGTGGAAGCGGACGCCTTCACACGTCCCGATGGTCTTCGGGCGCTTTCGCTTCCCAGAGCCCGCTTCGCCCGCCTGATTTTCGCGCCAACCAGAACGGCCCGAGGCGCATGCCGCGATCGACGGCTTTGCACATGTCGTAGATCGTCAGCGCCGCTGCGGTGGCGGCGGTGAGCGCCTCCATCTCCACACCCGTGGGGCCTTGGCAGCGCACCGTGACCGCGATGTCGATCCGCGCCGGCTCGCGCCGCGGCTCGAGCGCGACCTCGACGCCGCTGATCGCCAGTGGGTGGCACATCGGAATCCAATCCGAGGTGCGCTTGGCCGCTTGGATCGCGGCGACGCGCGCCACGGCGAGCACCTCGCCCTTCTCGATCTCGCCACGCTCGATGCGTGTGAGGGTGCTGGCGCGCATCGTGAGTGAGCCGCGAGCGGTCGCCTCGCGTCGCGTCGCCTTCTTGCGCGTCACGTCCACCATGCGCGCGCGGCCTCGGGAGTCGAAATGGCTGAAGCGGGATCGGGGCATTGGGTCTGGTCCTCGATGGGCGCCGCGCGCGGCCCCCGCAGTTGTGCGGCTATGCGCCTCTGGCATCGGACGATAGCATCCGCTCGCTTCGTCGCCGTCGCGCGCCACGAGCACAGGCTCGGCGACGTGGCGCTCCTCGCTCGATCGTCGGTGTTCCTCGCGTCGTGAGCTCGCGACTTCGCGCCTCGGTGGGCCCGCTGGTGATCGTCGCCGCCGTCACGGCGGTGCTCGCGCCCCACGTGTGGGGCTCCGATCCGATCTACGGCTTCGACACGCTGCAAGAGAAGCTCTTCTGGCGCGAGTGGGCCTACGGTCGGCTTGCGCGCGGCGAATGGCCGGCGTGGTGCGCGGGGCTGGTGGGGGGCTTCCCGCTCATCGCCGAGCCCATCGCCCAGTTCTTCTATCCGCCCGTGGCGCTGCTGCACGCGCTCTTCTCGGTCACCCGGGCGCTCAATCTGACGTGGTGGGTCCACCTCGCGTGGGCGGGGCTCGGGATGTACGCGCTGCTTCGCGATCGCGCGCTGGGGCGTGAGTCCGCGTGCTTGGGCGGATTGGCGTACGGGCTCGCAGGCTGGACGGTGGGGCACGTGCCGATGGGTGGGCTACCGCACCTCGCCGCGTGTGCGTGGAGCCCCTGGGTGCTGCGCCAGTCGCTCAGGCTCGTGCGTTTCGATGCGGGGCCACACGCTCGCGACGTGGCATGTGCGGCGTTCACGATCGGTCTGGCGGTGCTGGCGGGGCACGGCCAGTTCCTGTACTCGACGCTGCTCTTTCTGGCGCTCTTCGGACTCGGCGTCGGGGCGTGGCTCGGTCTCGGGCGCACCGAGCGCGGCGTTGCGCTGCGAGCACGTTGGCGAGCGATCGGTGCAACCGCCATGGCATGCGGTCTCGGCCTCGGGCTCGCCGGGGCCGTGGTCGTGCCCTACGCCGAGTTCCTCGCGGCGTCGAATCGTGGCGCCGCGCTCTCACCCGATTTCGCCTCGTTCGGCGCGCGGCTCACTGCTGCACAGCTTCTCGGTCTCTTCGCTCCCCGGTTCTTCGGCGGCGGCGCGTCGAGCTATTGGGGATTTCCCACCCAGGAGGCGGTCACGCCCTACTTCGGGCTCGTACCCTTGGCGCTCGCATTCGCCGGAGCGCCGCCTCGCACGTCGCGGGAGGGATGGACCCTCCGGGTGCTGGCGGTGCTGGGCGTGGTGCTTGCGCTGGGGCACGCGACCCCCGTTTATGGCTGGTTCCGCGACGCGGTGCCGCTCTTCGGCCGGGCTCGACATCCCGCGCGTTGGCTGCATCTCACGGTCCTCGCCGGCGCGTGGCTCGCGGCACTCGGAGCCGAGCGCCTCGGAGAGCAGCACGCCGAGCGTCGTGGTGCGTGGCGTGCCGTGGGGGGGCTCGTTGCGTTGATCGCGGTCGCGCTACTCACGTGGACGATTTTCGTGGGGGCTGGTGGTGCGAGCGAGCGGTTCCGCGCGCTCGTGGCCACCGTCGTCGAGGAAAGTGCCCTGCCCGAGGGCGATCCGCTGCGCGCTCTCGCGCCGAGCGCGCTCGCCGCGGCGCAACGCGCGGTGTCGTTCGCCCTGGTGCGGGCCATCGCCTACGGTGTGGCCGCGCTGGCAATCGTCGTCGCTGCAGCAGCCACGCCCCGGGCGCGGAGCCTCGGCTGGATGCTCGCGGGGCTCACGGCACTCGATCTGGTGAGCTTCGCGCGGCCGTGGATCGTGACCGTGCCGGCGCAGCGGATGGCGTGGCCGAGCGAGGTGGCCGCAGCGCTCGGTCCACCGACGCCTGCCGAGCGCATCGCCACCACGGTTCCCGGGGCACGATTCCCCTTCCCCGCCCAGTTCCGTATCTCGCACTCCGTGCTGAGCCGCATCGGCCAGCTCGACATGCACCGCGGGCTCCTGACCGGTCACCTCGCCGCCCAGGGAGGCATCCCCACCACGCCCGCATCCTGGTTGGCCTTGGCGTTGGGGCACGACGCGTACGATTTCAACTACGCGCCCGTCGGGCCGCAGCCGGTGTTGGACCTGCTGGCCGTGGACCGGTTGCTCACGGCGCCAGGCGCCCGCCCCGTCGGCGCCGGGTGGCGGCGCGTCGCGGCCACGGACGATGCGTGGGTCTGGGCAAGTGACACGGCGCTGGGACGTGCATCGCTCGTCCACGATTGCGTGGCCGTGAGCGAGACCACGGATGCATTGGCGCTGTTGCGATCGAACGATTGGCAGCCGCGCCGCGCGACGCTGGTGAGCGACGGCGCCGAGTGCCCGGCTGGAATCGACGTCGCGCGCGCGGGTGCGGTCGAGTCCGTGACGTGGGAGGCCACGCACGACGAGCGGAGTCGGCTGACGGTGAACGCCGCGAGCGGAGCGCTGCTACGCCTCGCCGACAACGCGGCACCCGGGTGGCTCGCGACCGTCGACGGCCGCGAGGTGCCCATTCTTCGTGTGGACGTGGCGCTTCGCGGGGTCGTGGTTCCCGCCGGCCAGCACGAGGTGGAGTTCCGCTACCGCCCGGTTGCCCAGTGGCTCGGCCTCGCCCTCAGCGCGGTGACGCTCGGCGTGCTCGCCATGCTGATGCTGCTTCCGCGGCGCCGCGGTGTGCGTCGCGTCAGCGGTGGATGATGTCGACGAAGCGCCGCCACCAGGCATCGGGCTCGCGCCCCGGCACGAACGGCCAGTAGAGCGACACGCGATCCAACACGCCCTCGTACTTCTGCCGCACCAAGTCGGGGATCTCGTCCCAGGTACCCTCGACGGTGCACTCCTTCAGCATCTCGTCGCTGATGAGGCCCGGCATCTCGGCCCAGCCGCCGGTGCGTGAGAGCTCGCTGAGCCGCTCGCCGATCTCCTGCCAGCCGTGGGTCTCGAGGATCTTCGCGTAGGTTCGCGTCGAGGCGTAGAAGGAAAGCTGGTTGCGCACCAGCGCCCGGAACGGCTCGCGCTCCGCTTCGTCCTTGCCCGCCACCACGAAGATGCTGCTGGTGAGCGCAACCTGCGAGGGATCTCGGCCGGTCTTTGCGGCGCCCTCCGCCACCAGCGGCTTCACGAACTCGCGCACGTACTTGGTGGTGTGGAAGGGATGGACGTGGAAACCGTCGCAGAGCTCGCCGGCGAGGCGGCACATGTACTCGTTCACTCCCGCAATGTAGATCGGGATCCGCGGGTGCTCGATCGGCCCGCCGCTGAAGAACGGCGTCATCAGCGAGAATTGGTAGAACTGGCCGCGGAAATCGAGGGGTGTGCCGTTCTGGAAGGTGTCCCAGATGGCACGCAGCGAGAGGATCACCTCGCGCAGTTTCGGGCCGGGTGATTCCCAGCGCACCGAGAAGCGCCGTTCGTTGTGGCCCTTCACCTGGGTTCCGAGACCGAGGATGAAGCGTCCCTTGCTCGCCGCCTGAAGGTCCCACGCGACCTGGGCGGTGACCATCGGCGAGCGCGCGAAGCTGACCGCGATGGCAGTGCCGAGCTCGACACGGTTCGAGCTCACCGCGGCGACCGCCAGCGGCAGATACGGATTGTGCGCCGCCTCGGAGGTCCAGAGCCCGTCGAATCCGAGCGATTCGGCGAGACGGGTGACCTCGGGGATCGCGCTGAGCGCGTTGGTCTCGATGCTGGCGTCGATCTTCATGATGACCCTCCGCGCGCGAGCGTAGCGCGACCGGGCACCGCTGGCTGCGCGCATTCCCGACGCCGCACGCGCGGCTTCGTTCTACAATGAGCCGCATGAGCGATTGGTCGACGCCGCGCCGACGCTACGCCGCGCTGGTGGATTGCGCCGACGACGACATCCCGTTGGCGCACGCGGCCGTCGCGATCGCGCTCATCGCGTACCCGGATCTTCAGCTCGACTCCGTCCTCGGCGAGCTCTCGTCGCTGGCCACGCGCGTGCGGCGCTACGTCGGTAGCGCCGACGCGCCGCGCGCCCAACGCGCCGCGCTGGAGCGGGTGCTCTTCGTCGAGCAGGGCCTGCGGGGCAACACCGAGGACTACTACGACCCGCGCAACAGCTTCCTGAACGACGTGCTGGCGCGGCGGCTCGGCATCCCCATCACCCTTTCGGTGGTCTACATCACCGTGGGCCGGATGGCGGGGCTCACACTCGAAGGTGTGGGCTTTCCCGGGCACTTCCTGGTGCGGATCGAGCTCGGACCGGGCGAGACTGCGCTGGTCGATGCCTTCGGCCAGGGCCGCGACGTCAGCGATGCCGACCTGCACGCACTCTTGGCCCAGATGGGCGGCGGCGAGGCGCGCGTCCCCGAGCGCTACCTGGCGCGTGCCACGAGCCGCGACATCCTGGCGCGGATGCTCGGCAACTTGCGCGGGGTTTACGCCGGGCGCGGCGACGCGATGAAGACGCTCGAGGTGATGGAGTGGCTGGTGCTCACCCAGCCCGACAATCCGATGCTGCGCCGCGATCGCGGTCTGCTCTACCACCGCTTCGGCTCGCACGAAGCGGCTGCCCAGGATCTGCGCGCCTACCTGCGGGAGACGCCGGGCGCCGAAGATCGCGCGGCGATCGAGCACATCATTCGCCGCGGTGCCAAGTCCCGACCAACGATCCACTGATCGGGGCGGCGACTGCCACGGCGCGCCGCTCACTCGCTCTTGGGTACCTTCTTCCAGTCCGACAGGAACTTGGCGAGGCCGATGTCCGTGAGGGGGTGCTGAGCGAGCTGCATCATCACCTTGTACGGCATGGTCGCGACGTCGGCGCCGATCCGGGCCGCGTCGAGTATGTGCACCGGGTGGCGAATCGAGGCCACCAGGATCTCGGTCTCGTAGTCGTAGTTGTCGTAGATCTGACGGATGTCCTCGATGATGTCCATTCCCTGCTGGCTGATGTCGTCGAGGCGGCCGATGAACGGGCTCACGTAGGACGCACCGGCCTTCGCGGCCAGCAACGCCTGGGTGGGCGAGAACACGAGCGTGACGTTGGTGCGGATGCCTTCGTTCGAGAGCCGACGCACGGCTTTCAGACCTTCGGGGATGAGCGGCACCTTGACCACGACGTTCTTGTGGATCGCCGCCAGCTCGCGGCCTTCCTTGACGATCCCCTCGGCGTCCACCGCCACCACCTCGAGGCTCACGGGACCATCGACGAGCGCCAGGATCTCGTCCACCACCGCGCGAAAGGGCTTGCCCTCCTTCGCCACCAGGCTCGGATTGGTGGTGATGCCGTCCACCAAACCGGCGGCCACGCCTTCCTTCACTTCGTCGAGGTTCGCGGTGTCGAGAAAGAACTTCATCGTCGTGCGTCTCCGGGGTTCGAGAGGGCTTTGGGCGCCGGCGCGAGCGGGCATCCAGCCGCATCGCGCGTGTTGCTGTGAAGGGAGCTCGCGCGCCGCGCGAGCGGCGGGCAGTGTACGGTGACGCGATTCGGAGTCAAGGCGCGCTTCCGTGCGTCGCCCGGCTGCACGGCCCGGCTCCACGCCGCGCCCGCGTGTCGACGCGGCTGTTATTCTCCCGCGCTCCGCGATCGCCCTCCGCGCGTCGCTCCTTCCCATGTCGAGCTCCTCCGGATCCGCGATCGCGCGTGGCTTCGACGATCGCAACCGCGCCGTGCGCGCGTCGCTGGCGCTGATGGCCTTGTTTGGTGTCATGGCTTGGTTCGCGTTCTCCGGTCCGATGCACGAGATCACGTTCGCCAACTGCCTGGCCGACCCGGAACGCTGGGACGGCAAGGAGCTCAGGCTATCGGTGCAGCGGGTCCGTGCCGTCGAGGACGGCATGATCGTGGTACGCGCCGGCCGCGGTCTGGGGCGGGTGCGTCCGCCCGACGGCGTGCTACCCGCGGGTGTCGCTCGGGGCGTCACGGTGAGCGTCGAGGGAGTGTTTCGTTCCGCCGGCTACCTCGACGCGCGTCGCGTGTACATCCACGAGGCGCGACCCTGGAAGAACCGCGCCTCGCTGGTCGGCATGATCGCCGCGCTGGGCCTCGGCGTGATCGTCTTCCGATGGGACCCCGCGCGGCGCGGCCTCGTCGAGCGGTGGGACGATGCCTGATCTCATCACCCACGGCGTCGCCGGCCACCTCACCGGCCGCTTCCTCCGGCTCAAGCACGGCGTGGTGTTGCTGGTCATCGGCAACTGCCTGCCCGATCTCTTGAGCCGGCTGCCTGTGCGCATCATCGGCGAGATCAACTTCCGCACCGGACAGCTCGCCGAGCCGCAGTGGTACTGGATGTGGATGCCGGGGCATCTGCCGGTGGGGTTGCTGCTCGCCTGCTACGCCCTCTCCCATCTCTTCGTCCGCGAACGCCGGCCGGGTGCCTTCGCCGTGTTGTTGCTCGGCTCGGCAAGCCATCTCCTTCTGGACTCGTTCCAGTGGCACGCATCGGGAGGCGAGCCGATCTTCTGGCCGATCACGTGGCGCGGTTACGAGATCGGGCTGGTGTCGCCGGAAGCGAGCCTGGCGTGGATTCCCGAGCTCTTGCTCGCGAGCGCCACCGTCGAGCTCGTGCACCAGGCGCTCAGGCGTTGGCGCGCGCGTCGGCGCACGGACGCGGGGGTTGTGTCCGGGAAGCTCGGCTCGCCCAGCGGACCGTGACGGTCCTTCGTCTCAGTCGACGCGAAACAGAAACACGCGGCGTGACTCGGTGCCGCCGTGGCTCACGCGAGCCACGAGCCCATAGACGCCCGACGGGGCATTGACTGGGATGCGCCGAGCGACGGCTGCCTGGAACGTGCCTGCTCGCGCCGCGAGCTCGCGCCGCGCGCCGAGCGTGGGGACGTTCTCCTGATTCGGGCCGCGAACCCAGAGATCGATCGCCACGGGGCCGGCATCCGGCGACACGTTGGCGAGCTCGTACACGGCGACCAGGTTCACGGTATCGCCGGGGACGAAATGCGGGCTGACCTCGGCTGCGCCGAGCTTGCGTGCGGCATAGAGCTCTTTCATGCGCACGCTGGCCGCCACGGGCTGGCTGGTTTCGGGAGCGTCCGGGACGATGAGCATCTTGGCCACGGGGCGGGTCGTCGCAGTCGGCGATTCGCCGTCGGGTCGAAGCAAAGCCACCCGCGAGCCCGCCGAGGCGGACTCGCGTTCGGCGGTCGCTTCGTCGAGGGTCGCATCCGGCGCGCCTCCGCGCTCGGGGAGCGCGCTCGCGGCGGTACGGTCGGGCGCCGAGCTCGCCTCGTCGCGCTCGCGGGCCGCGGCCTTGCGATCCGCTAGTGCCTTGGCTGCGGCCCGCTCCTTCTCCTTGGCCTGCGCCTTCTCCTTCGCCTTGTCCCTTTCGCGCTCGCGAGCCTCTTCCTTGGCGAGCCGAGCCTGTTCCTTGGCGAGACGGAGGCGCTCCTGCTCGCGAGCGGCTTGCTCTCGCTCGGCGTCGTCGTCCAGCACGCCTTCCGCTGTGTTGGCGTCGGCCGGTAGGTGCGCGGTCAGGCGCTCGTTGCGCGCGTTTTCGCGGACCTCGGGCACGCCGTCGAGAACGGGCTCGCGTACGGGTGGCGGGATCTGCGGGACGTCGCTGGGGTGTTGCTCGGGAACGCTCGGCGCCGTGCTCTCACTCGGCTCTGGCACGGGCAACGGAGGCGGAGCGATCGCGGCGAGGTTCCGATGCGCGCTGCGCTCGTCGCCGACGACCGCGGAGGAAGGCGGTGGCGGCTCGATGGGCGCGGTGGCGGCGGTGGTGGCGAGGCTTCGCTGCTCCCCCGCTTCGGGATTCGTGCGCGCGGCGTCGGGCCGTGCGAGAGCTGGCGCCACGGTGTCCGCGGTCGGTCTCGGTGTGGCGGCGACCGGCGCTTTCGGGATGGCCGCGCTGTGGTGGGCTCGACCGGAGAGCCGCGGACCTGCCAGCGCCGCGACCAGCGCCAACGCCGAGCCGATCCCTGCAGCGGCGACCCAGCGCCCCCCGGATGCACGTCGAGTTCGCGATTGCGCCGGCGACGACGAGCGCGGTGTGCGCGCGGGCTCGACCTCGCCTCCGAGCGGCGCACCCTCGCCGCGCAGATCGTGCACCACCTCGCGCACCAAGGCCGCGTGGATCGGCCGCGTGCCGGTCGCGTAGCCCATCGACAGCGCGCCGTCGCACACCACGTTGATGAGCCGAGGTATGCCGCGGGCGTAGTCGTGGATCGCCTCGAACGCACCGATGGCGAAGATGCCGTCGGGCTCGGCGCCGGCAACCGACAGGCGGTGCTTCACGTAGGCCGTGCATTCGGAGAGCGTGAGCGGATGCAGCGTGGTCGAGAGCGCGATTCGTTGACGGAGCGGCTCGAGGCCGGGGGCTTCGAGACGGCGACGAAACTCGGGCTGCGCGACCAGCAGCATCTGGATCAGCTTGCGATCGTGCGTCTCCAGGTTGGAGAGCAAGCGGAAGTCCTCGAGGACCTCGTCGCGGACGTCCTGGGCCTCGTCGATCACCAGCGTGGGGTTGATGTCCACGGCGTCGGCGGCGGAGAGCCGCTCCCACAAGAGCCGCATGGCTTCGGTGCGATCGACTCCTTGCGACGGTAGTCCCAGCGCACCGAGCAGCTCGCGCAGGATCGCGGTGAAGTCGGCACGCGGGTCGCGGACGCGGACGAACACGCATTCGCTCGCGAGCCGCTCGAAGAGCCCCTCGAGCAGCGTCGTCTTGCCCGTGCCCACCCCACCGGTGAGCGCCACCAGCCCCTTGCGCTCGCGGATGCCGTAGATGAGGGTCGCGAGCGCCTCGCGGTGAGCGGGGCCGAGATAGAGAAAGCGCGGATCGGGAGTGATCCGAAACGGCGCGTCGGTCAGTCCGAAGAACTTGTGGTACACGTCGGCTCCGTAGATCGAGAGCGCCGTCGCGAACGCCGGCGGCGCAGAATACCCGCAACGCAGTCGGGATGGCTGCGCGGGTCGCGCGCCGCGAGCGCGATCGCTGGGCGCGTTGACAATGCCGAAAGCGCGCGGCTAAGAGTGAGCGCGCCGGTGATCGGGAAATCCAGCAATTCGTCAGGAGGTACAGCCATGCGGAGTTGGATCGCAGATCAGCGAGGCGGCATCACGCCGCGGACGATCCTGGTCGTGGCCATCGTCGTCGGCGGTTCCTGGAGCATCTCGGACTACGTCGGCGCTTATTGGCAGTGGTACAAGGTGCGCAGCGCTGCCCTCGACATCGCGCGCTTCAGCCGCAACGTCACCGACGAGGAGATCAAGGCCGATCTTGCCAAGCGTCTCAAGGCGCTCGGCGTGCCGAAGTACAGCACGGTCACGCTGTCCCGCGAGCCTGTGGACCAGAGCCACGTGCGACTGGGATTCGATTACATCCGCCAGATCTACGTCCCCCCAGTCGCGGCCGAGTGGAAGAAAGTCATTCCGAAGAAATTCAAGGTTTCCGTCGAGCAAGGGCTGCCCATGGTGAAGGGGCACATGTGACGCGCTTTCCCGCCGGGTGAGCGCACGCGAGCCTCGCGGCGCGAGGCTCGGTGCGACACCGTCCCCTCCCCCGTCCGTCAGCGCAGCGCCGTCCGTTCGATCTCGAGCGGGCGGCGGTAGTGTCTTCGGAAGCGGCGCAGACACACGCGTAGGATGCCGAGCGCCGCGAGCGGCAGGTCGCGGGCCAGTCGCACCTTCGAGTCCGGGTCGTTTCGCCACCGAACCGGCACGTCGCGTACCTCGAGCCCGGCGTCGACGGCGGCGACCAGGAGCTCCACGTCGAAGCTCCAGTCGGTGAGCGTCACGCGCCGGAAGAGTGCTCGCCCCTCCGGACCCGTGAACACCTTGAAGCCGCAGGTGAGATCGCTGACGGGGATGCCGAGCAAGCGCCGCGCTCCGCGCCGGAACACGTCACCGAGGCTCTCCCGCAGGGCACCCTGATGCACCTCGATCTCCGATCCGGCCATCCTCCGCGAGCCGACCACGACGTGAGCGCCGGCGTCGAGCAAGGGCCAGACTCGCTCCAGCATGGCGATGGGGGTCGATAGGTCGACGTCCAGGAAAACCACGGCATCGCCGCGGCTCGCCAGAATTCCCTCGCGTACCGCGTGACCCTTGCCGCGATTGCGCGCTGAGCGCAAGAGCCGAATGCGTGCGTCGCTGGCGGCTGCGCCGCTCACCCTTGCGGCGGTCGCGTCGCGCGAGCCGTCGTCGACCACCACGATCTCGTAGCCGGCGACACGCCCGTCCAAGTATTCGCGTACCGCAGTGAGCGCGCGCTCGATGGCCGCCTCTTCGTCGTAGGCCGGCAGCACCACCGAGAGGAAGCCGGCGCGGGTGGATCGCGTCATGAGCGCAGCGAGCAAAGAGCGGGCAGGAGATGGGCGCAGCGATCGAAGGAGCCGTGGCGCGGGATCGGGCTTCTCGAGCCGAGGCGGAACCGGACGAGCTCGCTCCCAGCGGCAGCTTACTTAGCCGAGGCGGCCGCGATGTCAATCCCGAGGGGGTGCGAAGCGCGTGGTAATCTCGCTTGCGCGCGCCCCGCGGCGCGGGCCCGGGAGCGGAGACGACGTGCGACGCGCAGTGATCACGGGAACCGGTCTCGCGACCTGCCTCGGGGTCGGCACCACCACGACGTGGGCGGCGGTGCTAGCCGGCAGATCCGGAATTGCCCGGATACGGTCGTTCGATACTGCCGGGCTCAAGACTCACATCGCCGGCGAGGTGCGTGACTTCGACCCGCACGTGTTCCTGTCGCCCAAGGACGCGCGCCACATGGATCGCTTCATCCAGTTGGCGATCGCGTGCGCGTCGCTGGCGATCGCCGACGCGGGCCTCGAGATCGGTGCCGATCTGGCCGAGCGCGTCGGGGTGGCGGTTTCGAGTGGCATCGGCGGCATCGCCACCATCCACGCGCTCGCCGGCGCCGTCGACGACCCGGAGCGGCCCCGGCTCACGCCGTTCTTTCTGCCGATGGTGCTCATCAATCTGGCCGGGGGTCAGATCGCGATCCGAAGCGGCGCCAAGGGGCCCATCGTGGCTCCGGTGAGCGCTTGCGCGAGCGGTGCCCATTCGATCGGCCTCGGCCTCGACTGGATCCGAGCCGGGCGCGCCGACGTGGTGCTGGCCGGTGGTAGCGAGGCGGCGCTCTCGAGGCTCGGCCTTGGCGCCTTCGAGGCGATGCGTGCGCTCTCGGCGCGCAACGACGAACCTGCCCGCGCCAGTCGCCCCTTCGATCGCGATCGCGACGGCTTCGTCATGAGCGACGGTGCCGCGGTGGTGGTCCTCGAGGAGCGCGAGCGGGCGATCGCCCGCAGTGCGCCGATCGTCGCCGAGGTGCTGGGCTACGGCATGAGCGGCGACGCCCACCACGTCACGGCTCCTTCGCCCGGCGGCGAAGGAGCCGCGCGTTGCATGCGTGCGGCGCTCGCCGATGCCGGCGTTGCGCCCGAGCGCGTGGGCTACGTGAATGCCCACGGCACCTCGACTCCGATGAACGATCTCGCGGAGACCCGTGCGATCCGCACCGTGTTCGGCCCCCACGCCGACCGCCTGGCGGTGTCGAGCACCAAATCGATGCTCGGTCATTGCCTGGGCGCAACCGGTGCGGTGGAGGCCGTGCTCACGGCGTTGGCGATCCAGCACGGAATGCTGCCGCCCACGATCAACCTCGATCATCCCGACCCGGATTGCGACCTCGACTACGTGCCCCACGTGAGCCGCGCCGCAGCGATCGACGTCGCGCTCTCGAACTCGCTGGGCTTCGGGGGCACCAACGCGACCTTGGTGCTGGGACGCGGTGACGGCCAGCCCGTGCAGCGCTGAACCGGCACCGCTCGTTGCGGTGCACGTTCACGAGAACGGATAGCGCCAGCGGCGTACCTCCTCGAGGTTCTCCACGCGATAGAAGACCCGGTAAGGCCCCGCCGCCCGTTCTCGGAACGCGAGTCCACGGCGTTCGAGCGCCGCGCGGAATCCCGACGCCGCGTCGCCGAGCAGCACGAACGCGGGATTGGGATCAGCGTCGACGGCGGCGCTCATCGCCGGCACGCGCTCGACCACGACGTGGCCGAAAGGCTTCGCGCGAACGCGCTCCTCGCTCTCGAAAACGAGACGATAGGAGACCCAGTAGTCGGTGTAGATGCTGGTGACGCCGAGCTTGTCGAGAAGCGCGAGGAGCTTGTCGTTGTGTCGGGCGACACGTTGCCCCGCCGAGATCCCGAGCATGAGCGACGGATCCTGGCGCGCCAGCCCGAAGAGCTGACCGGCCACGAGCGCCGCGCCCAGCGCGAGCACGGCGCGTCGCCGGCGCTCCCAGGCGTCGGCGAGCGCGATCCCGAACGACAGCCCGAACGCGGTGTAGAGCGGGAAGAGATAGCGGGGCTCGTGCGATTCGCCGCCGAAGACGCTCTTGGCGTCGACCAAGAGCGCAAGCAACGCCGTGAGCCATGCGCCGATCGGCACTGCGCGCCGAGCGAAAGTCACATCGGGTGCGAGAACGCGACGCACGCTCACGATCGCGAGCGCGACGTTGGCCAGCGCAAACGCGATTCCCGCGGCGGGTGCGATCTCGTCGAAGGCCCACACATCGCGGGCACCGAGCACCGTCGGCAGGCCGACGGTCACGAGCCCTTCCAGGTGCTGCCACGCCGTACCCCAGTCCACCCAGCTCACGTTGCCGAACGACTGAAAGCCGGTGTGGAGGTTGCGCCATCCAAACGGCGCCGAGCCCACTACCGCGCCCACGACGGCGAGTGCCAGCGGCTTCAGCCGCCGCGCTGAGGAGCCGCTCGCGAGCCACACCACGCTCACCACCGGGAAGTAGAGCGCCGACAGTGTGTGCGTCCAGAACCCGAGCCCTGCGAGGAAACCGAGGACCGCAGCCCGCACCTGGCACGCACGCGGCGCGAGCTGTCCGAGCCCGACCGAGCCAGCGAGTAGCAGGTTTCCCACCAAGACCGTCTCGACGTAGCCGCCCCGCGCTTTGAGGCCGTAGATCGCGAGAAACGCCGGCGCGAGCGCCACGTAGAGCCCGGCGAAAAGCCCAGCACGGCTGCCGAGCACCGCGCGGCCGAGAGCGACGAACGACGCCACCAGCGCCAAGTCGAGGCCGAGCATCATGCCCTTGAGCGCCAACGTCGAGGCACCCGTGACCGCGAACACCGCGGCCGCGAGATAGGCCTCGAACGCCCCCATGTACTCCTGACCGTAGAAGAAGACCGGGCGTGCGCCGTGGGCGAGGATGTGGCGCGCCATGAGGCCGATCACGGCCTCGTCGGAGTCGAGGGTGACTCCGTGATCGAACGCAATGAGCAGCGCGCGCAGCGCCACCGCGAGCGCCATGACCGCCAGCAGCTCGACGGCTACGCGGCGGCGTCCTGGCACGCTCGCTGCCGGCGCGAGGGCGCTCGTCACAGTGCGAAGTCCACGCCGGTGCGCGCACGCTCGGCGTCGATCTCCACCACGCGGCTCGGCGAAGCACCGAGTGCGGGATCGCCGGCGACGATTCGATAGCGCCTGCCCGGCTCGAGCCAGCGGCGCGAGAGCGTGTAGAGGCCATTCGAGGTGGTGCGCGTCACTGCGGCGCGCTCGGCACCCGACCAAGCGCTGACCTCCACACCGGCCCATGGGGTTCCATCGGCTGCGCGGGTGACGCGCCCCGCGAGCCCGACGAACGCATCGCGCAGCGTCTCGAGCTCCGTGGTGCCGTAACCCTGGTAGGGGAAGCCTTGGGTGAAGCGATCTCCCTCGCGGCTCGAGTCGCGGATGGTGGGCGAGCTCGGCCGGGTCGGCTCGATCTGGCTGCCCTCGTTCCATTCGTTGAAACTCGTGACCAGCGCCACGGGCGTGCGCGGATCGAGAAACGGGCGAGCCAGGCGTGCGATGTAGGTCGCGAGGGTGCTGCCCGGCGGGTCCTCGGGTCGCGTCACGCGCGGCACCGCGAAATGGTTCACCCCCGGCAGCCGCATGACGCGATCGTTGTAGCCGGGTAACACCTGGGGAAAGAGCACGGTGGCGTCGCCGGCAGCGTCACGGTAGCGGCGATAGAGCCCGCGCGAGTCGGCGAGCAAGCGCAGCAGGCCGCGGTACCCGCGGTGCTGCTCGAACTCGCCCTCGTAGAGGTTGTACGAGGTGATGGCGTCGAAGAGCTTCACGCGGGCGGGCACCGGCTCGTTCTGGTCGGCTTCCAGGGTGTCGCCGCGCTTCACCTTCCAGAAGATTTCGTCCCCCACCAGGAAGAGATCGATCCCGCGCTTGCGCATGCGGCGCCGAAGCTGATGGATGGCGTCGGTGTAGAGCCCGGTGTAGGTGCGGGTGATGTAGAGGATCACCACGGGCCGCCCGTCGATCTTGAGGTAGCTCGGGTTCGAGAAGTAGCGGTCGGCGAGCACGTCGAAGTGCTCGAGGAACGTCTCGATGGTGGCGCCGCCGAAGTTCACCGTGCCGAGGCCGGGATGAAACGCGAGCCCCTGCGACTCGTAGAGCAGACAGAAGCGGATGTCACCCAGGTTGCGCGCTTTGAGGAATCCTTCTTGTGCGCGTCGTTCGATGTCGGGATCCTGCGGCCACCACGACAGCACGAAGAAGTCGATCCCGTGCTCGTTCGCCCACTCGATGTGCTTCTCGGCGACCTCTGGGTCTTGGGACGAGTAGCGGCCGAGCGTGGGCTCGATGCGCGGTACGGTGCGGTCGCCGAGCGTGCCGAGCTTCCAATTCTCGGGGAACCACACGTAGTAGTAGGCACCCACGAGGGTGCGCGACCAGCCGTCGTGACGCAGGCTCGTCACCAAGCGCGGCGCGACCAGCGCCGCCGCGGCGAGCGCCAGCAGGCCGAGCACGGCGAACGCACGGCGCGCCGCGCGGCGGGACGATCGTGGACGAGGCATGGCGGGGAACGCGAACGCGGAGACGCGCGTCCGGCGCCGCTTCATGGTCGATGCCGAGGCTGGGCGTCAACAGCGACGGCAGCGCCGAGCACGGTTGACGGTGCCTCGCCGGCCCCGCTAACTCGCTGCTCGCGCGTGGGCGCCACGAGCGGCGCGTGCGCATCGCAGCGCGGAAAGGCGGCTGGGTCTCGAACCGTGGCTGAAGGCAAGGACTTCACGTACCGAGATGCAGGTGTGGACGTCGATGCCGCGGAAGATCTGATCGGGCACTTTCGCGCGATCGCTGCGGCGACGCGGCGTCCCGAGGTGCTCGGCGACATTGGCGGCTTCGGCGCCCTCTTCCGCCTCGACACCACGCGCTACCGCGAGCCGGTGCTGGTGTCGTCGACCGATGGCGTCGGCACCAAGCTGCGTATCGCGTTCCGCATGGGCCGCCACGACACCGTCGGCATCGACCTGGTGGCGATGGTCGTGAACGACCTGCTGCCGCAGGCCGCCGAGCCGCTCTTCTTCCTCGATTACTTCGCGACCGGTTTGCTCGAAGCGGGCGTCGTGGAGCGTGTGGTCGCGGGCATTCGCGATGGCTGCACTGAGGCCGGATGCACGCTCATCGGCGGCGAAACTGCCGAGATGCCGGATTCCTACCCCGCGGGGGAATACGATCTCGCGGGATTCGCCGTGGGCGTGGTCGAGCGCGAGCGCATCCCGAACCCGAGCGCCGTCGCCGCAGGCGATCTGCTGATCGGGTTGCCGTCGAGTGGCATTCACTCGAACGGTTACTCGCTGGTGCGCCGCGTGCTCTTCGACCATCACCGGCTCGATCCCGCGCTCGTCGTTCCCGAGCTCGGTCCCGGCACACTCGGCGAGGTGCTGCTCACTCCCACTCGCATCTACTGCCGTTCGGTGCTCGCGGCGTTCGCTACGGGTGCGGTGCGCGGGGCCGCCCACATCACGGGCGGCAGCTTCGAGAAGAAGTTGCCGCGCTGCCTGCCTGCCGAGCTCGCAGCGCGCATCGACCGGTCGGCCTGGAAGGTGCCCGCGGTCTTCCGTTTCCTGGTCGCCAAGGGTGTCGGCGCCGAGGAAGCGTGGCGGACGTTCAACATGGGCGTGGGAATGGTGCTGATCGTGCCGGCAGCGGATGCGGACACGGTGTGCGCGGTGCTGCGCGCCGAAGGCGAGGCGCCGATGGTCCTCGGCGAGGTCGTGCCGCGTCGCGAAGCCGGCGCAGCCATCGAGTGGCTCGGCGCGCCATGAGCGCGCCACGCACGCTCGGCGTGCTGATCTCGGGAAGCGGCTCGAACCTACAGGCCATCCTCGATCGCGTTGCCGACGGAAGCCTGCCGTGCGCGATTGGCGTCGTCATCAGCAATGATCCGAGCGCCAAGGGCCTGGCGCGTGCCGCGGCGGCGGGAGTCCCGACGGTCGTCGTCGAGCACCGTGGCTACGCCAGCCGCGAGGACTTCGAGCGTGCGCTCATCGCCCAGCTCGAGCGCGCCGGCGTCGAGCTGGTGGTGCTCGCGGGCTTCATGCGGGTGTTGAGCCCGTTCTTCGTGCGCCGCTGGGCGGGACGCCTCGTCAACATCCACCCGGCGCTCCTGCCCAGTTTTCCGGGCGTTCACGCGCAGCGCCAGGCGTTCGATTACGGGGTGCGCTTCACGGGTTGCACGGTGCACTTCGTCGACGAAGGCACCGACACGGGGCCGATCATCGTGCAGGCCGTGGTGCCCGTTCTTCCCAACGACGACGAGGCCACCCTCGCGGCGCGCATCCTCGTCGAGGAGCACCGCATTTATCCGCAGGCGATCCGCTGGATCGTCGAGGGTCGCGTACGGGTCGAGGGCCGCGCCGTGCGCGTCGACGGCGCCGCGGCGGTGGAGACGAGCCCGCGTCACAATCCGCCGCTCGAAGCGAGCCCTGCTGCGAGGGTCGCGCGTACGCCGCGAGAGGAATCGAAGCCATGAAGGTCCCGCCCCAGGTGTTGCGCGTCCAGGCGCCGGCCACCCATTTCGGCAGTGACGACCGCTCGGTGCCATGCGTCGTCGCTGGCCAGTCGCCCGACTTGGCGCAGGCGATTCCCATCGAGGAGTTCGTGGTGGAACAGGTGGGCTTTCGCGTCGAGGGGGACGTGGTGGTCATCGACGACCCGCGCATCACCTACGACGCGCTGCGCAGCCTGCGCCTCGACGACGCCCTCGACATCGGATTCACGAGCCGGGCGCCGGACGGCATCGCAGTGATGGGCTGGGACGAGTTTCTCGAACGCCAGAATCGAAGCTCGCGCGGCAGCTGAGAGTGATGCGCTGACTGCGCTGCCGCCACGGCGCAAACCCGTGGGCTCGGCCAGCGGTCACCCTTCTCTCCCCGCGCGCCCGTCTATCTCTCACGGCGCCAGAGGTACCGAGCGAGCTCAGGGCGCTGGAAGAGCCCCGCTTGCGCCCCGCGATCCTGCGATCTGCGCCGTGGACTCCCCGCTCGCCGTCCGTCTCTCCGCGAGCCGGAGGCGAGCCGCGAGCGTAAGCCGAGCGCCTCGGGGGTGGGTCCCGCTGCGGCTTTGCTGCGGCTTTGCCGCAGCGGGC
>CAYUSL010000005.1:0-41146 GCA_964447125.1 uncultured bacterium | reverse complement strand
TCACGGTGCTGCGCGCGCTCAGGCGCGCCCTTCCCGGCGAGGCGTTTCTCTATCTCGGCGACACGGCTCGCGTGCCCTACGGAACCAAGTCCCCCGCCACGGTGCGCCGGTACGCGCTCGAAGCCGCGGACGAGCTCTCGTCGCGAGGAATCAAGGCACTGGTGGTGGCATGCAACACGGCCTCGTCGCTGGCGCAGGCCGAGCTCGTGGCGCTCGACCGTTTCCCGGTGTTCGGTGTGGTGGAAGCGGGCGCGCGGGCGGCGGTCGCCGCGACCCGTGCCCATCGCGTCGGCGTGATCGGCACGCGCAGCACGATCGAGTCCGGCGCTTACGCACGTACCCTGGAGGCGCTCGATCCCGGGGTCGAGGTCCACGCGCGCGCGTGCCCGCTGTTCGTACCGCTCGCCGAGGAGGGGTGGGAGGAAACCGACGTCGCTCGTTCGGTCTGCGAACACTACCTGGCCGATCTGCGCGCGGCGCGCGTGGACACGCTCATCCTCGGCTGCACGCACTACCCGCTGCTCAAGGCGGCGATCGCGTCCACCATGGGAGCCGACGTGCAGCTCGTCGACTCCGCTGCCGAAACCGCCGCCGAGGTCGCGCGCGCGGTCCGCACCTTGCCGCTCGCGCGCCGCTTGCCGCCCGAGCGCCCCACCAAGTTCCTGGTCACCGACGACCGGCTCACGTTCATCCGCGTAGGGACGCGGCTCTTGGGCGAGGCGATCCAGGACGTCGAATCCATCGAGCTCGAGCATCGGCTGGAGCTGGCCGAGCCGGCCGAAGTCGCGCGACGCGCGCAGGTTTCTTGAAGGGGGCGAAGCGCAATGCTACACGATCGTTCGAGGCGCCGCCTTCACTCGTCCCGCTTCGTCTGGAGCGCACGATGATCCCCGGATCCAACCAGAACGTCCGGCTCGGTGGACGCGACTATCACGTCCAGACCGAGGACAGTGGATTGCCGGTGCAGCTCGTGACCACCCACATCTACATCGGTGGCACCATCATCGCTTCCAAGAAGACCAGCTACGCGGCGCTCGCTTCGGCTCCCGGAGTCGAGGATCGTCGCGCCACGATCCAGCGTCTGATGGACGAACAGCACGCGGTGATGGTGCGGCACCTGCGCTCCGGCCACTACCGCCCCGAGACTCGTCCCGAACAGCCGCCCACCACGGTTTTCGTCCTCGGCGAGGACCCGCGCGGAGTGGCTAGCCCCCACGAGATCGACGACTGCATCACGGACTGGGTCGCCGACGGTCTCGAGCTGGGCGAGTGATCGCGCCGAGCGGCTCGACGACGCTGCAGGCGAGCGGCGATTTCGCGAAGTGACCGCGGTCGAGCAAACTGAGTACTGCGCGCGGGTGATGCGCGACGCGCAAACCCGAGCGTGGACACGTGGAGACGCACCCGGAGCCGAGGGCATGCAGCGGGCCGTGCGGTGAGCAACGACGAGCAGGTCGAGAGTTCGAGCGGTCGAGGAGCAACATGAATCGAGGCATTTCCCGATGGATCTGGGTGGCGATCGCGAGCATCGCCGTGGCCGGGCTACTGACGCTGGGCATGGATCTGCGCGCCACGGCGCGCGCCGCGGACACCTACGACAAGCTCAAGGTCTTCACCAAGGTCCTCGAGCTCGTGCAGCGCCAGTACGTGGAAGAGGTGGATCCCGAGCAACTCGTCTACGGCGCCATCAACGGCATGCTGCAGACCCTCGACCCACACTCTAGCTTCATGCCGCCCGAGTTCTACAAGGAGATGAACACCGAGGTGAAGGGCGAGTTCGGCGGCCTCGGAATCGAGATCACGCTCAAGGAAGGCGTGCTCACGATCGTCTCCCCCATCGACGACACGCCCGCCGCCGTGGCGGGCATACAGGCCGGCGATCAGATCGTGAAGATCAACGGCGAGTCGACCAAGCGCATGAACCTCAACGAGGCCGTGAAGCGCATGCGCGGGAAGCCCGGCTCCGAGGTCACCATCGCCATCGTGCGCGAAGGCTGGAACGAGCCGAAAGACTTCACCCTCAAGCGCGCCATCATCCACATCAAGAGCGTGCGCGCGCGCCTGCTCGAGCCCGGCTACGGTTACGTACGCATCAGCCAATTCCTCGGCTCCACCGACGAAGAGCTGGGCGACGCAATCGGCGGATTGGAGAAAGACCAGAAGCTGACCGGCTTGGTTCTCGACTTGCGCAACAATCCCGGCGGCCTTCTCGACCAGGCGGTCTCGGTGGCCGACAAGTTCCTGGAGCGCGGCGACCTGATCGTCTACACGGCCGGGCGCGTGCAAGAGCAGCAGCCTCGCTTCACTGCCGAGGGTGACGACTCACGCACCGACGTCCCGATGGTGGTGCTGGTGAACGAAGGAAGCGCCAGCGCCAGCGAGATCGTCGCCGGTGCGCTGCAGGATCATCACCGCGCGACGATCATGGGGCTGCGCTCGTTCGGGAAAGGTTCGGTGCAGACGCTCGTGCCGCTGCCGGACGATTCCGGCCTGCGCCTCACCACTGCGCTCTACTACACGCCCAGCGGCCGCTCGATCCAAGGGCACGGTATCGAACCGGACGTGGTCGTACGCGCCGATGGCACCATCGGCAGCGACGACTCCGATCAGGCGATCCGCGAGGAAGACCTGAGCGGCCATCTGACCAACGGCGCCGGCAAGCCGCGCAAGGCGCCGCCGATCAGCAAGCGCGTCCCGAAGAAGCCCATGGCCGAGCCGCCTGCCGATGACGAGCAGGGTCCCGCGAACGACGAGGGAGGCGAGGGCGGCGGCGAAACCGCGCCACAGGATGGTGCCACGGCTCAGCCGGCCGAGCGCGACAAGGTCGACCACCAGCTCGACCGTGCGCTCGAGTACCTGAAGCATCCCGAGCAGTTCTCGATGCCCAAGCTGGCGGCCTGATTGACCGCTACGACACCGGCGGTATCAGCAGCAAGCAACGAGCGTCCCCAGCAGCGCGTCCGAACGCGCGCGGCGCTCGTGGCGATCTTCGGCACCGCCCTCGTGTGTGCCGCGTTCGCGGCGTACGTTGCGCGAGGTTCGTCGCGCACGGCAACCGTGCTGCGCGAGCGTTGGGCCGTGCGCTTCGGCGACGAGCGCCGTGCGGTCGAAGCCGTGCATCGTCTCGGCGAGCTCGGGGCGCCATCGGCGGTGGGCGATCTGGTGGCATTCATCGAGCGCGCGCCGGCAACGGGCGCAGAGCTGGCCTATCAAGCGCTGGCGCGAATCGGCGACCCCAGCGCGATCCCTTTTCTGACGCGGGCGGCACGCGGCGAGATTGCTTATCAGGACGCCCGGCTAGCGGGGTTGCTGAAGGAACAGGATCGAAAGTGGGCGCTGGTGGCGTTGGTGGCGCTCGGTGACACGACCGCCGAGAACGCGGTGATCGACGCGCTCCTCGACCCCAACGGCCCGATCCTCGAGCGCAAGGACTTCGCGACCGCGCTGACCACCTCCCCTGCCCCACGAGCCGCAGCGGCGCTGGAGCAGGTGGCGCGTGCCGAGGCGGACGACAGAAACGTTCGCCTGGCAGCGATCAAGGGCCTCGCGCTATCCGGTGATGCCAGGCGACTCGCAACGGCACTCGACGTGGTCGCCACGCTCACGGATCCCCGGCTTCTCGATGGGGCCATACGGTTCGTGTCCGTCGCGGAGCCGCCGCTCGAAGGCTCGGCGTTCGGCGAGCTCGTGCGCGCACGCTCCGAGCCGCTTCGCACCGCGAGCCTCCTACTCGCCGGCGACGCCGCGACACGGGCCGCCGTCGAATCCCGCGTCACGGGTCTCGGTCCGGCGATCGAGGAGGCGCTCTACACACTGGCCAGCGCGCGGACGGCGACCCGAGGCGCTCCGCGCGAACGCATCGACGCCAGGCTCTGCTGGCTAGCGAGATTGCGGCAGGGCGGCAACGTGGCGCTCCCCGAAGATGCGCGCGAACGTCGCGAGGCCGGTATCGCGCAGGCGCTGGTGGATGCGTGCGGCAACGCCACGCCTCCAACCCCGTGATCCTCGCTCCTCGTCCACGGCATCGTCCGCGCCGCGGACCAGCCTGGGGTCAGCTCCCGAGTCGCACCCGAACGCGATAGCGACCGTCAGGTCTGCGCTCGAGCTCGTAGGCGAGGCGGCGCTTCTCGAAGTAGGCGCCGAGCGTTTCCTCCGCGGTTTCGCGATCGTCGCTCGCGATCTCGAGCCAACCGGCGCGGGGCAGCTGGCGCATCGCATCGCGAGTGGCGATCAGGGCGAGCGCCGGCGAACGCCCGCCCACGTCGATCCGGTGCAAGGGCTCGTCCATCGTCTCCTCGTCGCCGTCCCTCATCGCTCGGTGACAGCACGGGCGACGTCGACCGCGACCTCCTCGTAATCACCGCCTTCGTCGTTCCAGACGAACTGGCTCGCT
Organism: uncultured bacterium; assembly: GCA_964447125.1. Lineage (GTDB taxonomy): Bacteria > JADJOY01 > JADJOY01 > JADJOY01 > JADJOY01 > JADJOY01. Next base: position 36,753 of record CAYUSL010000005.1, on the reverse strand, counting down.
GCCCGCACGCCCGCACGAGTCACGGACATCACCACGTACGCAACCCCGGGAAAGAGCGGTTCGTCCCATGGCGCAGCCAGCCGGCGATCCTCTTCGGAAAAATAGGCCCCATGGTCAGGATGGGAGTGGTAGAAGCCGCAGAGCTCGAGCCCGCGCGCCGCAGCAGCGCGCGTGGCGACGAGCTGCGCTTCGGGATCCATGAAGTAGGCAATCGAGGCGTCGCGAGGGTACTGCTCGGGGTCTTCGGCGTGGAGGCGATTCTGGATGTTGGGGATCGGCACGACCTCCCTCACCGTTCCCGGTCGGTCGCCGGCGGCGAACAGCAAACCGCAGCACTCGTGGGGGTAGTCACGAGCCGCGTGCGCGCACATCGACGCCAGGTGGTCGGGCGCGATCTCGATCGCCCCAGCCTTCATTCGCTCGGATCCCACACGGAGGTGGTGAGGTATTTCTCGCCGCTGTCCGGAAAGATGGTCACGATCACTCCGGACTCGATGCGCTGCGCCAGCTCGATGGCACCGGTGAGCGCCGCTCCCGCCGACTGACCGACGATCAGGCCCTCGCGCTTCGCCAGCTCGCGCACCGCGCGGTACGCAGGCTCGGTTTCGACCGTGAGCTTGCCGTCGAGCCACGACGGTTCGTAGATGCCCGGTACGATCGCCACCTCCATGTTCTTGAGCCCTTCGATACCGTGAAACGGCTCGGGCTCGAGCGCCCACACCTGGATGTCGGTGCTCACCGACTTGAGGTAACGCCCTACCCCCATCACCGTGCCGCTGGTGCCCAGCGCTGCCACGAAATGCGTGACGCGCCCATTGGTCTGGCAATGGATTTCCGGCCCGGTGGTGTCGCGGTGCGCCCACCAATTCGCCGGATTGTTGTACTGATCGGGCAGGTAGTAGCGCTCCGGATCCGCCTCCAGGCGGCGGCGCGCCTCGCGGATCGCGCCGTCCGAGCCTTCGAGACCACTCGTGTAGTGGACGATGGCGCCGTAAGCCGCGAGGATCTTCTTGCGTTCATCGCTGCAATTCTCGGGGACACAGAGCTCGAGGCGATAGCCCTTGACCGCGGCGATCATCGCGTACGCGATGCCGGTATTCCCCGACGTGGCGTCCAGGATCACCTTGTCGCGAGTGAGCGCGCCGGAGCGCTCGGCCTCCTCGATCATCCTGAGCGCAGGGCGATCCTTCACCGAGCCGCCAGGATTGTGCCACTCCGCCTTGGCGTAGATCTCCGTTCCCGGCGGAATGCCGGGTATCCGCGCGATCCGGATCAGCGGCGTGTTGCCGACCAGATGGAGCGGCGACGGGCGCTCGGGTGTTGGGTGAGGCGCGACGAGCGGCGCTTGCAGCACCTCCGCCCGCGCCGGGCTCTCGTCGGCGAGGTGCCGTGTCATTCGCGGGTCCAGCAGGAACTGGGGGTGCGTCGGCGGCGCGCGCCTCGCTCAAGCTCCTCCGGCGATCGCCGGTACGATCGAAACGTCGTCGCCGCTCTTGAGGGCGGTGTCGAGGCTCGCCTGGAAGCGGATGTCCTCGCCGTTCACGAAGATGTTCACGAAGCGCCGCACCTTGCCGTCGGCATCGCAGAGTCGCTCGCGAATCCCCGGATGCGCCGCCTCCAACAGCTCGATGAGGCTTCGAATGGTCGCGGCGTCCACGTCGACTTGCTCTTGGCCGCCGGTGTACTTGCGAAGCGGGGTCGGAATGCGAACGGTCACGCCCATGGCGTCAGTGCTCCTCTCGAGTGCGTAGGACGGGTCACGACGCGAACGGCTCGCCGACCCGATCGGACTCCGCCAAGGGGTAACCGCGTCGTGACGACCACGTCAAGTGCATATCCACGCAAAAGTGGCCGGAATCCAGGTCGATCCGCACGCTTGCGCCACTCGCGTCCGTCCTTGGCTGGGGCGCGGATCCGTGTGTATTCTCGCGCGACTCGCCTCGCTAGCGATTCGATCATGGCGCGCATCTTCTCGGACATCACCCAGACCATCGGACGCACGCCGCTGGTGCGCCTCAACAAGCTCACCCACGGGCTGGGCGCCACGGTGCTGGTGAAGCTCGAGTTCTTCAACCCTCTCGGGAGCGTGAAGGACCGGATCGGCGTCAACATGGTCGACGCCGCCGAGCGCGAGGGGCTGCTCACTCCCGGGCGCTCGACGATCATCGAGCCGACCAGCGGCAACACGGGCATCGCGCTGGCATTCGTGTGCGCCGCACGTGGCTACCGGTTGATCCTGACGATGCCCGACAACCTGAGCGTCGAGCGGCGCACGCTGCTGTCGCGCTTCGGCGCCGAGCTCGAGCTGACGCCGGGAATCGAGGGGATGCGCGGCGCGATCCAGCGCGCCCGCGAGCTAGCCGCCAAGACGCCGGACAGCTTCATCCCTCAACAGTTCCAGAACCCAGCCAATCCCGCGATTCACCGCTGCACCACCGCCGAAGAGATCTGGGCCGATACCGATGGCGCGGTGGACGTGTTCGTCACCGGCGTGGGCACCGGCGGGACGATCACCGGCGTGAGCCAGGTCTTGAAGGAGCGCAAACCGACGCTGCACACGGTCGGCGTCGAGCCCGCCGACTCGCCGGTGCTCTCCGGCGGGCGTCCCGGGCCCCACGGCATCCAAGGCATCGGGGCGGGATTCGTTCCCGACGTCCTCGACCGCAGCATCCTCGACGAGATCATCACCGTGGGTGACGAGGATGCGTACGCGATGACTGCGCGGCTGGCGCGCGAGGAGGGAATCCTCGCCGGCATCAGCGCCGGTGCCAACGTGTGGGCGGCGCTCGAGCTCGCCGCGCGCGAAGAGCTCGCCGGCAAGACCATCGTCACGGTGGTTCCCGACTCCGGCGAGCGCTACTTGAGCTTGTGCCTCGAAGAGGGCGGCTGGGGCATCCAGCGCTGATGTCGCCATGAGCGCATTCGCATCACTCGCCACCGCGCCGATCGACGCGGTCGGTCGGTCTTGACGTCCAGCGCGACACCGCGCGGCGGCGCGGACGCGGCAACGGCGCGCAACCCGGCGCAGCGGCCCGTGTGGCCGATCTTGCTCGCGATCTTCGTCGGCGCGCTGGCGTTTCGATCCTTGCCGGCGCGCTGGGTGTTCCAGCCCGACGGCGTGCGTTTCTACGACTCCGATTCGTACTACCACATGCGACGCGTGTGGATGTGCATCGAGCATTTTCCGCGCGTGCCGATCCACGATCCCTTCGAGAACCACCCTTTCGGCGGCGTGACGATGTGGCCGCCGCTCCACGATGCCCTGATCACCGCGGTGATCCTGGTGCTCGGCGGGCGCCATCCGAGCACCCGCCTCGTCGAGACCGTGGGCGCGGTGGCGCCCGCGGTTCTGGGGGCGCTCGCGATCTTTCCGCTCTACGCGATCGGCCGGCGCTTGCTGGGTCGCCGCGAGGGGCTGATCGGCGCCGCATTGATGGCGATCCAACCCGCACACATTCTCTATTCTGCCGTCGGCAGGCCGGATCAGCACGTCACGGAAATCCTCCTCTCGACGCTCCTCTACGCATCGGTGCTCGGCTTCTCGGCGTTCACGAGCGCCGAGCGTCGCGACCCGTGGACGATTTGGCGGCCGCGCCTGCTCGCCGGAATCACCGCGACTGCCGCGGTACTGGTGTGGATGGGCTCGCTCTTGTTCGTGTGCATCGTCGCCTGCTTCGGAGGCCTGGCCCTCCTGGGTCGCATACGCGCTGCGGCGCGGCCCATCGCGCCACTGGCGCGCGACTTCGCCTGGTTCCTGGTGATCCACGTCGCGACGTTGGCGGCCGGCAGCGCCTACCTGCTGGCGGGCATGGAGGTGGAAAACACGTACGTGTCCTTCTCCTGGTTCCAGGCCCACTTCAGCGGTTTGCTTGCAGTCGCCTTCGTGCTGGCGGCGCTACCGCTGGTTGCAATACGCGATGGCTTGGCACCGGCACTGCGCACGCTCGCCGCCCCACTGGCTCTGCTCGCGCTCGTGGTGGTGCTACTGGTGCCGACGAAGCTCGGGGGCACGATCGGCATCGCGATCAACGCCATTCACCACGTGAACAAGACCACCACCGAGGTCGCCTCCAGCGACTCCTCGCACCACCTGCTCAGCTACAACGCGCTGTGGCTGCGCAGCATCCAGGAATACACGCCACTGCTCTATCCGAACGGCAAGTTCGATCCACGGTGGGCGCTCGATTACGTCGGACCGATCCTCTTCCTTGCGCCGATCTCGCTGGTGTGGCTGTTGGCGCGACGACGCGGTGCCCCGCACGAGATGCGCTGGCTGGTGGCGGTGTGGATGATCGGCGTAGCGGGAATGGCGCTCTCGCAGGTGAAATACGTCTACCTCGCGTCCTCGCTGGCCGCGCTGCTGGTCGCCGACTTGGTGGGAGAGATCTGGTGCTGGGGCGAACGTCTGCGATGGCCCGACGGCGTGCGATCCCTGGCAGCGAGCGTCGCCGCGGTGGCGCTGGTGACTCCAGGGCTTCGCTACCTCTCCCACTTCAACGCCGGTTACGTGGATCTTCCCGAGCACCAGCGTGCGGCACTGCTCGCGCTTCGCGAGTTCAGCCCCGATCCCGGCTCGTTCACGGACCCGGCGGCCAAACCGGCGTACGGTGTGTTGGGATTCTGGGACCTCGGCAACTACGCCGAGTACCTGAGCCGCCGCCCGGTGGTGGCCAACAACAACGGCTACGGATTCGACGACGCGATCGCGTTCTTCCTCGCGCCCACCGAGAAAGATGCGATCGCGATCCTCGAGCGGCGTGATGTGCGCTACGTCGTCACGAGCGATCTAGTCGCCGACATCGCGACCTTGCACGAGCTGCTCACCGGCAGCCTCGCGCCGTATTTCCGCGCGGATGCGTCACGACGCCTGACGTTGGAGCCACCATTCTCGGGCTTGGTCTACGCCCGGCTCTTCTTCGGCGACGGCGCACCGTTGGCCGCCCAGTCGGGTGGGCCGCTAGATCACTTTCGACTCGTTTACGAGGCTCCGGGGCCGCCGGCGTTTCAACTGGGCAGGATCGTGGCACCCACCAAGATCTTCGAGCGGGTCGCGGGTGCGCGGGTCGTGGGGCACGGCTTCGAACCAGGCTCGGAGGTGGTGCTGCGCACGGCGCTCACGTCGAATCTAGGACGCTCGTGGGTGGACGAGCGCCCGGCGACGGTCGCCCCAGACGGCTCCTTCACGATCCGATCGCCCTACGGCGCCGCCGAAGGACTGCCGGTGCGCCCGACTTCGTGGACGCTCGCGAGCCCATCTGGCGCCACGGTGCCCGTGGTGGTACCGGAAGAAGCCGCACGGTCGGGCGCGACGATCGAGGTGCACGCTCCCTGAGCGAGCTCGCGCTCAGGGGAACATCGGCGCGAAGTCGAGCCCCGCGGTCTCCGGAAAGCCCAACGCGACGTTCATCGCCTGAACGGCTTGGCCAGCGGCGCCTTTCACCAGGTTGTCGATCGCAGCCAACGCGACGATTCGTCCGCCGGCGCGCTCGTCGACCCTCACCGCAACGTCGATGAAGTTCGAGCCACGCACGTGCGCAGTGTCCGGCAGGCGATCCGCGGGCAGCACGCGAACGAACGGCTCCGCTCGGTAATGCGTTTCGTAGAGCTCCTGAACCTCGGCTGCGGTGCGCCGTACTCGCGGACGGGCGTAGGCGGTCGACAGGATGCCGCGGCTCATCGGCACGAGATGCGGCGTGAAGGTTACGCGTACGTTGCCGCCGCCGACCATGGCGAGCGCCATCTCGATCTCGGGTGTGTGCCGGTGCTTGGTGACGTTGTAGGCGTGAATCGCCTCACCCGTCTCGGCGAGCAGGTTCGCAACGGAGGCGCCCCGGCCCGCGCCCGAAGCGCCGGATTTCGAGTCGACGATCAGATCGGACGCATCGACCCAGCCCGCTGCAACGAGCGGAGCCAGGGAAAGCGTCGCCGCCGTGGGATAGCAGCCCGGCGACGCCAAGAACCGAGCGCCTCGGATCGCCTCGCGAGCGATCTCGGGCATCGCGTAAACGGCTTTGCCGACCAACGCCGGCGCCTTGTGCTCGCCGTACCAGGCTCGATGCACATCAGCATCGCGCAGCCGGAAATCGGCACTCAGGTCGATGACCATCACTCCCCGCTCGAGCAACGGAACCGCCACGTCTGCAGCCGCGCCGTGCGGAAGCGCTAGGAATGCGACCTCGGCACACTCCGAGATCCGCGCAGCATCCACCTCCTCGACGCGCCCCGACACCAATCGAGCGAGAGACGGCGCGCCTGCTTCCACGGGCTCACCGGCGCGCGATCGTCCACCGAGAAAGCGCAGCTCCACGCGCGTGTGACGCGACAGAATCCGCGCCAGCTCGATGCCCGTGTAGCCGGTGATCCCGGCGATGGCGACGCCGATGCGATCGATGGTCTGCACTGGACCTCCTTGTCCTTCCCAGGAGCGAAACGGGCGCAGTCCCCGAAGGGCTGCGCCCGCACCGTGCCGAGGCGTCTCGCCGCCCGGCACGCGAAATCAACGCTTGGAGAACTGGAACCGAGCGCGCGCGCTCTTCTGACCGTACTTCTTGCGCTCCTTGATTCGTGCGTCGCGCCGGATCAGCCCTTCCTTCTTGAGCGTGGGGCGGACGTCGGGGTCGAGCTCAAGTAGGGCCTTCGCGATGCCGTGGCGGATCGCTTCGGCCTGACCGGTAGGCCCACCGCCCCGCACGGTGGCGTTGACGTTCACCGCTGACCGCTGATTAGCGAGCTCGAGCGGCTTCACCACGGCGAGACGGCGCGGCTCGAGCGGGAAGTAGTCCTCGAACGCGCGGCGATTCACCTTCACCGTGCCGTCACCCGGAGTGAGCCATACCCGCGCCACCGAGGTCTTGCGCTTACCCGTCGCGTACACCTTGAAGCGGTTCGCTTCTTTGCCGCGCGACACGATCCTGCGGCTGCCCGTGGGTGCGGCTGCCGCGCCTTCCGTTGCCTTCGCTTCGCTACTCACAGTGAACCTCTCGTCGATTTGCGTCCGTCCGCGAACGCACCGTTCAGCCCAGCGTCACTGCCGCTGGCTTCTGCGCCGCGTGCGGATGCTCCGCGCCAGCATAGACCTTGAGCTTCGTGATCAGGCGCCGCCCCAAGACGTTCTTGGGGAGCATCCCCTTCACGGCCTCGCGCACCATCCAGTCGGGGCGCTTGGCGAGCACCTCACGCGCGGACCGAGAACGAATCCCGCCTGGGTACCCGGTGTGGCGGTAGTACGCCTTCTGATCGAGCTTGCGCCCCGTGAGCTTCACGGCACTCGCGTTCACGACCACGACGAAATCGCCGGTGTCGACGTGAGGCGTGTACTCGGGCTTGTGCTTGCCCATCAAGAGGGTGGCCGCCCTGGTGGCGACGCGACCCAACACCTGGTCCTGGGCATCGAGCACCACCCACTTGCGCTCGACCTCACCTGGCTTCGCGTTGTACGTCTTCATCTCATCCGCTCTTCGAGTGAATCCAGCGCCTTGGCGTACGTCCCGCGAATCGCGAGCGTGCGCGGCACCTCGGGGAAATCGCCAAGGGTGGTCGACACGACGGTGGTTGTCAACCCCACGCGAAGCACTCGTGAGCGCAGCGGGCACGCGGGGCGGCCGGAGATTCCTGCGCGATCGGGCTCAAGTCGTGAAGTGCAAGTTGCGCTCGAAATCCGCCGGGCTGGTCGCTGCCGCGCGAGCGGTTTCGTAGCTGATGAGCTGGCCGTGGTAGAGGTGCCTCAGGTGCTGGTCGAAGGTCTGCATGCCGTACTGGTCGGTTCCCTTCTCGATCAGATCCCGGAGCAAGTCGGTCTTGTCGGGGCTGATGATCGACTCGCGGATCGCGAGGGTCGTGCGCATCACCTCGACCGCCGGCAGCCGCCCCGCCCCATCGGCCCGCGGTATCAGCCGCTGTGCGATCACCGCCTGCAGGTTTTCGGCGAGGCGCAAGCGCGCGGCTGCCATCTCCGAGAGATCGTAAGCGCCGATGACGCGCTGAATGGTCTTCACGACGTCGGAGGTGTGCAGCGTCGACAGCACCACGTGACCGGTTTCCGCGGCCTTGAGCGCAATGTCGATGGTTTCGCGATCGCGCATCTCGCCGACCATCACGACGTCCGGGTCCTGGCGCAATGCCGCGCGCATCGCCTTCGCGAAGCTCTCGGTGTCGCTGCCGACCTCGCGCTGCAGCACGGTGCTACGCCCGTCCTTGTGCAGGTATTCGATCGGATCTTCGATGGTCACGATCTTCACGTTTCGGCTGCGATTGATGAGGTCGAGCATCGCCGCCATCGTCGTGCTCTTGCCGCTACCCGTGACGCCGGTGACCAGAATCAGGCCGCGCTCCGCGCCGGCGATCTGATTCAGGACTGCCGGGAGGCCGAGCTCCTCGAAGCCCGGGATGCGCATGGGGATGTTGCGCAACACCAACGCGATCGAGCCGCGCTGCGAGCAAATGTTCACGCGGAAACGGCCCGCCCCGGCGAGGCCGTACGAGCAATCGAGGTCGCGCAGCTCGCGCACGTGCGAGTCGACGTCCGCGAGGGTGGTCCGCTTCGAGGCAACGAGGATTCGGCGAGCGATCGCTTCGGTGTCCGCAGGCGTGAGCGGCGGCGTGCCCTGCAGCGCTCGAATCTGGCCGTTGATCCGCACCCGATACGGGTTTCCTGCCGTGATGTGTACGTCCGAGGCGCCCAGCTCGACCGCCTTGCGCAGCACGGCGTCGAACACCTGCCCAGGATCGAGCGGCGGATCGCCCGGCCGCTGTGCGCGCTCTCCGCTGCCGGCCTGCACCGTCATGTTGGCGAGCCCTCCTCGTGAGAATCGACCGGGTAGAAGACCTCTTCCAGCCACAGGCCGTGACTCGGCGCGGTCGGCCCCGCGGCGGCGCGATCGCGCGCCGCCAATACCCGCGCTGCGAATCCCGACGCGCGCCGCCCCCGACCCACCTCGACGAGGGTGCCGACGATGTTCCGAACCATGTGACGCAGGAATCCGTCGCCCTCGCAGATCACCGACACCAACTTACCGTCGGCTCGAACCTCGCAACGGCCGAGCGTTCGGATCGAGGTCGTGACCTCCGAACCGGCGGCTCGAAAGCTCGTGAAATCGTGGGTCCCGATCAAAGCGGCCGCTTCTTCCTGCATCGCTGCGACGTCGAGAGCACGGGGAATGTGCCAGACGTGACGGCGTTCCCAGGGCACCGGCAGCAGCGAGTTTCGCACCCGGTAGCGATAGCGCTTTCCAAGCACCGAGAACCGCGCGTGAAAGCTCGACGGCACTTCGCGGAGATCCAGCACCACCAGATCGTCCCCCGTGAGCGCATTGAGCGCGCGTGCGAACGCGGCGCAATCCAGGCTCGACGCCGCGGAAAAGCTCGCGACCTGCCCCTCGGCATGCACACCGGCATCGGTTCGGCTCGCGCCGACCACCGTAACCGCTTCGCCGAGAATTCGCTCGAGCGCCACGGCGAGCTCGCCTTGCACGGTTCGCACGCTCGGCTGGATCTGCCAGCCGTGGAACGCAGTGCCCTCGTACGCGAGCGTCAGCCGGTAGTTCCAGCGGGCGGTGCCGGGCGCCGCTTCGGGCGCGCCCGCTCCCTGGGATGTGGGCGGTGTCGCGCCGTCACCCATCAGCGCCCCGCCGACCCGATCCCACGGCGATCTTCAGCGCAGGTAGTCGCGTGCCAGATGCTCCGCGATCTGCACGGCATTGAGGGCGGCGCCCTTGCGAATGTTGTCCGAAACGATCCACATCGCGAGACCGTTCTCGAACGCCAGATCCCTGCGGATACGCCCCACGTACACGGGATCGGTGCCGGCCGCATCGATCGCCGTGGGGTAACGCTTCGCCCCCGGATCGTCGATCACCTCGACACCCGGTGCACGGGCGAGCAGCGCCCGGGCCTCGTCGGGCGTCAACGGTTGCTCGGTCTCGACGTGCACGGCCTCCGAGTGCGCGTAGAAAACCGGCACGCGAACCGTGGTGGCGCTCACGAGGATCGACGGGTCCTCGAGGATCTTGCGCGTCTCGTTCACCATCTTCATCTCTTCCTTCGTGTAGCCGTTGTCGAGGAAGGAGTCGATGTGGGGCAAACAGTTGAACGCGATCGGGTGCGGGAAGATCTTGGGCTCGACCTCACGACCGTTGAGCCGTTGCGCCGTCTGCGTCTCGAGCTCCTCCATGGCACGCTTCCCTGCGCCGGAAGTCGACTGGTAGGTATCGACCACGATGCGCTTGATCCGAGCCGCGTCGTGCAGCGGCTTCAGCGCCACCACCATCTGGATCGTCGAGCAGTTGGGATTGGCGATGATGCGTCGTTTCGGGTACTCGGCGATCGCGTGCGCATTCACCTCGGGAACCACCAGCGGCACGTCCTGCTCCATGCGGAAGGCACTGGTGTTGTCGATGATCACCGCACCGGCCGCTGCGGCCGCCGGCGCGAATCGCTGGCTCACCGAGGCACCGGCGCTCGCGAGCACGATCTCCACTCCCTCGAACGACGCGTCGGTCAACTCCGCGACGCGATGCGTGGCACCCCGAAACTCCATCGAGGTTCCGGCGGAACGCGTCGAGGCCAGGAGCTTGAGCGTCGCCACCGGGAACTCGCGTTCCTCCAACACTTTCACCATTTCGTTGCCGACGGCGCCGGTGGCGCCCATCACCGCAACTCGATATCCACTCGCTCGGATCGCCATGAGACCTTCCGCTTCCTCTCCTCGCGTCCGCTCCGTTCGAGCGGGCGCGCAGATCATCGCACCTGCCCGACGACTCAGGGGCCCGTGGGACGAGCCTGAGCCGCACGCAGCCGCCGGTCCTCGAGACGATTGAGCGCATTCACGTACGCGCGCGCGCTCGCCAAGATGATGTCGGGATCGGCGGCGTCACCGCTCACCGTGATGCCGTTCATCGCCAATCGAACCGAGACCTCGCCCTGCGCGTCGGTTCCACCGGTGATGGCGTTGACGGAATAGTTCACCAGCTTCGCTTCGGTACCAGCGACGCGTGCGATGGTCTGAAAGACTGCGTCGACCGGCCCGTCGCCGATGCCGGAATCGCTCTTGATCTCGCCGCCGATCTCGATCTTCACCGCCGCGGTGGGGATCGCGTCGCTACCACTCATCACCGAGAGCGAGATGAGCCGATAGCGCTCTGCCCGGCGCTCGGCGCCCTCTTGCTGGACGATGGCCTCGAGGTCTTCGTCGTAGATCTCCTTCTTGCGATCGCCCAGTGCCTTGAAACGCCGGAAAGCGGCTTCGAGCTCGGCCTCGCCGAGATCCCCGTGCCCGAGCTGCTTCAGACGCTCCCGAAACGCATGGCGCCCCGAATGCTTGCCCAGCACGAGGCGATTCGTCGGCACCCCCACGGACTGAGGCGTCATGATCTCGTAGGTGAGCTTCTCCTTGAGCACCCCGTCTTGATGGATGCCAGCCTCGTGAGCGAATGCGTTGGCACCGACGATGGCCTTGTTGGGCGCCACCGGAACACCGGTGATCTGGCTCAAGAGCCGGCTCGAGGGGTAGAGCTGCTCGGTGTGAATTCGGGTCTCGACGCCGAACACGTCCTTGCGGGTGCGCAGCGCCATCACCACCTCTTCCATCGAGGTGTTGCCGGCGCGCTCACCGATGCCGTTGATCGTGCATTCGACCTGTCTCACACCCGCCAGCACGCCGGCGAGCGAGTTCGACACGGCGAGCCCGAGGTCGTCGTGGCAATGAGCGCTGACGACGACGTTCTCGATCCCCGTCACGCGAGCCCTGAGCGAACGGATCAGCTCACCGTAGATGTGCGGTACCGCGTAACCGACGGTGTCGGGGACGTTGATCACCGTGGCCCCGGCAGCGATGGCGGCTGACAACACCTCGACCAGGAAGTCCACGTCCGAGCGGGTGGCATCCTCGGCCGAGAACTCGACGTGCGGCACGTGCGCTCGCGCACGCGCAACGGCGCGCGTGGCGGCCTGGACCACCTCGGCACGGCTCATCTTGAGCTTGTGATGGAGGTGGATGTCGCTCGTGGCGATGAAGGTGTGCAGCCCTGGATTCCGCGCCTTCTCCACTGCCGCGAGCGCACGGTCCACGTCGCCGTCGTTCGCGCGAGCGAGACCAAGCACCACCGGCCCACGCATCTCGTTGGCCACGGTGCGCACGGCCTCGAAATCCCCGTCGGAGGCCGCAGGAAAGCCCGCTTCGATGACGTCCACGCCGAGTCGCTCGAGCTGCCGCGCCAGGCGCAGCTTCTCGTCGATGGTCATGCCGAATCCCGGCGCTTGCTCGCCGTCGCGAAGCGACGTGTCGAAGATTCGGACGTAATCGGGTGGCGCTACGGCGGTCATGACTGGCCTCCCGCGCTAGCGCTTCCTCGCGACGCGAGGTCGTCCCGTTCCATCTCACCGCTCGTCGAGCGGAGGCGATCCACGACCCGAAGCTCCGGCACACGGCTTCCCGCCACGGGCTCCGCGGCGGTATCCGCGCCTCCACGCATCCGAGTCGCGATCCAGCTCACCGGTCCCGAGGCCGCGTAGGCGAGCGCCACGACGAAGAGCGTCACGCGGGTCTCGGCGATCGCCAGCAACACCACCGACAGGATCGCGAAGAAAAGCCCGATCGGGTGCCGTGCGCGCAGATCGAATTCCTTGAACGAACGGTAGGGCAACGTGCTGACCATGAGAAATCCGAGCGCGAGCGGCAGCGCCAGCAACACGGGCGAGCGCGCCATCCCACGGCCGAGATCTCCGACGAGAAGGATGGTCGTCACGAGCACGCTGGCGGCGAGCGGTATCGGCAGCCCGACGAACCGCTTCGGGTCGACGGTTCCGACTTGAACGTTGAAGCGAGCGAGCCTGATCGCCCCCCCTACCAGGAACACGCACGCGGCGATCCAGCCCCAGCGGCCGTACCCCTTCAGGCCCCACTGGAAGACCAGGAACGCGGGCGCGGCTCCGAACGCCACCACGTCCGCGATCGAGTCGAATTCCACGCCGAATCGGCTGGTCGTCCGCGTGAGCCGCGCGATCCGCCCGTCCAGCCCGTCGAACACGAAGCACCACAGGATCTTCCATGCCGCCGGCTCGATCCGGCCGCTGGCGGCGAGCACCAGCGACCAGAAGCCGAACACGATGCTCATCGACGTGCACAGATTGGGCAGCAGGTAGATGCCCTTGCGCACGTCGACCGCACGCGCGCGGCGTTCGCCGCGCCGCCGCGAAGCGGCCTTGAGACCCGAGACCCGCTCACGCCGCAACGCCATCGCACTTCCTCCCGACCGAAGTCAGTTCTTGCTTCGGTCGACCAGCTTCTTGCGCTTGAGCCAAGGCATCATCGAGCGCATCTGCCGACCCACTTCTTCGATCGGATGCGCCTCGCCCTGCTTGAGGAGGGCCTTGAACATCGGCCGTCCCACACGGCACTCGAGAAGCCACTCGCGGGCGAACTGACCGGATTGGATCTCCTTCAGGATGCGGCGCATCTCCGCTTTCGTCTCCGCAGTGACGATGCGCGGTCCACGCGTGATGTCGCCGTATTTCGCGGTGTTCGAGATCGAGTAGCGCATGTTGCCGATGCCGCCCTCGTAGATGAGATCCACGATGAGCTTCACCTCGTGCAAGCACTCGAAATAGGCCATTTCCGGGCTGTAGCCAGCCTCGACCAGCGTCTCGTAGCCGGCCTGGATCAGCGCCGTGAGACCGCCACAGAGCACCACCTGCTCGCCGAAGAGATCGGTCTCCGTCTCCTCGCGGAAGTTGGTCTCGACGATGCCCGCGCGTCCGCCACCGATCGCCGAGGCATAGGCGATTGCCGTGTCCAACGTAGACCCGGACGCGTCCTGCGCCACCGCGACTAGACAAGGAACACCGCTACCCGCCTCGAACTCGCTACGCACCAAGTGCCCCGGCCCCTTGGGAGCGACCATGAAGCAGTCCACGCCTGCGGGGGGGACGATCTGGCCGAAGTGGATGTTGAAGCCGTGCCCGAACGCAATCGCCTTTCCTGGCTTGAGATGCGGCGCGATCTCGGTGCGGTAGAGATCGCCCTGCTGTTCGTCCGGAATCAGGATCATGACCACGTCCGCCCAAGCCACCCCCTTGGGCGTGTCCCACACTGCGAAGTCGCTGCCGAGAGCCTTCGCCGCGGAGCTGGATCCTTCCTTCAGGCACACTACGACTTCGACGCCGCTGTCGCGGAGATTGAGCGCGTGCGCGTGTCCCTGGCTGCCGTACCCGACCACCGCGACTTTCTTGGAGCGGATGCCTTCGGGCTTGGCGTCTGCGTCGTAGTAGATCTTCATCGTGCTCTCGCTTTCGTATCAGCTTGCGCAGTGAACGATCGCTGCGCGTCCAGTGAAATACGAACGTAACATCGTTGGGATCCGGCGGCTCCCCGCCGACGCAACCAGGGACGAAAAAGGCGGGTTCGGGAGCTGGCCCCGACCCCGCCGAAACCCGAGCCCGAGCCTGCGAGCTCGTTCGAGCGCTAGTTGCGGTGTGGCGCGAGGATTTCCTCGATTCGGTCGCGCCCCCTCAGCTTCAGCTTCTGCAGCCGCTTTTTCTCGACCTTCTCGTCTTCGGTCAAGAACGGCTTGCGCTCGAGATCGTTGATCTTTCGTTCGAGCTCTTCGTGCTCTTTCATCAAGCTCCCGAGCTCGGGATTGGTGGAAAGAAGCCCATTGATCAGTTCGAGATCTCGCTGCTCCATGCTCGCTCCATGCTGATTCCGTGCCTGAGCGGCTTCGGCCTCAGAACTCGAATCTGTCCTTAGCGGCCAGCACAGCTATTTCGCTGCAATCACGGTTAGTTATGTAAAGTCGAAAGTTATTCAGCTCGCGACTTCGTGTCAACTCGCGCGAGGCTTTCTTCGGCATCACGATGGCTCAGGTGCGCGGCGCAGAAGCCCAAGGCCGCGCATCCGGTTCGCGCACGTAGATGGCCGAGACTCCCGACGATCCGCACAGCTCGGCACGCCGTGCCAGCGCCTCGCGTGCCAAGTCCGCAACGACGACACCGCGGGGCGCGGCAAGCTCGTCGGGTGCCGTGCGAACCCGCTCACCCAGCAGCTGCGCCAACACGCTCCGATGCCGTAGCCAGCCGTCACCCAACACGAACGCGCCGTCGGCGATCACCTCCGCGGCCCGCCCCGGGCTCAGCGCGCGCGGATCGCCGCGAGGGATCAAGCGCGTGCCGTCACGATCGAGCTCTCCGAGGAACACCTCGCCACGACCGGCGTCGATCAGCACGGCGACACGACGTTCCTCGCGTGGCGCGTTGTGCGCCACCACCTCGATCGTGCTCACGCCGACGCACGGGATGCCCAGGCCACACGCCAACCCTTGGGCCGCAGCGATCCCCACCCGCAGCCCCGTGAACGAGCCCGGCCCCTCACCGACCCCAACCGCACTGAGCTCCGCCCGGGACACGCCGGCACGCGCGAGCAACTCGTCGATGGCCGACGTGAGCGCGCGGGTTCGCGACGGCCCGTCGTCGAGCGTGAGCTCGGCGATCGGAACACCCGCCGAGGCGAGCCCGAGCGCCACGACGCGTGTGGCCGTGTCGATTCCCAGGATCACCGCGAGCTCACGGAGCAGCAGGCGCGACGCTGGGTGCGGGGGTTCCCGACGGCGCACCATCCGACGGCGGCGCACCGTACGACGACGGCACCGGGCTCGCCGCCGGCTTGCGCCCTGCGCGGTACTGGTTCACCACGTCGTTGACGATCACGATGAACATCAGCCCGATCAGAAAATAGAAGCCAACCTGCTGAATCAACTCCTGCTTCTTCAGGCTGAGCGGACGCCGCCGCACCCATTCGACGAAGAAGAGCACGAATTGTCCGCCGTCGAGGAGTGGAATCGGCAGCAGGTTGAAGAGCCCGAGATTCACACTGAGTATGCCGATCAGATGGACGTAGCGAAGGAACCCTTGCTCGAGCTGTTGGCCGGCCATCTTCACGATGCCGAGCGGACCCGCCACGTCGTGGCGAGACACCTTGCCGGTCAAGATGCTGCCGAGCATCGTCGGAATCGCCAACGCATAGCGCAGCGTCTCCCCGACACCCGCCCACGCTGCGCCGACGAGCCCCAACTTCTTGTATTCGGTCGGCGCGTTCTCGATGCCGACGAAATAGAGCGTCTTGGGCTGGCCCGACTCGTCCGTGCTCTCGAACGGGCGCGCCTGCAGGTGAAAGTCGAGCACCTCGCCGCCGCGGCGCGCGGTGAGCACGAACGGCTCGCCCTTGGTTGCCTGGATGTGCTCGGCCATGTCGGCCCAGCCGTGGACGGCATCACCGGCCACTGCGACCACTTCGTCGCCCATCTGAAGTCCTGCTTCGTAGGCCGGCATGCCCGGGTTCAGGCCACCCACCTTCGTGGACGCCGGATCGTTCTTGAGCGGCTCGCCGCGAACGTAGAAGACACCGGCAAAGAGCAGCACCGCGAGGATCAGGTTGAAGAACGGGCCGGCGAAGACCACCGCCAGCCGATGCGACGGCGGCCGAGCCAGAAACGACCGTTCGCGCTCGGCCGGCGCGACGTCGTCACCCGCCTGCTCGCCCACCATCTTGACGAAGCCACCGAGCGGAAACCACGCGAGCACGTACTCGGTCTCGCCGACCTTCTTCCCCACGATGGTGTGCCCGAATCCGATCGAGAACTTCTGGACCCCGATTCCGAGCAGCTTCGCCACCAGGAAGTGGCCGAACTCGTGGAAGGTGATGAGGACGCCAATGGCGATGATGCCGGCGAGCACCCATTTCACCGTGCCGAACGCACCGGCGGCAGCGAGGGGCACGAGGAGAGCGACGGTTTCGATGGTCATGGGTGGCTAGCCTAACGCGGGCGAGGCCGGTTCCGCGGTGGCATCGCTCGAGCGTGGCACGCGCTCACCGCCCGAGCAGCGTCGCGCCAGCGTGCTCGAGCCCGAGGGTCCGAACCAGATAGTAGAGCACCACGCCGCCAGGCAGGATGCTGTCCAGCCGATCCAGCAATCCCCCGTGCCCGGGAAAAATCGTTCCTGAATCCTTCACGTCCGCGCCGCGCTTGAGCGCCGATTCGGCCAGATCGCCGATCTGGCTCACGGCACCCGTCACGAGACCGAGCACCATGGCCTGCTTCCAGCCTATCCCCTGCCAGCCCAACGCGCTGACGGCGATCCACGCAAAGAGCGCCGATCCGCCGAGGCCGCCCAGCGCGCCTTCGACCGTCTTCTTGGGGCTCACCAGTGGCGCCAGCTTGTGCTTGCCGAAGGCACGTCCAGCGAAATACGCGGCGGTGTCCGACATCATCACGATGCCGAGCAAGATGAAGATCCACCACGCCCCGGCCGGGAGCGCGCGAAGCAGCACGAGATGGCCGAGCATCACGGTCACGTAGAAGGTACCGGTGAGCGTCGTGAAAACCGTGCGGCTTCGCGCGCGCAGATCGCGCGCACCCACGACCGACGCAGCCAGCGTCAGTAACAGGAGCCCCATCAACCCCTCGGCGATCAGCAGATTGTCTCCCCGGTGGAATGCGGCCATCAGCGCGGAGCTGGTCAGCAGCGCGAGCACGTACCCCGCGCGGTCCACGGGCGAGCCCACCTGCCCGCGTGGAAAGAGCGCCCAGAACTCGTGGAGCGCCATACCGTTCACCACCAGCACGAGCCCCAAGAAGCCGATCGTCCCGCCGGCGAACACGATCGCCAGCAGGATGGGAATCGCTACGGCAGCGGTGAGCAATCGTTCCTTCAGCATGATGCCGTCACTCCCGTGCGCCATCGCGCGCAGGACTGGAAGTCGCCCGGCGCACTTGCGAGGACGTCTTGCCGAAGCGCCGCTCCCGTCCCGCAAACACCCCGATCGCATCGAAGAGGTGCTGGTTCGAGAAGTCGGGCCACAGCACGTCGGTGAAATAGAGCTCGGCGTACGCGATCTGCCAGAGCAGGAAGTTCGACACGCGCACGTCGCCTCCCGTCCGGATCAGAAGGTCCGGATCCGGCATTCCAGCGGTGGAGAGTCCCGCTTGGATGTCCTCGACCGCGATCGCCGACGGCGCGAGAGTGCCCGCCGCAACGCGATCAGCAACCGCGCGGCACGCATCGAGGATGTCGACGCGCCCCGAGTAGCTGAGCGCCACGTTGAGCAGCAGCCCGTCGTTCGACCGCGTCTTGTCCATCGCGCGAGCGAGATCGCGCCGCACCTCGGCGGGCAACTCGTCGAAGCGGCCGATGACGTTGAAGCGGACGCGGTTCTCGTGGATCTCGTCGATCTCCGTACGAACGTAGCGACGAATGAGACTCATGAGCGCGCGCACCTCTTCCGGGGGGCGGCTCCAGTTCTCGCGGCTGAACGCGTAGAGCGAGAGCACCTCGATACCGAGCAACCGCGAAGTGCGGATGACGCGCCGGACCGTGGCTGCACCCCTGCGATGGCCGAGCACACGCACCTGGCCGCGACGCTCGGCCCACCGGCCGTTGCCGTCCATGATGATCGCCACGTGGCGAGGCAACGGCGCACCGGCGAGCTCGGCGCGGAACCGTTCGATCTGTGCGCGCTCCTCGTCCGGGTCGTCGGCCGGCGTTGAGCGCGGCGCTGCATCGCTCGGCTCGAACGTCATGTGGGGATCGGACATCGCAGGGCACGGCGCGGCGCTCGGGTTCGTCGCCGCGGGCGAGCCCACGGAGAGCTCGAGCGTTCCAATGGGGAACGCTCAAACTTCCATGATCTCCTTCTCCTTGTCGGCGAGGATCTGATCGAGTCGGGCGACGTGATCGTCAGTCATCTTCTGCACGTCTGCGTGCAGCCGCCGCTCGTCGTCCTCGGTGATGAGGCCCTCGCTCTCGAGCTCCTTCAAGGACTCGTTGCCTTCTCGGCGCAGATTGCGGACCACCACGCGCGCCGCTTCCGCGTGCTTGCGGATGGTCTTCACGATCTCTTTTCGTCGTTCCTCGGTGAGCTGCGGGATCGGAATGCGGATCAGCTTACCGTCGTTGGTCGGCATCAGCCCCAGATCGCTGGTGAGGATCGCCTTCTCGATGGCGCCCATGAGGCTCTTGTCCCAAGGCTGGATCGCGATCAGACGGGGTTCGGGTGCATTCAGGCTCGCGACCTGGTTGAGCGGCGTCAGGCTGCCGTAGGCCTGTACCTTGATGCCGTCCAGCAGCGAAATGTGTGCACGTCCCGTGCGGATCTTGGTGAGATCCTTGGCGAAGGACTGCACGGCCTTGTCCATCTTGTCCTTGACGTCGCGCAGCAGGTCGTTCTCCACGGTTCACTCCGCCACCAGCGTACCGATGGGCTCACCGGCCACCACGCGCTGGATGTTGCCGTGCTCGAGCAGGTTGAAGACCACGATCGGCAGGTGATTGTCCATGCACAACCCGATCGCGGTGGTGTCCATGACCTGGATGCCGCGCTGGATCACCTCCTTGTACGTGAGGCGATCGAACATCGTGGCATCGGGATACTTGACCGGATCGCGGTCGTAGACGCCGTTCACCTTGGTGGCCTTGAGCAGCACGTCGGCATGGATCTCGGCCGCCCGCAGCGCCGCGGCGGTGTCGGTGGTGAAATACGGGTTGCCGGTGCCCGCTGCGAACACCACGACCCGTCCCTTTTCCAGATGGCGCATGGCGCGCCGTCGAATGAACGGTTCGCACACCTGCTGCATCTCGATTGCGGACAGCACGCGGGTGGAGGCGCCCAGCCGCTCCAGCACGTCCTGGAGCGCCAGCCCATTCATGATCGTGGCCATCATGCCCATGTGGTCGGCGATCGCACGGTCCAACCCGTGTGAAGCTGCCGCACGCAGCCCGCGGAAGATGTTCCCGCCGCCCACCACGACTGCGACCTCGACGCCACTCGCGTTCGCCTCGATCACCTCGCGCGCGATGCGTTCGATCGCGCCGGGATCGATGCCATAGCCCTCGTCGCCGGCGAGCGCTTCCCCGGAAATCTTGAGCAACACGCGCTGATACCGGCGATGGCTGGCGGGGTGATCAGCGCTCATGTTGCCCCTTCTGCGACATCCGACTTCGTCGTGACCGCCAGCACTCCACCCGCACGGAAGAAATGCGTTCCCGCCGCGGCCAGCGGCACGGCTTCACACCCGACCGACCTCGTAGACCACGAAACGTCGGATCTGGACGTTCTCGCCGAGCTTGCCGGCAAGCTCCTTCACCATGTCACCGACGGTCTTCGAGTCGTCCTTCACGAACGCCTGATCGAGCAGGCAGACCTCCTCGAAGAACTTGGCGAGACGGCCTTCGATGATCTTCTCGATCACCTGCGCAGGCTTGCCGCTCGCGGCGGCCTGCTCTCGATGGATGGCCTTCTCCCGTTCGAGCACGTCGGCCGGGACATCTTCGGACTTCAGGTATGCCGGCCGCTTCGCGACCACGTGCAGCGCCACGTCCTTGGCGAAGGCCTGGAAGACGTCGGTGCGTGCCACGAAGTCGGTCTCGCAGTTGAGCTCGACCAGGCAGCCCTTCTTCTGATCGAAGTGCACGTAGTGCTGAATGATGCCCTCGGTCGCCTCGCGCCCCGCGCGCTTCTCCGCGGACGCGATGCCCTTCTTGCGCAGGTAATCGACCGCCTTCTCGAAGTCGCCTCCGGTCTCGCCGAGCGCCTTCTTGCAGTCCATCATCCCTGCTCCGGTCATGTCCCGGAGCTTCTTCACGTCACTGGCGTTGATCTCCACGGCTCTCTCCCGATGGCGCGACGCGATCCCGCGTCAGCCACCCTCCTCGTCGATGTCAGCTTCGAGGGATTCGCGAATCACGCGGCGATCCACGTACGTTCCCATGCTCACACGATCGCGATCGCCCTCCTCCGTCTCGGTGCGGTGGGGCTTGGGCCGGGCGCCGCGCTCGTCGCGCGCCGCCGTGCCGAGCTTGACCGCTTCCGACACCTTGCTCGAGAAGAGCCGGATGGCGCGGATCGCGTCGTCGTTGCCGGGGATCGGGTAATCGACCAGGTCCGGATCGCAGTTGGTGTCCACGACGGCCACGATGGGGATGCCGAGGCGCCGCGCCTCGCTCACCGCGATGCGCTCCTTGCCGATGTCGATCACGAACAGGCAGCCCGGCAGGTCCTTCATGTCCTTCACGCCGCCCAGCGAGCGCTCGATCTTCTCGATGCGACGACGGATCGCGAGCTGCTCCTTCTTGCCAATCAGCCGCGAGCGCTCCTCGTCCTCGAGCAGCGACTGCATCTTCTTGAGCTTCTCGACGCTCTGGCGAACGGTGCGGAAGTTCGTGAGCGTGCCGCCCAGCCAACGCTTGGTGACGTGGTGCATGCCGCACGACTTGGCGGCCTCTTCGATCGCGTCCTCGGCCTGCTTCTTGGTGCCGACGAAAAGTACGTCCCCGCCTCCTGCGACAGCGTCGACCACGTAGTCGTAGGCGCGATCGAAGAGCTTCTGCGTCTTGTCGAGGTGGATGATGTGAATGCCGTTGCGCGCCCCGAAGATGTACGGATTCATCTTGGGGTTGCGGCGGCGGGTCTGGTGCCCGAAGTGGGCGCCCGCGTCGAGCAGCTCCTTCACCGAGAGATAGGACATGGTGTCACCTTC
Organism: uncultured bacterium; assembly: GCA_964447125.1. GTDB lineage: Bacteria > JADJOY01 > JADJOY01 > JADJOY01 > JADJOY01 > JADJOY01. The sequence continues at coordinate 15,232 of CAYUSL010000005.1, read as the reverse complement.
GCGGTTTGGCCTCCCCTGGTTCATTCCCGTGCACGAGGCACCCACTCGGGGGTGCCCACCGCCGGCATTCGGGTCCGCAGGGTGGGAAGGGCGCAGGGCGTACCCAGAAGCTGCACGCGCACCGCGAACGGTGCCTGGCCCACGCCGAAGAATCCCAGCTAGCTACCACGCGGTGTGTCACGCGGCAACCGAGCACGGTGCGATCCCACGGCGCGCACCACCGGCCGCGGGGCCGCGTCCGCCTTCGAGCCGAAGCGCGCGGAGCGCGTCGTTCAGGTGGTGTAGTCGGCGTTGATGCGGACGTATTCGGCGGACAGATCCGATGTCCACACCGTCGCGTGTGCGGCGCCAGCCGCCAGATCGATGCTGAGCGGAACCAGCTCGCGGGTCCTCATCAACGTCGAAGCACGGGCCAGCAGCGCCGGCCCCGCAGGTCGGCCGCAATCGTAGAGTCTGACCGATCCAACCGCCACGACGGCCCGCGCGGGATCGAAGCGCGCGCCGCTGTAGCCCGCGGCTGCGAGAATGCGGCCCCAATTGGGGTCGGCGCCGTGAACCGCTGTCTTCACCAGCAGGCTGCCGGCGATCGCGCGCGCTGCGAGCAACGCGTCGCGTTCGCTCTTCGCGCCGCGCACCGCCACCTCCAGCGTGCGTGTCCAGCCCTCGGCGTCTGCCACCACGCCGAGCGCCAAGTCGCGCATCACGAGACTGAAACCGGCCGCGAGTTCGCGCCAGCCGCGCTTGCCGGGTGCGAGCGCCGCGCCACCCGCTGCACCGCTGGCGAGCGCCAGCACCGTGTCGTTGGTGCTGCGATCGCCGTCGATGGTGATGCGGTGAAAGCTCTGCTCGTTCGTCTCCCGTAGCAGCAGGCGAAGGGCGTGCGGATCGACGGCGGCGTCGGTGAGCACGAAAGCCAGCAAGGTCGCCATCCGCGGGTCGATCATGCCAGCGCCCTTGGCGAAACCAGCGATCGTCACGCGGCGGCCATCGGGAAGCGTGACGCGTCGGACGGCGCGCTTGGGGCGGGTATCGGTGGTGAGGATCGCCTCGGATGCGGCCTCGAACCCACGCGGCGAGAGCGCGCTCACGGCGCGGGGAATGCCTCCCAACAACCGGTCCATCGGCAACGGCCTGCCGATCACTCCGGTCGAGCACACCAAGACCTCTTCCGGACCCGCGCCGATGGCACGCGCCACCTGCGCGGCAGTTGCGAGCGCGTTCGCCATCCCCTGCGCACCCGTAGCGGCGTTCGCGTTGCCAGCGTTGACGACGATCGCCCGTGCTCGCCCCTTCCCCACACGTCGCCGCGACACCTGCACCGGCGCCGCTTGAACGCGATTGGTGGTGAACAAGCCCGCGGCGGAAGCGCCGGCATCCGCGACCACGAGCGCGAGATCGGGAGCACCGCTCGCTTTGATCCCTGCGGCGACCCCCGCAAGACGAAAGCCCGGGACGACGATCGGTCGCGACTTCTTCGACTGGGCCATGGCGGGGCTCACCGACCGTGGCACTTCTTGTACTTCTGGCCGCTGCCGCACGGACATGGATCGTTGCGGCCGACTTTCGGTCCTTCGTTGCGAACCGTCACGGGCCGAGGCGCCGGTGCAGGCGGCGCCTGACTCCGAGCACCCGTACCGGTCGCGCCCGCACCTGGACTACCGCCGGCCGCTGCCGCAGCAGGCTGGGTGGCCGCCTCCGGTGACGGACCGCGGCTCATCGTGATCCGCGATGGCGGCCGCTGCTGGCGCGCCTGCCGCCGCGCCACGTCCTCGGGCTTTTCGACGTGGATGCGGAACAGGATTCCCACAGCGTCGGCCTTCACCTGCCGCATGAGCGCGGTGAAGTACTCGAAGCCCTCGCGCTGGTACTCGCGGAGTGGATCCACCTGCTTCATCGACCGCAGGTGAATGCCTTCCTTGAGGTGGTCCATCGACAACAGGTGGTCCTTCCACAAGGCGTCGATGGTACGCAGCAGGATGTCCTGCTCGACGAGCCGCAAGAGCTCGCTGCCGATCTCCACCTCGCGGGCGGCGTAGTGCTCCATCACGAGCTTCGACACGTGCTCGTGGAGCGCCTGCTCGGTGGCGTGCTCGAGCTTCTCCAGATCGAGCTCGACCCGGATGCCGAACTGGGCGAAGAGCGCCTCGCCGATGGCGTCGAGGTTCCAGTCTTCGGGATGCGTCTTGGGCGGGATCTGCAGCTCGAGGACGTGCTCGATGAGGTCTTCGATGTAACCGAGCACCAGATCCTTGGTGCCTTCGCCGGAAAGGATCTTGCGGCGCATCGAGTAGACGACCTCGCGCTGCTTGTTCATCACGTCGTCGTATTCGAGCAGGTGCTTGCGGACGTCGAAGTTGCGTTCCTCCACCTTCTTCTGTGCGTTGGCGATCGCGCGCGTGACGATCCCCGCTTCGATGGGCTCGCCTTCTTCCATGCCCAGGCGCTGCATGATCGCGGACACCCGATCGGACGCGAAGATGCGCATCAGGTCGTCCTCGAGTGACAGGTAGAAGCGCGAGCTCCCGGGATCGCCCTGACGGCCCGAACGTCCGCGCAACTGGTTGTCGATGCGCCGCGACTCGTGCCGCTCGGTGCCGAGGATGTGCAAGCCCCCCGCTTCCAGCACCAGCTCGCGTTCCTCCGTGCAGCGCGTGCGGAATTCCTCCAGACGTCGCGATCGCTCGTCGGGATCCTCCAGGTGCTTGACGAGGATCTCGGCGTTGCCGCCGAGGACGATGTCGGTACCGCGGCCGGCCATGTTGGTGGAGATGGTGACGGCGCGGTGGCGGCCCGCCTGCGCCACGATCTCGGCTTCGCGCTCGTGCTGCTTCGCGTTGAGCACGTGGTGGGGCACGCCTTCGCGCTTCAGGAGCTTCGAGAGGTGTTCCGAGTCCTCGATGGAAATCGTGCCGACCAGCACCGGCTGGCCACGCTCGTGACAATCCTTGATCTCGGCGATGACGGCGACGTCCTTTTCCTTCTTCGTGCGGAAGACGACGTCCTGGAAGTCCTGGCGGATCATCGCCCGGTGAGTCGGGATCACGACCACGTCGAGCTTGTAGATCTTGTGGAACTCGGCGGCCTCGGTGTCCGCCGTACCGGTCATGCCTGCGAGCTTGTCGAACATGCGGAAGTAGTTCTGGAAGGTGATGGTCGCGAGCGTTTGGTTCTCGCTGGCGATCTTCACACCCTCTTTCGCTTCCAGAGCCTGGTGCAGCCCGTCCGAATAGCGCCGGCCCGGCATCAGGCGCCCGGTGAACTCGTCGACGATGATGACCTCGCCACCCTCGTTCACCACGTAGTCCACGTCGCGCTTGAAGAGCGAGTGCGCACGCAGAGCCTGGTTGACGCAGTGGAGCAGCTCGACGTTCTCGGGCTCGTAGAGATTGCCCGAGCCGAGTAACGCCTCCACCGCGGGCACGCCTTCTTCGGTTAGCGCCACGGTACGCGCCTTCTCGTCGACCGTGTAGTGGGTCTCGGCCTCGAGCCGCGGGATCACGCGATTCGCAACGTAGTACTTGTCGGTGCTCTCCTCGGACGGACCACTGATGATGAGCGGCGTCCGCGCCTCGTCGACGAGGATCGAGTCCACCTCGTCGACGATCGCGAAATTGAGCTCGCGCTGGACGTAGTGCTCCAGCCGGAACTTCATGTTGTCGCGCAGATAGTCGAAGCCGAACTCGTTGTTCTGGCCGTAGGTGACGTCGCAGCCGTAGGCGATGCGGCGCTGGTTGTCATCGAGGCCGTGCTTGATGACGCCGACGGTCAGACCCAGCGCGCGATAGAGCCGTCCCATCCATTCGGCGTCGCGGCTCGCGAGGTAATCGTTGACCGTGACGACGTGCACGCCCTTGCCGGTCAGTGCGTTCAGGTACACGGGCAAGGTCGCGACCAGCGTCTTGCCTTCACCGGTCTTCATCTCCGCGATCTTGCCTTCGTGGAGAATGATGCCGCCGATGAGCTGGACGTCGAAGTGACGCATACCGAGGATGCGCTTGCTCGCTTCGCGGCACACCGCGAACGCTTCCGGCAGGAGATCGTCGAGGCGCTCGCCGTTGGCGAGGCGCTCGCGAAACGCCGGCGTCCTCGCAGCCAGATCCTCGAACGTGAGCTTCTCGAGCTCGGGCTCGAGCGCGTTGATGCGCGCCACCAGCGGTTGGATCCGCTTGAGCTCGCGATCGTTCTTCGTCGGGATGAGCCGACGAAACAGGCTCGTCATGAAAGCTTGCTCCCTTCCGGTTTGCGGGATACCGGCCGCGGTGCTCAGTCGGCGCCGCGGCGTGTCGTGCCGCCGCGCCTGGAACCGCCTGCGTTGCGCGCGCCGCGTGCCGGGGCCCCGCGTTCGGGCAGTCGCCCGGAACTCGCCCCTGAACGGCCTGCGCTCTCGATCATTTCTCTCGCGTGCTTCAACGTGGTCTCGGTGAGCTCGGCGCCTCCCAGCATGCGCGCCACCTCGCGCACCCGCGCCTCGCCCCGGACCTCCTCGGCGTGGGCGACCGTACGCGCTCCGACGGTCTCTTTCCAGAGCTTGATGTGGCGATCGCCGAGGCAAGCGATTTGCGGAAGATGGGTCACGCAGAGGACCTGGGTGTGGCGCGCGATCTCGCGCAGCTTTTGGCCGACCACCTCTGCTACGGCCCCGCCGATGCCAGCATCGACCTCGTCGAAGAAGAACGAGGGTCGCTCGTCGCTCGCTTCGAGATGGCGGGAGAGCGCCAGAAACAGCCGCGAGAGCTCACCACCGGACGCGATGCGATCGAGCGGCTTCAGATCCTCGCCCTGATTCGGGGCGATCAGGAATCGCACGTCGTCCCAGCCGTCTGGGCGAGGGTCGCATTCCTCGTCGGAGATCGGGCTCGCGATCTCCACGCGAAATCGACAGCCCTCCATGCCGAGCGTCTCGAGCTCGCGCTCGATGGCGGATGCAAGCACGGTGGCGTGCGCGCTGCGCCGCTCGCTCAAGGTGCGAGCCGCGAGGCGCGCGGCGCGCTTCGCCTCGGCGAGCTCGCTCGCCATCGTGTCGAGATGGCCGGGCTCACGCTCGAGGCGCGCGCGCTCGACACGCAACGTTGCGGCCGTCTCCAGCACCTCGGCAAGCGTGCCGCCATGGGTGCGCTTCACACGCTCGAGGGCATTCAGCCTCGCTTCGATCGACTCGAGCCGGTCGGGATCGGCGTCGATCGCGGAGCCGTAGCTGATGAGCGCGCGACCCGCCTCCTTGAGCGCGATCTCCGCAGGCTCGAGCAACTTCGTGACCTCCGTCAGAGCCGGATCCAGGCGCTGAGCGCGCGTCAGCTCCGCGCGCACCCGCTCGACCAGCGTGAGCGCCGCTTGGTCGCCTTCGTAGAGCAGCTCACGCCCGCGTGCGGCCACTTCGGTGAGCTCGCCGGCGTGGCGCAACACCTCGCGCTCGCGCGCGAGGTCGGCGTCCTCGCCGGGCTTGGGCGCCACGCGCTCGATCTCCGCCAGCTCGATCGCGATGCGGGCCAGCGTCGCATCCCGCCGCGCTGCATCGCTGCGAAGCGTGGCCAGCTCGACCTCGAGCTCGCGCCAACGTCCGACCAGCGCCTTGAGTTCTCGGCGCACATCCCAGAGCCCTGCGCTGCGATCGAGCAGAATCTGGTGCCAGTCGGGGTCGAGCAACCGCTGATGTTCGTGCTGGCCCACGAGCGACACCAGCTTGAGCGCGAGCGTCACGAGTTGCGCTGTCGCAGCCAGGCCACCGTTGATCGCGGCTCCACCGCGGCCGCTTCGGCGCAACGAACGGCGCAGCACCAGCTCACCGTCCTGCATCTCCGCCGGCTGCGACTCGACGCCGGCATCGGCGCTGAAGAGCGCTTCGACCTCGGCCTCGTCGGCACCCGACCGGATCCGATCGGCATCGGCCTTGGCACCGAGGAGGAGCCCGATCGAGCCCGCAACGAGGGATTTCCCGGAGCCCGGTTCGCCGGTGATCACGTTCAGGCCTTCCCCGAAGACGATCCGCTCGTCCTCGAAGATCGCCAGATTCTTGAGATGAAGCTCGACGAGCATTCCGGATGTTCGCACGGCGGTCGCGGCCGCAGAATCGCGCGAGTATAGCTCGCATCACCGCATTAGGTTGCCGCCAACGCAGCGTCGCGGGCGTGCTGCCGGCACGGCACGTGCCAGCAGCACGCGTACCCGTGCAGCGGGGCACGTGCTAGCGTCGGCGGTCGTGGCCACAGGCGATCTTTTCGACGACGATCCGCGTCAGCCCGCCTCTCGCGTCGAGCGGACTCCGGAGGCAGCTCGCGACGCACCGCTGGCCGAGCGTATGCGGCCGCGCACGCTCGCCGAGTTCGTCGGTCAGGAACATCTCCTCGGCAGCGGCAAACTGCTCAAGACACTGCTGACTCGGCGCGAGCTCAAATCGCTGATCCTGTGGGGACCGCCGGGCAGCGGCAAGACCACCCTGGCACACCTCATCGCACGCGAAGCGGGCTTCGAGCTGGAGCGGGTGAGTGCCGTGCTCGCGGGCGTGAAGGACATTCGAGAGGCGATAGAGCGTGCCCGCCGGCGGCGAAGTACCGGCGGGCGTACCGCGCTGTTCGTGGACGAGATCCACCGCTTCAACAAGGCGCAGCAGGACGCGCTGCTCCCCCACGTCGAAGACGGCACGATCGTCCTGATCGGAGCGACCACTGAGAATCCGTCGTTCGAGGTGATTGGCCCGCTGCTCTCGCGGGCGCGGGTGCTCACGCTCGAGCCGCTCGACGACGAACGCGTGACCGCGCTGCTCGAACGAGCGCTCGCGGACTCCGAGCGCGGGCTCGGCGGGCGCGGGCTGAGCGCCGAGCGCGAGACACTCGGCCTCGTCGCGCGTCTCGCCGAGGGCGACGCGCGCCAGGCCCTCGGGCTGCTCGAGATCGCAGCAGAAATCGTTGCGCCTCCCGCTGGCGACGGTCGAATCGACGCCGAAGCCGTGCAGGAGGCTGCCCAGCGCAGATCGCTTCGGTACGACAAGGCGGGCGACGAGCACTTCAATCTGGCGAGCGCCTTCATCAAGAGCCTGCGTGGATCCGATCCCGACGCCGCGCTCTACTGGATGCTGCGCATGCTGGAAGCCGGCGAGGACGCCCGCTTCGTCACGCGGCGCATGGTCGTCTTCGCGGCGGAGGACGTGGGGAATGCGGATCCGCACGCGCTGCCGCTCGCCATGGCCGCCAAGGACGCTCTCGAATTCGTGGGGCTACCCGAGGCGCGGATCCCACTGTCGCAGTGCGCCGTTTACCTCGCGTGCGCGCCGAAGTCGAATGCCGCCTACGCGGCGATGGGACGGGTGCTCGCGGAGATCGCAGCGAGCGGCTCGCTGCCTGTGCCGCTGCATCTTCGCAATGCGCCGACCGCGCTCATGAGTGAGGCCGGCTACGGGCGCGATTATCGCTACGCACACGACTACGAGGGCGGCGTCGCGCCGCAGACCCACCTTCCGGAGCGATTGGTGCGGCGCACGTTCTACGAGCCTACCGATCGTGGCTTCGAGGCCGGAATCCGCGAGCGATTGAATCGAGCGACGCGTGCTCGTGAAGCGCGCTCCGACGAGCGCGACGAAGATCACTGAGGCACTGAGCTCTCGAGCTCGCCGGACGGAGGCTCGGCCGGGCGCACCGGCTTCGCGCCGTCCGCGGGCAGGAGCCCCTCTTCGGCCGCCACTTCCGAGAACGTTCGGCCCTGGCCCGCCTCCCAAGCCATGTAGAAGCGGTAGCCGAACCAGCCGACGACCGGCAGCCACGCGAATTGCTCGTAGTCGCGCAGACCAACCCCCTCGTTCATCTGCAAGCCGACGCGGGGGCCGATGCAACAGCTCGCGAGAAACGGCCACGGCCCGCCGTCGTACTTCTTGCCCGCAAATGCCATCGGCACGACGCTGACGCCGAGATAGAGGACGATCACACTCCGCCAGCGTCTGCGGCGTCGCGCACGGCGATCGTTGGTGGCGGACATCATCGAGGAACGCGGCTCACGAGCACGTGCCGCGAGTCTAGGGATGCGCATTTCCTCCCGTCAAACTCACGCTTTTCATGGCCTCCGGGACGGCTCATCCTTGACGTGTTCTCGCTTGGATCGGTACAACCAGCGCATGAATCTGCAAGCTCGCAAAGAGGAGCCTGATCGATGATCGTGACCCGAACACGTTCGAAGCTCACGTGCCTGATCCTCGCTGGCGCCGTGTTCGCTTCGGGCTGCCTGCACAGCACGCGACTCGTGACCGAGCCGGAAGGCGCGAACGTGACCGTCAACGGCCAGTTTCTCGGACCGTCGCCGGTGATCTACCAAGATCGCGGCGGGGTCCCGAAGACCTACTACATCAAGATCGAGAAGCCCGGGTACAAGACGATCGAGACGGGAGTGGATTCGGTCTACAAGGCCGACATTCACCTGTTGGCGCTCTTGGCTGCGATCTTCGGTTACTTCTTCACCGCCGAGCTCGAGGACAACTACAAGTTCATCTTGCAGCAGTGACGAGCACGGCGGCGGCGATCGCCGCCGCCAACAACAAAGCACGCCGCGCTCCCGAAGGAGCGCGGCGTGTGCGCGCACGGCGGTAGGCGAGGGCTACTCGCCGAGTCGGTCGTCAGTCCTTGGCAGCCTTGGCCTTGGTGCGCGCGGCAGCTTTCGCCTGCTTGGCCGCCTGTTTCGCGGCTTTGGCCTTGTCCTCTTTCGCCTTGCGCCGCGAATCGAGGAAGCGCTTCACGATGCCGCCCTCGGCCTTCGCGGCTGCCTTGTCTCCGAGCTCGTGGATCCGCCGACGAACGATCTTCCCCTTGTGCTTGGGAAAGTCCGCTCGCAGCACCACGGTCTTGGTATGCACCGCAACGACGGTGCCTTGCATGGAACTTCCCGCGAACGGGAACGTCACGGACTGCCCAACTTCGATCGCCATCTCGAAATCCTCACGTGGCGGGGTGGACGGGACTCGAACCCGCGGCCTCCGGCGTGACAGGCCGGCGTTATAACCGACTTAACTACCACCCCAAGTTTTCGGTGCGCCTCCGTCGGCGGAAACCCTCCGCCGCTCCATCTTCATTCCTCCCACCACGCACCCTGGTGGGCGGAACAGGGATCGAACCTGCGACAGCCGGCTTGTAAGGCCGGTGCTCTCCCGCTGAGCTATCCGCCCGGACGACTCGGCCGGTCGAAAGTCGGCTGAACATATCGAACGACCTCGCTCGGCGGCAACCCTTTCTCAGTGCTCGGCGACGTCATCCGAGCCGATTTCCGCCTCGCCAGCCGGAACGAGATACGCCACGCGAACGCGCGCCCATGGTCCACGACGCCCGCAGTCACTCGCCCTACCCAACCGCGGGCGACGCGAGCATCCCGACCGACGGAAGGCTGAGGGAACAGCCCTCCGAAACATTCAGTGCTTCGTGACTTCCAGAACCGGCGCTTGCGCAGGGATCTCCGCGGGTGCAGCCGGCGGTGGCGGCGGCAACACCTTGATCTGGTCGGCCACGTCGTCGGGCGCCTCGCGGAACAGATTGCTCGGCTCGCTCACGACCAGGGCCAACTTCAACACCTCGTCCACGTGACTCACCAGATGCACCGTGGTGCTTTTCAAGACCGAAGCCGGAATGTCCTTCAGGTCTTTCTCGTTCTCCGCCGGAATGATGATCGTACGGATGTCTCCGCGGTGAGCCGCGAGCACTTTTTCTTTGAGCCCGCCGATCGGCAGCACACGCCCGCGCAGCGTGATCTCGCCGGTCATCGCGACGTCCCGGCGCACCGGGAAACGCGTGAGCGCCGAGGTGATCGCGGTGGCCATCGTGATGCCAGCGGACGGCCCATCCTTGGGGATGGCCCCCTCGGGTACGTGAATGTGCAGGTCGATCGCCTGGTAGAAATCGGGTTTGAGACCGAGGCGCGTGGCGCGCGTGCGCACGTAGCTCATCGCGGCCTGCGCCGACTCCTGCATCACGTCGCCGAGCTTGCCGGTGATGGTGAGCTTGCCCTTGCCGGGCATGATGGTGACTTCGGTGTTGAGCAACTCGCCACCGACGTCGGTCCAGGCCAATCCCGTCGCCATGCCGATCTCGTGCTGCTCTTCCTTCACGCCGAAGCGGTACTTCGGCACTCCCAGGAAGTTCGGCACCGATTGCGGCGTGATGCGGTCGCGATGCGCGTGCCCATCCTTGACCACCCGGCGCGCCACCTTGCGGCAGATGCTGCCGACCTCGCGCTCCAGGTTCCGGACTCCCGATTCCTTGGTGTATTCGCGGATGATCCGCAGCACCGCGGGTGTCGTGAAGTCGAGATCGTCTTCCTTCAGCCCATGCTCCTCGATCTGCTTGGGCACCAGGAATTGCTTCGCGATCTGGACCTTCTCGATCTCGGTGTAGCCCGGCAGCCGGATGATCTCCATGCGGTCCTGCAGTGGCCGCGGGATCGAGAACAGCGTGTTCGCCGTGGTGATGAACATGACCCGCGACAGGTCGTAGTCCATGTCCAGGTAGTGGTCGTTGAATGCGTGGTTCTGCTCGGGATCCAGCACTTCGAGCAGCGCGGCCGCGGGATCACCGCGGAAGTCCGCGCTCATCTTGTCGATCTCGTCGAGCAGAAAGACCGGATTCTGTGAACCGGCCTTCTTCATGGACTGGATGATCTTGCCCGGCAAGGCACCGATGTAGGTGCGGCGATGGCCGCGGATCTCCGCCTCGTCGCGTATCCCACCCAGCGACAAGCGCACGAAATTGCGTCCCGTCGCCTTGGCGATCGACTTGCCGAGCGAGGTCTTACCGACACCCGGCGGGCCGACGAAGCACAGGATCGGGCCTTTGATCTTGTCGACCAGCTTCTGCACCGCGAGGTACTCGACGATCCGCTCCTTGATCTTCTCGAGACCGTAGTGGTCCGAGTCGAGGGTGCGCTCGGCCTCCTCGAGATCGAGCTTGTCCTCGGTGCCCTCGCCCCAGGGCAAGCCCAAGATCCAATCCACGTAATTCCGGACCACCGTCGCCTCGGCGCTCATCGGCGACATCATCTTGAGCTTGCGGATCTCCTTCTCACACTTCTCGCGGGCCTCGGCGGAAAGCTTCTTGGCCTTGAGCTTCTCCTCCAGCTCCTGGATCTCGTTCTTGAACTCGTCCTTCTCGCCGAGCTCCTTCTGGATCGCCCGCATCTGCTCGTTGAGGTAGTACTCCTTCTGGCTTTTCTCCATCTGCTTCCGGACCCGCGTCCGGATGCGCTTCTCGACCTGCAGGATCTCGATCTCGGCCTTCATGAGCTGAAGCAGCTTCTCGAGCCGCGGGCCGACGTCGGCGAGCTCGAGCAACTCTTGCTTGTCCTCGAGCTTGAGGTTGAGGTGGGCGACGATCGTGTCCGCGAGGCGGGATGGGTCGTCGAGCGTCATCGCCGAGAGGATCATCTCCCGCGGCACGCGCTTGTTGAGCTTCGAGTACTGCTCGAACGTCTCGTTGACACTCCGCTTGAGCGCCGCGATCTCGACGGGATCGCCGATCACGTCCGCCGTCTCCTCGACACGCACCTGGAAGAAGCGGTCGTTCGGCACATACTCGCGGATCCGCGCGCGCCGCTTGCACTCCACCAGCACCTTCACCGTGCCATCCGGCAGGCGCAGAAGCTGAATGACACTCGACAGAGTACCCACGCGATGGATGTCGTCTTCGGTGGGATCGTTGGTCTTGGCCTTCTTCTGCGCGGCCAAGAGGATCATCTTGTCGTGGTTCATCGCGTCGTCGAGGGCGTTGATGGACTTCTCGCGGCCCACGAAGAGCGGAACCATCATGTGCGGGAAGACGATGATGTCGCGAAGCGGCAACAGCGGATAAAGCCGATCGGTGGCGCGGGCGACGGGCGTCCGGCGGTCGCGGTCGTTGCGAAAGATCATGGCGTGGCCTCGGGGCTCGGCTGGCGGTGGGCCGTCACGCGGTCCCGACCTGGCGACCGTCCTCGAACGGCTTCTCGAAGACGGTGATCGGGTTGGCGTGGTGCAGGATCACGTCTTCGTTGATGATCACTTCCTTGACGTGCGGCTGCGACGGGATCTCGTACATGATGTCCAGCATCACGTTCTCGAGAATGGAACGCAGCCCACGCGCACCGGTGTTGCGCTTGAGCGCCTCGCGCGCGATGGCGATGAGCGCGCCCTCGGTGAACTTGAGCTTCACGTTCTCGAACTCGAAGAGCTTCTTGTACTGCTTGGTGATCGCGTTCTTGGGCTCCCGTAGGATCCGCACCAGCGCTTGCTCGTCGAGCTCCTCGAGCGTGGCGATCACCGGCAGGCGACCGACGAACTCTGGGATCATCCCGAAGCGCAACAGGTCTTCCGGCTCGACCTGCTTCAGCAGCTCGCTCACCTTGCGGTCCTGCTTCTTGCGCACGTCGGCGCCGAAGCCCAGGCTCTTGCGACCGATGCGGTGCTCGATGATGCCGTCGATGTTCGTGAACGCACCGCCGCAGATGAACAGGATGTTGGTGGTGTTGACGTGCAGGTACTCCTGCTGCGGGTGCTTGCGGCCGCCCTTAGGCGGGACGCTCGCCATGGTGCCTTCGATGATCTTGAGGAGCGCCTGTTGGACACCTTCGCCCGAGACGTCGCGGGTGATCGACGGGTTGTCGCCCTTGCGCGCGATTTTGTCGATCTCGTCGATGTAGACGATGCCCTTCTGGGCTTTCTCGATGTCGTAGTCCGCGTTCTGCAGGAGGCTCAGGATGATGTTCTCGACGTCCTCGCCCACGTAGCCGGCTTCGGTGAGGCTGGTGGCGTCAGCGATCGCAAACGGGACGTTGAGGATCTTGGCGAGGGTCTGGGCCAGCAGCGTCTTGCCGCAGCCGGTCGGCCCCAGCAGCAGGATGTTCGACTTCGAGAGCTCGACGTCGGACGAGTAGGCGTTCGACTCGATGCGCTTGTAGTGGTTGTGGACCGCGACCGAGAGGATCTTCTTGGCGCGATCCTGGCCGATCACGTACTCGTCGAGGACCTTGCGGATGTCCTTGGGCTTGGGAACGGTCGCCGCGTTCGGCAGCGATTCCGGGTGCTCGTACTCTTCGGCGATGATGTCGTTACAGAGGTCGATGCACTCGTCGCAGATGTAGACCGTGGGCCCGGCGATCAGCTTGCGAACCTCGTCCTGTCCCTTGCCGCAGAACGAACAGACGAGGCTCGAATCTTTCTTGTTGTCCAAGGGCGTCTCCCGCGCTTCCGTCTCGAGTCGCGGCCCCCTCGAAGAGCCTAGACGCGCTTCTCGATGACTGCGTCCACGATACCGTATTCCTTGGCCTCTGCGCTCGTCATGATGTAGTCGCGATCCGAATCGTGCGCGATTTTCTCGATCGGCTGTGAGGCGTGGCGCGCCAGGATCCGATTGAGCTCCTCGCGCGTGCGCAGTAGCTCGCGCGCGTGGATCTCCACGTCCGACGCCTGACCGTGACCGCCGCCGAGCGGCTGGTGGATCAGCACCCGCGAGTGGGGCAACGCGAAGCGCTTCTTCGGCGCGCCGGCCGCCAAGAGCACCGCGCCCATGCTCGCCGCCATGCCCATGCAGAGCGTCTGCACATCGGGCTTGACGTACTGCATGGTGTCGTAGATCGCCATCCCCGCGCTCACCGAGCCGCCGGGCGAGTTGATGTAGAAGTGGATGTCCTTCTCGGGATCCTCGGACTCGAGGAACAGCAACTGCGCGACCACCAAGTTCGCCACGGCATCGTCCACGGCCGAGCCGAGGAACACGATGCGTTCCTTCAGCAGCCGCGAGTAGATGTCGTAGGAGCGCTCGCCGCGGCTGGTCTGCTCGACGACGATGGGAACGAGGTAGCTGGCACTCGGCTGGTTCATCACGCCTCTTTCTCGCGGCTCGACATCCGAGCGCGAACCCGTGGACCAGCCGTGAAACAGTCGAGTGACCGGCCCGTCGTCATACCTCGTGTTGGGTCCCGAGCGAAGCCCGTCTCGCTCGCCTTGAATCGCTCTAGGTGTCCAAAATTTTAGCGTTTTCCAGCAGAAAATCAAGGACGCGACGGCGCCGGATCTCGCCTCGGAATTCGTCCAGTATCCCCTTGCGCTCGTAGGCCTGGCGCAGCACGTCGCCACGCTGTCCGATCGCCTGGGCGCGCTCTTCCAAGGCCACGTCCAAGTCCTCGTCGGATACCTGGATGTCTTCCTTGTCCGCGATCCGGCGCAACAGCAGGTCTGCGGCGACCTGACGCTTGGCGGCCTTCTCCACGTTCGCACGACGCTCCGCGCGAGCCTCCTCGGATTCGCTCTCCGGCACGTCGCTGCCGGCGAACCGCGTGAGCGTGCGCACCGATTGCTCCACCAAGGACTCGGGCGGCTCGAACGAGTTGGCCGACACGAGGGCATCGACGAGCTGCTCGTGCTGCTTCCCCTTGGCTTCGCGATCGAGGCGGGTGTGAATCTTCTCCCGCAGATCGGCGCGCAACGCCTCGACGCTCTCGAGCCCGCTCACGGCCTTCGCCAGATCGTCGTCGATCGCCGGGAGCACGCGCTCCTGCACCTTCTTCACGGTGACCCGGAACGAGGCCTGTTTCCCGGCGAGCGAGGGGTCGGCAGCTCGCTCCCCGAGCGTCGCCTCGATGGTGCGGGTCTCGCCGGCCTTCACGCCCTCGAGACCGGTCACCAACTCGGGCAGAAGCCCACCGTCGGCAAGCTCGAGCGGTGCGTCCTGACGCGACACCTGCGGGCCGCTCTTCCCCTCGACCTCCATCTCCCAGTCGGCAACCACGACGTCGCCACGTCGCGCGGCCTCACCTTCGCGATCGGCGAGCGTCGCACGCGACGCGCGCAACTCTTCCAGCGCCTTGTCCACGTCCTCGTCGCGAACCGCGATCGCCTCCCCTCGGACCTCGATGCCTCGGTACTCGGCCAGCTCGAACTCGGGCTGCACCTCGACGACAGCGGTGTAGCGGAAGCTGCGGTCCTCGCCGAGCGCCTTGTCCTCGATCACCGGCATCGCCACCGGCTCGAGCTTGTGCTCTTCGAGGGCCTTGGGGATCGACTCCTCGATGAGCTTGCCGGTCACTTCCTGGTCGACGTCCTTGCCGTAGAGCTGCTGCAGCAGCCGTCGCGGCGCGCGGCCCGGACGAAATCCCTTGAGCTGCACCGCGCGCGCGAGCTCGCGGTACGACTCCTCGACGTGTTTCTCCACGTCTTCCGGTGCCAGCTCGATGGCGAGCTTGCGACGGGTGCTGCTGAGCTCTTCCACGGAAACTTTCATGAGACCACTCTCCTCGA
>CAYUSL010000004.1:3854-43457 GCA_964447125.1 uncultured bacterium | reverse complement strand
TTCGTGCTCGAGACCACGCCGGACGGAGTCGAGACGCGCATCATGGACATGCTGGCGCCGCTCGGCATGGGGCAACGCGGTCTGATCGTCGCGCCGCCACGAACCGGCAAGACGGTGCTGCTGCAGAAGATCGCCAACGCGATCGCCACCAATCATCCGCAAGCGGTGCTGATCGTGTTGCTCATCGACGAGCGACCCGAGGAAGTCACGGAGATGGAGCGCTCCGTGAAGGGCGAGGTCGTCGCATCCACTTTCGACGAGCCGCCCGAGCGCCACACGGTGGTCTCCGAGATGGTGCTCGAGAAAGCCAAGCGCCTCGTCGAGCATCGCTACGACGTGGTGATCCTGCTCGACTCCATCACGCGGCTGGCGCGCGCCTACAACACCGTTCAGCCACCCAGCGGGAAGATTCTCTCAGGAGGCGTGGACTCGAACGCGTTGCAGAAGCCCAAGCGATTCTTCGGCGCCGCGCGCAACATCGAGGAAGGCGGCAGTCTCACGATCATCGCTACCGCGCTGGTGGAAACCGGCAGCCGCATGGACGAGGTCATCTTTGAAGAGTTCAAGGGAACGGGGAACATGGAGCTGTCCCTCGACCGGCGCCTCGTGGACCGGCGCGTGTTCCCAGCGCTCAACATCGAGCGCTCAGGCACCCGCAAGGAAGAACTCTTGCTCGCGCCCGAAGAGCTCGAGGCGATCTACAAGCTGCGCAAGGTGCTCACGAACATGGGCCCCGTCGAGGCCATGGACAAGCTCATCGAGAAGCTCAACGACAGCGACTCGAACCGCACCTTCTTGATGGAGATCGAGAAGATCCTCAAGGGCTGAGGTCGGCGCGGATCTGCTTGAGCAGCGCGATGTTGTCGCCGTGGCCGGTCTTCTGCGCGGTGACCTTGCCGAGCATCGGACGACCCAGCAGATAGAGATCGCCGATCACGTCCAGCACCTTGTGCCGCGCCAGCTCGTCGGGAAAGCGCAGCGTGGTGTTCACGATCTTCTCGTCGTCGATCAAGATGAAGTTGTCGATGCGACCGCCGCCGGCGAGCCCCATCTCCGCCAGCATCCGGACGTCCTTCACGAAGCCGAAGGTGCGTGCCGGGGCGATGCTGTCGCGAAACGACTCGGAGCCCTGGTGCACGAAGGTGAAGTCCTGGTGGCCGACCGGCGGCGGGTAGTCGAGGACGTAGCGGACCGAGAACTGGTCCGACGGCTCGATGGCGATGTATTCACCATCGGGCGACTCGTCACCCACCACGTACTTGCGCGACACCCGGATCGGCTCGATCCGCGCGTCCTGCTCCTCGATGCCCGCGTCTTCGATGATGCGGCAGAAGTCGACGGCCGATCCGTCCATGATCGGCACTTCGCCATCCATCTTCACCAGCAGATTGGTGATGCCGTAGCTGTGTAGCGTGGCCAGGAAGTGCTCGACCGTGCGCGCCTCCACGCCGTCGTTGCCGAGCGTGGTGGCGTAGCCGCTGGCACGCACGTGATCCAGGTGCGCGGGGAACGCCTTGCCGGTCGCGATGCTGCCGAAGAGTATCCCGCTACCGGGTGGTAGGGGCGTGAGAATGAGACCACCCTTGATTCCCGAATGAAGTCCCTGGCCACAGACCACCATGCTGCGCCGCAGCGTGCGCTGACGCTGCCCTTGCGGATCCGGTGGCCCCGGGAGCACCGAGGGCCCCATGGCCTCGGCCACTTGAGCGGCGAAGTTGGTGCGAAACACGGGCGCCGGCGTGTTGCCGGCTTCCATGATGCGACTGCGCAGCTCGCGATTCTCGCGCACCAGCCGGCGATGCTCGAGCGCCCGCGCGAGGGTGAGCAAGAGCTGCTCGCGGCTGAGCGGTTTCTCGATGAAATCGAACGCCCCGAGCTTCACCGCCTGCACGGCGGTGTGGACGTTCGCATGCCCCGAGATCATGACGATCTCGATGTCCGGGCTCACCTTCTTGATGTCGCGCAGCAACTGGATGCCATCGAGACCGGGAAGCCAGATGTCGAGCAATACGGCGTCCGGCTTGAGTTGACGGATCGCCGGCAATACCGCGTTGCCATCACCGATCGAGGACGTGCGGTAGCCCTCGTCCTCGAGCACGCCGCGAACCGTGCGCTGGATGGCGTCCTCGTCGTCGACGATGAGGACGTGAAACGTTGGATTCATGTTCGCGGTCGTCCGCGTCACGGGGATCACGCGAGTGCGCGGAACGTACGAGGGGGTGCTGAAAACGCGGCGCGAAGGTCGCACAGCCCCTCCCCCTTGTCAAACCAGCGACGCGCGCGCCTTCGCGCGGCCGCTGCGGCGCGAACCCCCTTTTCTGCGAGCATTTTGCTTGCCTGTGGATTGCCCCAGTGCTAGCTTCGCGGGTTCGAGAAGGACCTCGGTAGCGGCGGGCGGGGTTCTTCGGTGCTTGCCCGAGATCGCTCGGGAAACCACTCACAAGGTGGGGACGAAGCGGTCGGACGTTGCGGTCGTCCCGCGCCGGGCGGTTGGCTGCGCATGGCCTCCACCCCGCGCCAGTGGCGAGGCTCAGGGAAGGGAGTGAATCGGCGGGAAATCGCGGAAAGCATCCGAGCCCTCGTGGAACCCACGGCACGTGCCGTGGGATGCGAGGTGTTGGATGTGGAGATGCTGGGCTCGGAATCGCGACCCACGATCCGGATCACGCTCGAGCGCGACGATGGCGTCACCATCGAGCACTGCGCGGAAGTCAGCCGCCGCCTGAGCCCGTTGCTGGACGTCGAGGATCTGATCCCCGGCTCGTATCACCTGGAAGTGTCGTCTCCTGGCCTCGATCGCCCGCTCAAGCGCCTCGCCGACTTCGAACGATTCCGAGGCAAACGAGCCAAGATCGAAACCCAGCGCCCGGCGATTCCAGGGCGGAACCAGCGACGCTTCGTCGGCATACTTCGAGGATTGCGAGACCAAGAAATCGAGCTCGAAGAAGAGAACGGGCAAGCCGTCTCGATTCCGTTCGCGGCGATCGAGCGGGCGCACCTCATCTACGAGTTCGGCGAGGATGATTTCGGTAACCGAGGCAAGTCGCCCGGACCGAGCGCAGCGCGACGCAAGCACGAACGGGGCGCGAAGCGCGGTTCGAGCGACCCTTCGAGAGGTGAGTAGCCAGGATGATGACGACCGACCTCAACCGCGTGATCGAGCAGGTGGGACGCGACAAGGGCATCGCGCGCGATGTGCTCGTGGAAGCCCTCGAATCCGCGATGCTCTCGGCAGCGCGCAAGAAATTCGGTCTCGAGCGCAACCTCGAGGCCAAGTACAACGACGAGCTGGGTGAAGTCGAGGTCTTCGAGTTCCGGGTGGTGGTCGAAGAGCCGGCGCGCGCCAACGAGGTCTCCGTCGAGGAGGCCAAGCGCATCGATCCCGACGCCGAGCTCGGCGACGAGCTCGGCGAGAAGATCGACACCAGCGGATTCGGCCGAATCGCCGCGCAGGCAGCGAAGCAGATCATCATCCAGAAGATGCGTGACGCCGAGCGTGAGCTCGTGATGGAAGAGTTCACGCAGTCGAAGGGCGAGATCGTCAACGGCATCGTGCAACGCTTCGAGCGGGGTGCGATCGCGGTCAACCTCGGACGCACCGAGGCGTACCTGCCGCCTCGCGAGCAGATTCCACGCGAGAACTACCGTCAGGGCGACCG
The DNA here is from genome assembly GCA_964447125.1 of uncultured bacterium. Lineage (GTDB taxonomy): Bacteria > JADJOY01 > JADJOY01 > JADJOY01 > JADJOY01 > JADJOY01. Next base: position 39,798 of record CAYUSL010000004.1, on the reverse strand, counting down.
GGTGCGGGCGCTGGTGCTCGACATCCAGCACACACCCAAGGGACCGCAGATCATCCTGAGCCGCGGGCATCCCGACTTCCTGGCGGCACTCTTCAAGCTGGAGGTGCCGGAGATCTACGAGGGCATCGTCGAGATCAAGGGTGCGGTTCGCGAGCCAGGCGTGCGCGCCAAGATCGCCGTCGTGAGCCACGACCGCGACGTGGATCCCGTGGGTGCGTGCGTCGGCATGAAGGGTTCGCGCGTGCAGGCCGTGGTTCAGGAGCTGCGCGGCGAGAAAATCGACATCGTGCCGTGGGTGGCGGACATCGAGAACTTCGCGTGCAATGCGCTGGCGCCCGCCGAGGTCTCGTCGGTCGTCGTGGACGAGGCTCGCCGCACGTTGGAAGTGATCGTGGCGGACGAGCAGCTCTCGCTCGCCATCGGTAAACGTGGCCAGAACGTACGCCTCGCTTCCCGCCTGCTCGGCTGGAAGATCGACGTGAAGAGCGAGACCAAGGTCGCGCGTCAATACCAGGACGCGCACAAGAGCTTGGGACGGATCCCCGGTGTGGGGCTGGATCTGATCAACACGCTCTACGAGGCCGGGTACCTATCGGCCACCCACGTCGCCCAGGCCCAGGCCGACGACCTCGCCAAGCTGGACGGACTCGGGGACACGATTCCGGAGAAGCTCATCGACGACGCCAAGCGCATCGCCGCTTCCGAGCAGGCCGAGCGCGAGGAAGAGTCCCATCGGCGTGCCGAAGAAGAGAAGGTCGCCGAGATCCAACGCGAGCTCACGCAACAGCCCAAGCCCGGCGAAGGCGCGAGCCCCACCGTCGAGGAGGAATCGCACGAGTGAGCCGAGCGGACGAGTCGCATCGTGGGCACACCGTTTCAGCGCCAGTGTGTCGCGTGCCGGACCCGAGAGGACCGGCGTCGGCTCGTGCGGTTGGTTGTGAAGGATGGGGCCTTCGAGGTAGACCGCGCCCAGCGTTTGCCCGGCCGCGGCTGGTACGTATGCCCAGCCGAACCGTGCGTGAGGCGAGCGCTACGAGGGCGCGGAAAGTGGACACGAGGCGGACCCAGGATCGGTGACGACGAAGCACTTCGGCTCGAGCGCAGGCTTTGGGAAGCGATCGCTCTAGGCCGCGGGGATTGGGAAGCACGGGATTGACGACGATGCGAATTGCGGAGTTTTCGCGCACCTACGGGGTCGAGGTCGAAGACCTCCTCGACAAATGCGACGAGTTGGGTATCGACGCAACCACGGCGCAGAGCAACCTCGGCGACCGTGATCTCGAGACGCTCCGAGCCGTCTACAAGAAAAAGGCGCCCGCGCCCGAGCCCAAGCGCACCGAGCCCGTCGAGCGCGAGAAGAAGGACGGCGGCAAGAAGGTCATTCGGCGCAAGGCGACGAAGGTAGACGCCGCCGAGACGCCGGTCGAGCCACCACCGGCTCCCGAGGCCCGAGAGGTCGCGGTCGAGGTTGCGCCGCCCCCCGCGCCTCCCGAAGCCGAGCCCACGCCGGTGCCGGTGCCTGTGCCGGAGATCGTGGCACCGGTTGCGGCACTGCCGCCAGAGCCGGTCGCGCCCGAGCCCCCCTCACCGCCTGCAGCGCCAACCCTCGTCGCCGAGGTGCGTGCAGCAGAGGTGGTCGCGACAGCGCCGGCGGCGCCCGAACCTGCGGCTCAACCGGCGCCAGCGCCACCGCCATCGCCGCAACCGACGCCGGCAGCGCCACCTGCAGCTTCGGCACCAGCGGCACCCGCCGGTGGTGTGCGAATCCTGCGGCGCGTCGATTTCCAGGCGGTTCAGCAGCGCCATGCCGACCTCGAGGCGCAGCGACAGGCCGCGCGCGCTGCCCAGGAAACCGCCCAGCGCGATGCGGCCCGTGCCCGCGCCGGGTTCGCGCCTGCGCCCCCCGCCGGTCAGCCCGGCGAGGCTCCATCGGATGGGGCGCCCGGCCGCCGCAAGGTGGACTTCCGCAAGCGCCGTCTCGAAAAGCGCTCCGAGATCGACGCGCGCCGTGAGCAGATGTTGCGCTTCGCGCCGCGCAAGAAAAAGGGCGGGAAGAAGGCCGGCCAGGCCACCCAGATCACGACACCGAAAGCCAGCAAGCTGGTGGTGCGGATGGGCGAGAGCATCACGGTCGCCGATCTCGCCAAGCGCATCGCAGTGAAGGCCAGCGACCTGATCCGCAAGCTCATGGAAATGGGCCAGATGGTGACGGTCAACGAGAGCCTCGATCCGGACACCGCCGCAATCGTCGCCGCCGAGTTCGGCTACGAGGTCGAGAAGGTTTCGCTCCAGCTCGAAGACCTCGTCGATCGGATCGACGACACCGCCGAGGACATGGTGCCTCGCCCACCGGTGGTGACCGTCATGGGTCACGTCGACCACGGCAAGACGTCGCTGTTGGACACGATCCGATCGGCGAACGTCGCCCGCGGCGAGGCCGGTGGCATCACCCAACACATCGGCGCGTATCAGGTGGTCGCGCGCGAGCGCCCGATCACCTTCCTGGACACTCCGGGCCACGAGGCATTCACGGCGATGCGCGCCCGCGGCGCCAACGTGACCGACATCGTCATCCTGGTGGTCGCCGCCAACGACGGCGTCATGCCCCAGACGCTGGAAGCGCTGGCGCACGCCAAGGCGGCCGAGGTGCCGGTGGTGGTGGCGGTCAACAAGATGGACCTGCCCGACGCAAATCCGGACAAGGTCCTGCAGCAGCTCGCTTCGAACGGGCTGGTGCCGGAAGACTGGGGCGGCGACACACCGTGCGTGCGTGTCAGCGCCAAGACCGGCCAGGGCGTGGACGATCTCCTCGAGATCGTGTTGCTCACGGCCGACGTGCTGGAGCTCACCGCCAACCCGTCGAAGCCCGCACGCGGCGTCGTGGTCGAAGCCAAGCTCACCCGTGGTCGCGGACCCGTGGCCACGGTCCTAGTCAACGAAGGCACGCTGAAAGTCGGCGACTCCTTCATCACCGGCAAGCAATACGGCAAGGTCCGCGCGCTCATGAACGAGCGCGGTGCGCTGGTTCGCGAGGCCACGCCGGCGATGCCGGTCGAAGTGCTCGGCCTCTCGGGCGTGCCGGTCGCCGGCGATTCGTTCTTGGTGGTCAAAGACGACGCCAAGATGAAGCAGTTCATCGACGAGCTGGTGCGCAAGCAGCGCGAGGCCGCGGTGCAAGCGCCGCAGAAGATGAGCCTCGAGCAGTTCTACGAGAAGATGGCGGCTGGCGAGGCGAAGGAGCTTCGCGTCGTCCTCAAGGCGGACACTCAGGGCTCGATCGAAGCGGTGAGCAGCGCCCTCACCAAGCTCTCGACACCCAAGGTGGAAGTGAAGGTGCTGCACGGCGGCGTCGGCGCCATCGCCGAGTCGGACGTGATGCTCGCCAGCGCCTCGAACGCGGTCATCGTGGGCTTCCACGTGCGTCCCGAGGTCAACGCACGGATCCTCGCCGAAAAGGAAGGTGTGGACGTCCGCTGCTACTCGATCATCTACGAGCTGCTCGACGAGATGGAGAAGGCCATGACCGGCCTGCTCGAGCCGGAGTATCGCGAGCAGGTGGTGGGACGCGCCGAGATCCGCGAGATCTTCAGCATTCCCAAGGTCGGCGTCGTGGGCGGTTGCCTGGTCACGCACGGTACGGTGTCACGCCCAGCGCGGGCACGGCTGCTGCGCGACAGCGTCGTCGTCCACGACGGCAAGCTCGGCAGCCTCCGGCGCTTCAAGGACGACGTTCGCGAAGTCAAAGAAGGCCTCGAATGCGGTCTTTCGTTCGACGGCTACAGCGACATCAAGCAAGGCGACGTCGTCGAGTCCTACATCCTGGAGGAAGTGCGTCCGAGCCTCGCGTGACGCGGGGCGAAGCGCATCGTGCCCACGGTCATCTGACACGCCCTCCGCGCTGAACGGCGCCGCAGCGCACGAGCCGCGGCGGGCGCTTGCGGCTTCGAGTCGACCGCGCAGTTCCATCGACGATGCCCGATCTCGACGAAGCAGGAATGGTGGTCGGGGTCGGCTGGGTCGACCTCCTGATCCCCGAGTCACGCTCGCTCAAGGAAAAGCGCAAGGTCGTGCGGAGCGTGGTCGATCGGCTTCGTGCGCGCTTCAACGCCGCAGTTGCCGAGGTCGGCGATCAGGAGCTCTGGGGCCGCGCACGCATCGGCTTCTCCGTGGTCGCGAACGACTCCCGCTTCGTGAACTCCGTGCTCGACCAGATCCGCGACGCGATCGACAACATGGCGATCGCCATCGTGGCCAACTCCGAGATCGAGATCCTGCACCTGTGAGCACACGTCGCCAGGACCGTGTTGCCAACCTCATCCAGCAAGAGGTGGCCCGGATGCTCGCCCGCGGCGAGGCCAAGGACCCTGCGCTCGAAGGCGCCACCGTGACCGGCGCCAAGGTCTCGCCCGACCTGCGGCTGGCGACCATCTATTTCAGCGCGATCGGCGACGCGGAGGCGCAAGATCGCATCGCCAAGGCGCTCACACGCGCAACACCGTTCTTCCGCCGCGAGGTTGCTCGCCGGCTCACGCTCAAGTTCGCGCCCGAGGTCGTGTTCCGTCGCGACTCCTCGCTCGCCTACGGGCAAGAGGTGGAAGAGCTCCTGGCGCGCATCCACGCCGAGGAGCGGGTCAGCGAGCCCGGCGACACGTCCGAGAAGTGAGCGGCTCCGCAGCCCGTCCGGCGACCTTCCCGGACGGCATCCTGGTCGTCGACAAGCCCGCGCGCGCGAGCTCGTTCGACGTCATCCGCCGCCTCAAACCGGCACTCGGCAAGCGCAAGACCGGTTTCCTCGGCACCCTCGATCCGTTCGCAACCGGAGTGTTGCCCCTCTGTATCGGTGAAGCCACGAAGCTCGCCGATGCGCTGGCAGGCGCGGAGAAGGAATACGTGGCCGAGCTGACGCTCGGTGCGGGCACCGATTCCGGCGACCTCACCGGGCGAATCACGCACACAGCACCGGTTCCCGAGCTCGCGGAGTCGGCGCTCGCCGCCCTGTGCGAGCGCTTCCGCGGCGAGATCGAACAGGTGCCGCCGATGCACTCGGCGATACACGTGGACGGCGAGCGACTCTATGCGAAGGCGCGGCGCGGCGAGGTCGTCGAACGTGCCTCGCGCCGTGTCACCATTCACCAGCTCGCGATTCGCGTGCTCGCGGCGGATCGGCTCGCGATCCACGTCGTCTGCTCGACGGGTACCTACGTCCGCGTGCTCGCCGAGGACATCGCTCGGGCGCTCGGCACCGAGGGCCATCTGCTCACGCTGCGACGCACCCGCTCGGGCGGATTCGACGTCGAGCACTCGGCGAGCATCGACGCCATCCTGACGAACCCTGCCCCGGCGTTCGCACGCGCTCTCGTGCCGATCGACCACGTGTGCCTCCCCGGCTTCGTGGACGTAGCGCTCGACCCGGCGGGGGCTGCGGCCGTCCAGCATGGTGCCGCCGTGCGCGCCGAGTCGTTGCCCGAGAGCACACGCGCGCTGCCCCTGGGCACGCGGGTCGCGCTACGCCACGAGGGCCGACTCTTGGCGCTCGGCCTCGCCTGCGACGACGCACACGCACCGATCCGTCCGAGCCGAGTCCTGGTGCGCGCGGATCGCGCGGGCTGACGCCGAGCGGAGCCGGTACGCACCGACCGAACAATTGACATCGACAACTGAATTATATTCAATGAATAATATTCATCGAGAGCAACCGTGCCCCGCGATCTGCCCCCAACTCGCAGCGCCCAGAAGGCCCAAACCCGCGAGCAGCTCAAGGCTGCGGCGCGCGCTTGTTTCGCGCGCCGGGGATACGCGGCGACGCAGATCACCGACATCGCCAAGGCCGCCGGTGTCGCCGCCGGAACGATGTATGTCCACTTCCCCAGCAAAGAGTCGATCCTCGACGAGCTGCTCGCGGAGCTCGATCGCGAGCTCGTGACCCGCCTCGCCGACGCCTGGAACGCGAGCGCCACGGATGGGCCTCCCCGCGACCTCGAGCCTCGCGTGCGCGCGGTCGCGCTCGCATGCCTCGGCGTCTGGCAAGCCGAGCGTGATCTCTTGCGCACCTTCGCCGAGCGCGCGACCCTCGGCCTCGACGCCCGCCGCATCCACGAGGGCGTGAGCCCGAGCGCATCGCCTTGGCTGGCCGAGCTGATCCGAAACGCCGCACCGCTGCTCGGCGGCCCCATCAGCGAGCCCGGGCTCGTCGCACACGCGCTGCTCGGGCTCTGGCTGCGGGTGGGCCTTGCGTCCCTCTTCGATCCTTCCCCCTCGCGCGAAGAGCTGGCGGAGCTGCTCACGCGGCTCACGCTCGGCGCCTTGCGCGGCGTCGCCGTTCCCGCCGCAAGCGCACCCGCGCAACGCCCCGCGTCCAACGCCGGCGATCGCAGGCGAGCGCGCACCCCACGGAGGTGAACCATGCCCACGAGCCCGACTTCGACGGCAACCGCGCGCATCAGCGCCTCGCCGGCACGTCTTCTCGCACTGGCGATCGGCGGCCCGCGCCAGTGGCGCGACAAGTCGGTGCGGATCGCGGGAACGCTCGCGATCCAGCTCGATCGCCGCGAGATCCGTCGCCGCCTGGAACGCCTGAAAGCGCGGGGCTACCTGGAACAAATCCCCACCAAGCCTCAGCTCCTCGCCGGCGGCCTCGACATGCTTCGGTTCTTCATCGTCCCGGGCGCCGAGGACTACTACCAGACCCGCGGCATCGACTTCCGATTCCATCAAGTTCTGCGCTTTCTGGACGATCCCGTGTCCGTGATCGACCCGGTGGGTCTCTTCTCACGGCGCGACACCATCATCGGCCACCTCATGCAGGTGACCCACGCCAATCCCATCTACGACCTGCAGATCCTCGACATGTTCGAGGACGGCCTCGATCGGCTCGAGACCGAGCTCGAACAGATGCTCGCTGGAACGCATCCTCGCGCCAGCACCATCGGCGCGGTCGTCGAGGACTCGACCTATCACGCGCGGCTCCTCGCCTACGTGCGCACCTATCGCGCCGACCCCGGCGTGCCGCACCTCCTGCGCCAGCAAGGCAGCGCGCGTGCGAGCGCCGAATTCCGCCTCGCCGAGCACACCTTCGGCACGCTCCCCGCGTTCATGCGCTACGCGAATCGTCTCCCGCGCGACCCGCGGGCGCTGTGGGCGCATTACCGGCGCGGCGTCCTCGACCCCGCCTACTGCGATCCCACACCCGCGGCCGCGTACCGAGCGGGAACGCTCGAAAGCCCGTACGCGCGTGCTGCTTGACCGCGCCTCGTGGGCGCCGATACTGACGGGACATCGCCGCTCGCGAGGACACCATGGTCGAGATCGAGATCCGCTACGAAGGCGACCTGCACACCACCGCCGTGCACGGCCCATCGGGTACCCAGCTCGTCACCGACGCCCCCAAGGACAACCAAGGCCGCGGTGAGAGCTTCTCACCGACCGATCTGGTGGCAACGGCGCTCGGCACCTGCATCGCCACCACCATGGACATCGTCGCCCGCCGGCAGGGCTTCTCCGTGAGCGGCAGCAAGGTGCGAGTCGGCAAGCACATGATCAGCGAGCCACGGCGGCGGATTGGCAAGCTCGAGGTCGACGTCGTGATGCCCGCGGCGCTGACGCCGGAACAACGCGCGCTGATGGAGCAGACCGCCCGCACCTGCCCGGTGGCGGAAAGCTTGAGCCCGGCGATCGAGCTTCCCCTGGTGTTTCGCTACGAGGCCGGTCACCCCGCGTGAGCGCGCGGCGAGCACTGCGGGTGGTCGCGATCAGCGACACCCACGGCTACCACGATCGCGTCGCGGTACCGAGCGGCGACGTGCTGATCCACGCCGGCGACCTCACCAAATTCGGCAAGCTCGACGAGGTCGAGCCGTTCGACGCGTTCCTCGCTCGTCTCCCGCACCGGCACAAGCTCGTCATCGCCGGCAATCACGATTGGTGCTTCCAGCGCGAAGGACGCGAAGCGCGCGCGCTGCTGCGTCACGCCGCGTACCTCGAGGACGATGGTCTCGATGTCGATGGCTGGCGCTTCTACGGCAGCCCCTGGCAGCCCGAGTTCATGAGCTGGGCGTTCAACCTGCCGCGCGGCGAGCACCTCAGGGAGAAATGGGCGCTCATCCCGCCCGAGACCGACGTGCTGATCACCCACGGCCCGCCTCTCGGCGAAGGTGACCGCACCTTCGGCGGCGAGCACGTGGGCTGCGAGGATCTCGCGGCGGCGGTCGCGCGCCTCTCACCCCGCTACCACGTCTTCGGTCACATCCACGAGGCGGGGGGCGTCACGCGCAGCCGCGCCACCACGTTCGTGAACGCCGCGACCTGTGACGTCTTCTACGAACCGGTGCAGCCGGCGATCGTCTTCGATCTCGTGCCGTGAGCGTGGCCGGGGCGCTCGCCATCGCGCACTGCGCGCAGCGGCGCGATCACGAATCGAGTAGCAAGCCGAGACCGACGTAACCCTTGCGGGTGCGCTCGGTGAGCAGGCCCAGGTTCTTGAGATTGGGCAGCACCGTGTGGTTGTAGAGGTACATCTGGCTCAGCTTCCAGCCGTCCGAGCGGATGGTGCCACGCAGCAAGCGGGCGGGGTCGAGGCCGTACTTGGCACCGAGCAGCTCGGTCATCCCCTTCCCCGACGAGTTGAACAGGCACTCCAGGATGTCGAACGTCCAATCCTCGAGCTGATCCCGCTCCGCTGCCGTGAGCCGGGGCAGTTGCCGTTTGAGCGAATGGAATCCGAAGGCCGCGTGGCGCGCTTCGTCGATGGTGACGCGCCGGATGATGTCGCGCAGCAGCGGATTCCGCACGTTCTGCTCCAGCCCCGCGAAGATGCCGAGCGCGACACCCTCGAAGAGCACCTGCATCCCCACCGCTTTCTGCCACCACTCGGGTGCCGCCAGAAGCTGGTCGAGGAGGTACTTGAGCACCGGATCGACCGCGTCCACCCGCCCGTGCTTGCGCTGAAGGTAGGCGGCGAACACCTCGCAGTGCCGTGCCTCGTCCACGACCTGGCTCGCGGCGTAGAACTTCGCGTCCATGTCCGGGATGGCGTTCACGAGCTGGGCGGTGAGCTGCAGCGCTGCTTGCTCGCCGTGGAGGAGCTGCGAGATCGTGAACCCGATCTCGTCGACCACGGCCTGCTTGCGGGTGTCTTCGTCCTTGCCGACGACGCCGAGCACGTTGGCGAGGATCGACGCTTCCGGCGCGGCCAGCCACTCACCGTCGTCGATGGCGATGGACCAATCGACGTCGGTCTGGGCGTTCCACTGGCCGTTCTTGCCCTTCTCGTAGAGTGAGCGGAGCTGATCCTCGCCGAGCGAATAGTCCCATTGCCAGTGCATCGTGAGAGGCACGTCGACGTCTTGCAGACGACGCAGGCGCTCGGCCTGATCCGCGGGCAGGTCGATCCGCGGGTAGTCGGCGATCTCGCGTCGGTGATTGTTGAGTAACGTCATCGTCCCACCTCTCGCATCACCGGGACGGCGGTCGTCCCATCGCCGGTCGCGGCTGCCGAACCACGCTATCGTCGGCGTGATCGACGAGTCAATCGACGCCGCGCGCCGGTGACCGGGCGATCAGAGATCCGATCGCCCCATCCGATTGCGGACCAGCACCACACCCAAGAGCACCGTGGCCATTCCCGCCGAGCCCAGGAGCAGCGCAAAGATCGGCCCGAGCTGACCGCCGAGCTTGTCGTAGAGCTTGCCGATCGCGAGCGCCTGCACGACGGCACCGAGCTGGCCCATGCCGTTGATGATGCCCGCGGCGAGTGTGGCATTGGCGCGCGAGCCGATCTCGATCGCCCCCGCGCCCGTCATGAGCGCGTCCGGGCCGTAGAGCGTGAAGCCGATGAGCGCCAGTGCGGTGCCGAAGATCCACACCGCCGAGCCGCCCAGCTTCCACATCGCCAGACAAGATCCCGTGAGCCCGAGCAGGAAAACGAAGCTGACGATGGTGCGCCGCGACCGGAAGTAACGATCCGAGAGCCAGCCCGCGACGATGACGCCGGGGATGCCCGCAGCGTCGAAGAGCGTGGAAAAGTATCCGCTCGACTCTGCAGTCAACGAGTAGTTGAGCTTCAAGAAATAGGGCACCCAAGACCACAGCGCATATCGGATGAACTTCACGAAGAAGTAGAACGTGCCGACCAGCAGTACCGTGACGATCGCATCTCGCGTCCAGCCACCCTCCGTCGTCTCGGTGGGTAGGACGACCCCACTCCCTTCGCCCACACTCGCTTCCTCGGGGTCCTCCACCGCCGGCAGCCCCAGATCCTCCGGACGATTCCGCTGGTTGGGAATGAAGAAGATCAGGATCGCGCCGAGCACCGCCGCGCCACCGAAGAAGCTGGCGCGAAAGCCGAGATGCCCAAGCAGCCACGACGCGAGGAAGGTCGCTGCGAAACCGCCGACCTGGTAGTTGGTCGCCCACCAACCCATCCACGTGCCGCGCTCACGCTTGTGGAACCAGTTGCCCATGGTCCCAACGCCGCCCGACCAGCCGGTCGCCTGGCCGAGACCGTTCACCACCATCGCCAGCCCGAAGAGCGCGAAGACGTCGGTTACGCCGAACGCCAGGCTCGCGGCGATCGACGCGATCATGCCCCCGATCAGCGTCACCCGCGGGCCGAGCCGGTTGCCGATCCCACCCGCCGTGAACTGACCGACCGTGTAGGCGATGAGATAAGCGCTCTCCAGATAGCCGAGCGCGGTGGCGGTCAAGCCGAAATGATCACCCAACGTCGCCTTCGCGACGTAAAACGGCTTTCGGCAGAAGTACATGCCGAAGTAGCAGAGGTAGGTGCTGAGGAAGACCCGCCAGCGCCACGAAACCACGCGCGGATCGAGAGCGACGGATTCGGTTTGGCTCATGGGTGCGGCGATCGTCGCATCGCCCCGTGCGGAACAGCAAGGGTACGCTTCATGCCGCAGCGCTCTCGAAGAGCAAGGCCCGTGCTCGCCACCGCGCGATCCTGCGGGCGAGGCCAGGCGCCAGCCGCGCGGCCAGCGCCATGGCCTGCGCCGTGCGCGTCACCACGATCACGGCGCGATTGGCGGCCACGCCATGCAAGATGATCCGCGCCGCTCGGTCCGCAGGCGTCGGCTTCATGCCGATCGATGCGAAGAGGCTCTTGGCGCTTCCCGAGAGATAGGTCGCGCTGCCGAAGATCGCGGTGTCGATGAATCCGGGGCAAACCACCGAGACCCGAACCCCTTTGAGTGCAGCCTCGCCCCAGAGCGACGTGGAGAGTCCCACGATCGCGTGCTTGGTCATCGCGTAGGCGGCCGTCCACGGCGTGGGGACGAGCCCGGCGATCGACGAGGTGTTCACGATGTGGCCGCGGCCCTGACGGACCATGAGCGGATACGCCGCCCGAATGCCGTGGATGACACCCAGGAGATTCACGCCCACGATCCGGTCCCACTGGTCTGGCGACATCGCTTCCAGCGGGCCGCCGAGCAGGATGCCGGCGTTGTTGAAGACGAAGTCGAGCCCACCGTTACGCGCAGCCACGTCGTCGACGAGCGCCTGAACCGCGCCGGCGTCCGACACGTCGAGCGCTGCCGCCTCGGCACGATGACCCGCACCCACGATCGACCCGGCCACGGCACGCGCGGCAACGCCGTCGACGTCGGCGACCACCACGTGCGCACCCGCCGCCGCGAGCTGAATGGCGAGGGCGCGACCGATTCCCGACGCCCCGCCGGTCACGATCGCGACACGCTCACGAAAGACCTCGCCGAACGACGTCCGCTCGCCGCTCGGCACTCCGACCGTCCCGGCCGTTGCGCTCCCCATCGCCTGCCGGCCCGGGCTCACCCGACCGTGCCAACCACTCAACGAGAGCGCGATGCGCTCGACGATGCGGTCGAAGCGACCGCTCATGCGGTGCGGCTCGCCTTCTCCACGAGCCCCGACTGCCCGAAGCGACGCTCGAGCTCCGCGAGCAACGTATCGAGCACGACGCCGCGGCTCTCGAGCAAGACCAGCGTGTGGTAGAGCAGGTCCGCGGCCTCGTGGGTCACGGCCGCGCGGCCGCTCTCCCCGCTCGCCGTGCGCGCCGCTTCCACCAGCTCGTTCGCTTCCTCGATCACTTTGGCGGCGATCCGGTCGACGCCACCCTCGAGCAACTGTGCGGTGTAGGAGCGGCTGGGATCGGCTTCCCGTCGCGAGTGGATGACCCGCGCCAGCTCCTCGAGAACGGTGGGCGAATGGCTCACGTCGATGACCTCCCCACGGCGATCGGTGGTCGTGGCGCGTCAGCCCGCGCTCACGCAGTAGCGGTGCACGGCTTCCATGAACGTCTGCACGCCCCAACGGAAGCCCTCGACGGGGATGCGCTCGTTGTGACCGTGATAGAGCTTCGAGAACTCGAGGCCCGGCGGAAACCGCACCGGCGAGAAGCCGTAGGTGCGGATACCCATCTTCGAGAGCTCGGCGTCGTCGGTGAGGCCGACGATCAGGTACGGCACGGCGCGCGCGCCCGGATCGCGCTCCTCGAGGGTCTTCTGCAGCACGTTCCACATCGGCGTCTCGAACGGCGTCACGATGCCCATACCCTCGTTCACCACCTCGAAGGTGAACCCCGGGCCGACGATGTCGGTGATCTCGCGGATCAGCTCGTCACGAGTGGTGCCCGGCATCACACGGCAATCGAGCGTGACCTCGGCCACCGACGGGATCACGTTGACCTTCTTCCCGGCGGCCAGCCCCGTGGGGTTCACGGTGTCGTGGAGTGACGCAAAGATCACCTTCGCCTTTTCCTTGTCCGGCATCACTTTCTTGAGGATGAGATCCGAGAAGCGCGGATGCCGCGCCAGCTTCAAGATGAACGCCGGCACTGGACCGAGCGCCTTGCCCATCTCGTCGAGGAATCCGTCGATGATTGGATGGACTTTCAGCGGCGTCGACACGCGGTCGAGCTTGTCGATGGCTCGCGAGAGCTTCACGACGGCGTTGTTGCCGTGTGGCATCGAGCCGTGGCCGGGATCCCCCTCGACCCGCATCTTGAGCCACACGAAGCCCTTCTCCGCCACCTGCACCGGATAGAGACGGTGCCCGCCGAGGTGGAGCGTGAAACCGCCCAGCTCGTTGAGCGCGTACTTGCACGCGATCAGCTCGGGGCACTTCTCCACCATGTGGCGCGAGCCGTAGGTACAGCCGGCTTCCTCGTCGGCGAAGGCGTTGAAGATCAGGTCGTGCTCGAGCTTCCAGCCCTGGCGCTTGGCGGTCAGGAACGTGGCCAGCGAATACGCCGTCACGTTCTTCATGTCGATGGCGCCACGGCCGTAGATCTCACCGTCGAGGATCTCAGCGCCGAACGGGTCCGTGCGCCAATGCTCGCGATCGACCGGCACCACGTCGAGATGGCTCGTCATCATGAGCCCGGAATCGCGCTGGGCGCCGCGCATCCGGCTGGTGATGCAGGCGCGGCCCGGCGCGGTCTCCACCACCCGATACTCGAGACCTTCGCGGTCGAGCACCTGGCGCAAATAGTCGACGGCAAGCTGCTCGTTCCCAGGCGGATTGGTGGTGTCGATGCGGAGCAGATTGAGAAAATGCGTCTGCGCTTCGTCGAGGATCGGCTGCCAGTCGAGCGCGAGCGTCATGACGGAATCTCCCGGGCGCGAGGAAAACGAAAACGAAGTGCGAGTCTAGCGCCGAAACGAGCGCGAAGCGTTCGTTTCAGCGCTAGCTGATGTTGTCGCGGGGGGCTTTTCAAGCCCCCCGCCCTACGCGGCAAAGCCGCGTAGGGGCCCACCCCCAAGTCGCTGCGCTGCGCTTGCGGCTCGCCTGCCGGCTCGCGGAGAGATGGAGCGCGAGCGCGAGCACCGCGGAGCAGAGCGGGCGTCGCGCCGCGCGGGCGGGCTCTTCAAGCCCCCGTTCCCTCGCGGCGATCGGCGCTCAGCGCGGTCGCGAGGCTGCGGGTGTCGTGCCGGTCCAGCGCTTGTAGGCGCGCGTGAAATTGGCGACGTCCGAGTAGCCGAGCTGCTCGGCGATCCGCTCCATCGAGAGCCTCGGGTCGGCGAGCAAGCGGCGCGCGCGGTCGAGGCGAACCTCGTCGAGGAGCTGCCGATAGTTGCTGTCGTGCTCGGCCAGCCGCCGCTTGAGCGTTCGCTCCGAGAGGTGAAGGGCCGCCGCCACGTCGGCGAGACCCGGGGGGCGATCGCCGCCGGCCGCCACCAACGCACGCACCCGCGCCACGAAGCGCCCCGTGTCGCCGATCACCTGGAGCTCGCGTTCGCATTGCTCGCGCGCGAGCCGCGTGGCCACGGGATCGGCGCTCACGAGCGGCAGGTCGAGAACGCTGTCGGGAAAGAGCAGGCGATTGAGCGGCTGATGAAACCGCATGCGCCCGGGCACGAGGTTCGCAAACCGACGGAAATGCGGCGGCTCCGCGAACGAGAAGTCCACCCATCCGGATAGCGCGCGCCCGGTGAGGGCGTTGCCGATCTGCCAGAGGCCCACGAAGAGCGTCACCACCAGGAACTCGAGCGCCTCGCCACCCAGCTCACAACGCTCGATCGCGAGCACGCCGCGCCCCGCCTCGGTGTAGCTGCGCAGCGACAGCAACGTGGTGCGCGTGTGGCTGAAGCGCTCCGCGAGGGTCAGCGCCTCGCGCACGTTGGCCGCGGTCATCGCCGCGAAGCCGAGGAAGCCGTGCATGGAGATGCGCATCTTCATGCCCATCGAGAACGCCAATCCTGGTTCTCCCGTGCGGGCAAGCGCGCGTCGCACGATCTCGGCGCAGGTGGTGATCGGCAAGCGCGTCGCCGGATCGGCCAGTGTGCGCGGCGTGAGCCTGAGCCCGTGCAACAGCTCGTTCGGGCGGACACCCCAATCCGCCACCAGCTCGACGAGCTCGAGGACGTAGTTCCCCGGCAGGTCGCCTTCCTCGGCTGGCGCGGAGCGCGGTTTCGCGGACACAGTCGATGGGGAGCGAGCGTTGGCCCGAAATGACAAGAAGCCGGCACAACCTAACCTGTCGGCCGACGCGAGCCCAGACGACCCTATCGGCGTCGACGATCTCAGCTCCCACCTCACCGGAGGAACGCATGCGCCGCACTCGCGCCGTCCGCCCCCCTCGCCACGACGCCACTCAGCCGATCGTGCGTCGCCTCGATCTCGCCTTCGATCCGGCGGTGGTTCCGCGCGACTGGCTCGAACGCAGCGACCACGTGAGCGTGCTCATGAACGGGCTCTCGCTGATGTTCCCGGAGGGCGAGAAATTCTTCGTGCAATCGGTGAAACGCTTCGCCAACACCGTCGAGGACGCTGCACTGCGCAAGCGGGTCGCGGCCTTCGTCGGACAAGAGGCCCTGCACAGCGCCGAGCATCGCGCATTCAACACCATGCTTCGCTCGCAGGGTGACGAGGTCGCGGTTCGCTTGGAGCGCGAGGTGCGATGGCTCCTGATCCTCGGCCACCGCGTGCTTTCGCCGCGAGCGCAGCTCGGCGTCACCTGCGCCCTCGAGCACTACACGGCGATCCTGGCCGAGCAGCTCCTGTCGCGACCTGAGCTCCAGGAGATGATCGATCCCAGCGTACGGCCGCTCTGGCTCTGGCACGCGTTGGAGGAGAGCGAGCACAAGAGCGTCGCGTTCGACGTCTACCAGGCCATGGGCGGGGGCTACGTCACACGGATCGCCACGATGCTGCTGGCGACCGCGTTCTTCCTGGCGGAGATCGGCAACACCCACGTGCGCCTCACACGCGCTCGCCGCAAGCTCCTCGACGCACGCGGCTGGGTGACGCTGGTGCGCTTCCTGTGGGGTTCGCCCGGCATTCTGCGCCGCCTGAGCCTGCCGTACCTCGACTACTTCCGCCCCGGCTTTCATCCCTCCGATCGCGACACCGACGCGCTGGTCGAGACGTGGAGCGCGCACTTCGCCGCGAGCGACAGGAACGCGAATCGCGGTCGGGCGTCGTCGCGGACGAGCGAGCGCAAAGCTCCGCGCCGCGTGGCGACACCGCTCGTCGCCGCTCCTGCTTGAGCGCTAGCGAGCGCGAGCCTCGTGCGTCGTTGGCTCACGATTGCTGACGAACGAAGACGATTCGCCGCCCGCTCACCCGCTAACGACTGCTGGCGTAGGTCGCCAACCGAGGTTGGCGACCTCGCTGCCGCGATTCCGCGCCGCTCGCGCAGTTTGCAATGCGCGTGCATCGCCGAGTTGCACGCATCCACTCGACGAGCGCGAACGGCGCCACGGCGGCGGCGTGAAGCGCTCCCGTGCGCAGCGAGAGCGCTGATTTCAGGCGTGCACGCGAGGAGATCGGATCGTCAGCGCTTGGCGCAGCGCTTGCTCTTCCGCCGCGCACCCGGTGAAGCGCCAACGTGCGTGCGTGAGCACCGGGATTGGAGACCTCGCCCCCATGCCCCGAACCCCCGCAATCGTCACCAAGCGTCTCGGTCTCTCGGCGGCGCGAATCGCGCGCCGCGTGTCGAAGTTGCTCGCGACGGTGCTCTTCGTCGCGGCCGCATCCAGCGCCGCCAGCATCGCCGACGCCGCGTCCGCGCTGAGCTTCGGCGGCGTGACGCTTCCCACCAATCGCCTCGACCTGCTCACGTCGATGGGAGGCGCGACGTTCCAGATCGTCGGCAACGCCGTGACTTGGTCGGTGCTCGCGCCCAACGGCCGTGACTTCGACGCGACGGCGCTGCGCTCGCTCGATCAGCAGGTGCGCGCCGCCGACGCCGCGGGGATCGAGCGCATCGTGTTTCGGCTCCGACCTGGCGGCGGTCCGATCGCGCCCTTCGCCGGCCCCGAATCGAGCTGGCCGGTGGATCCGGCGAGCTACGACGCCAAGAACGGCGAATACCTCGGTCCCAAGTACCCCATCGGAACGTATTCCTACCCGCCCCGCGTGCTCACCCGCGACGAGCCCGGCAACACCTCGCCCTGGTACCAATTCGTCTTCGCCTTGGCGCGTCGCTACGACGGCTCGACGCCCGACCCGCAGAATCCGACCAAGAAGCTGCCGCGGGTAGCGGCTTGGTCGTGCGTCGAAGAACCCGACGTGAAGTCCTACTGGTACGGCACGGCGTCCGACTACTTCGGCGGCGTGGGCGGTGACCCGCGCGTCGGCACGCTGCCCAGCTTCTATCGCGCCGTGAAGGCGGCGCAGCCCACGGCCGCGGTCATCGGCGGCGCGCTCACGAGTCATCAGCTCGGCTACCGGCTGGCACACGACCTGGCGCGAGCCCACGGCAATCGCTACGACGCGGAGGTCCGCGCCTGGGGAACCCGCTACTTCAGCACCAGCTACCCGCTGCAGCGCGTGTTCGCCGCCAACGTCCCCGACGCAACGCTCTTCACCCAGATCGAGCAAGACCGCGAGAGCCGCCGCGCACGCAATTTCATCGACGCGCTCTTCGCCGGATCGGCGCCCGATTTCTACGACGTGCTCGGGCTCCACCACTACGACGACTGGTCGACGCTCGACGACGTCATCGAGTTCCACCGTGCCCGCAGCCGCGGCATCAAGCCGATGTGGATCACCGAGCTCGGCATCGCCGACCAGCCCCCCCCGGGCACCAAGAGCTGGGTCAGTGAGAGCGATCAAGCGGTCTGGCTGGCCAAGAAGCTCACGGTGGCGCTGGCGCTCGGCGTCGAGCACGTCTCTTTCGCGCCGGTGCTCGGCGTGCCAGGGTTCGCCGCGATCCATCCGAGCGCCACCAGCGAGCGTCTCGCGCGACGCACGCTGCAGCTCTTCGGTCGCACCCTTCGCGCCGGCTACTCGGTCGCCGACGCCACCGTGGACGACGACGCCACGCGGGTGATCTTCGAGCACCGAGACGGTCGCTCGCAGGTCGTGGTGCAGTTCGCCAGTCGCCCCGCGCACTCGCGAGCGCTCACGGGAGGAACGGGTGCGTCCGACTCGTCGCGGCGCTCGTTCGACGTGCTGGGGCGCCCGGTCACGGCCGAGCCGAGCGGAAGCCTGGCCGCGGACTCGCCGATCCTCACGATGTGGGGACCCGGGATCGTCGACGCCGACGGCGACGGGTACCCCGCCCCCTTCGATTGCGACGACGGCGCAGCCAGCGTGAATCCCGGCGCGACCGACGGTGGCAGCGATCCCCGCGACGACGACTGCGATCCGATCACCCGTTGAGCCTACCGAACCCGACACCACACTCGAGCCCCGATCACCCGACTCCCTGGAGATCACTCCCGTGCCCACGCGCATCGTCGAGACCGTCGAGCTCGGCCGACGTCGCGCGCCCAGGTCCGGCGAAGGAGAGCGCATGAGTCCTGTCGTCCCTTGCTCCGAGCCCACCCAGCGCATCGTGATCCCCCACGGAAGTCCGCTCACGAGCGTGCTGAGCCTGGTGGTGCTCGACGGTCCACGCCCCGACGAGCGCTTTCGCGTTCCGTTCGACAGGCGCACGTACGTGATCGGGCGCGGCGAGCTGGCGGACATCCTCATCGACGACGAGACGGTGTCGCGCTCGCATGCGACGATCTCCGCGGAAGGTCTCGACGAGCGCAGCCGCGTGGTTCGGGTGATCGATCTCAAGAGCCGTAACGGCACGTTCGTGAACGGCACTCCGGTCGAATGCGCATGCCTGTTCCCGGGCGACAAGCTGCAGGTCGGGCGCGTCATGCTGCGCCTCGAGCTCACCGACGAGGTGGACGAGAAGTTCCACGCCGAGGCGCGTGCCGCCGGTGCGCATGGCGCTCGCCGCAGCGCTCGTGAGCTCGCCGTCTTCGAGCGCGCGCTGGAGCGGCTGTGGTTCGCCTTCCAGCCGATCGTGAGCACCCGCGAGCGCCGCATCGTCGGCTGGGAAGCACTGGTGCGTAGCGATCAGCCGAGCCTCGAACGCCCCGATGCGCTGGTTCGGACGGCCGAAGCGCTCGGCCAAGTGCACACGTTCGGCCGCGCCGTTCGCGCGCTGGCGCACGGCTACGCACCCAATCTGCCCGAAGGGACGTACCTCGCCGTGAATCTCCACCCCAGCGATCTCACCGACGACGAGCTCGTGGACCCGGATGCACCGCTCTCGCGCGTGGCGTCGCGCGTGATCCTGGAGATCACGGAGCACGCATCGATCGAGCGTTTCGAGCACTTGGAGCGGCGGGTCGCGACGTTGCGTGAGCTGGGCTTCCGGCTGGCGCTGGACGACGTCGGCGCGGGCTACGCGGGACTCGGCACCGTGACACGGTTCGTGCCCGACGTGCTCAAGGTGGATCGAAGCATCGTGAGCGGCCTGCACCTGAGCGCCACCAAAACCAAGGTCGTCCAGTCACTGGCGGCGCTCTGCGGTGAGCTGAGCACGAGCATGGTCCTCGAAGGGGTCGAGTCCGTGGAAGAGATGGTCGCGGCACGCGATCTCGACTGCGATCTGATGCAGGGCTACTTCTTCGCGATGCCCCACGAGCGCGAGCCGATCACCACCGTGAATTTGTAGGTAGTGGTTCACGCTGACCGGAATGCATCGGTCGAGTGGCGAGGGTCCGGCGGTCCGTCGGCGGGCACGGCTCACCCCAGAGCGACCCCGTGAAGATGGTGGCTCTTCTCAGCCGCGGCCGCGCGATTGGGGCTCACTCCCCACGAGCCCGAGCGGGGTGCGCGGCCGCGGAGCCCCCCCTTTCGACGTGCCCCCAGCCCCTCACGCCTCGAATGGGTTCCGCACGAAAGTGAACCACTACGAGTTTGTAGGCGACGTCGCTCACGGCGCGCGCCTGATACGCTCGTCCGTCTCGCTCGGTTCTCGGGCTCTCGCGATGGACGACCTCGGCGCAGCGCGCCCCACGGCGCTTGGTTGGATCGACTTCTGGCTGCTCACGGTGGTCGTGACCTGGGCCGTGAACTTTCGCGCGGCGCAGATGGCCGGCCAGCTCGTGGGCGGCGGCCGGCTCGATCCGCGCACCTTGATCGTGCTGCGGATGGCGCTGGTGGTCCCGGTGCTCGTGCCTCTCGCGGCCAAGCTCGGCGAGCGCTCGATCCGCCAGATCTTCACGATGTCGCGGCGCGAGCTCGCGATCCTCTCAGCGCTCGCGTTCGCCGCCATTCCCTGCAATCAGTTCCTGTTCGTGTGGGGGATGCAGCACACCAGCTCGATCCACGGCGCGCTGCTGTTCGCGACCAGCCCCGCACTCGCGAGCCTGCTCGCACAGTCGGCCGGCATCGAGCGCACCAGCCGGCGTGTTTGGTGGGGCATGGCCATCGCTTTCGTGGGGGTCGCGCTGGTGGTCTCGCGGTCCAGCACGGTGCCGGGCACGGTGCGCAGCGACGCCGACCCCGGGTTACTGGGTGACGTCCTCATCCTGGCTAGCGCCACGAGTTGGGCGATCTATTCCGCCGCTTCACCGCCGATGCTGGTCCGGCGCAGCGCCATCGAGCTGACGGCGCTCACCATGACCTTCGGGCTGGCGTGGACGCTGCTGCTGTTCGGGCGCGCAGCGTGGCGTGACCTGAGCACAGCGGGCGTGTTCCACCTCACCCCCGGCGGAATCGGCGGCATTCTCTACATCGCGTACCTGGGCGCGCTCTACGGCTGGGTGGTGTGGACGGTCGGAGTCGCTCGGATCGGAACCACCCGCACGATGCTCTACCAATACCTGGTCCCGTTGCTGTCGATGGTGCTCGGCGTGGCGTTCTTCCGCGAACACGTCGAGACGCGCGCCATCGCCGGTGCCGGCTTGATCCTCGCAGGCGTGGCGCTCGGGCGGAGGGGGTGAACACATGATTCGGCGGCCATTCGGATCCACGGGAGTCGACGTCGCCGTGATCGGCCAGGGAACCTGGAAGCTCCGCGATCCACGCGCTGCCGAGCGCGCCATTCGCGCCGGTTTGGCGCTCGGCATGAACCACGTCGACACCGCCGAGCTCTACACCGGCGCGGAGTCGATCCTGGCGCCGATCGTTCGCGACCATCGCGACGCGCTCTTCCTGGTGTCCAAGGTGTTGCCCGAGCACGCGACGAGCGCAGGGATCGCACGTGCCTGCGAGCAGAGCCTCGCGCGGCTCGGCACCGATCGGCTCGACGTGTACCTGCTCCACTGGCTCACCGAGGAGGTTTCGCTTCCCGAGGCGATCGGCGCGCTCGAGAAGCTGGTGGACCAGGGCAAGACACGCTTCATCGGTGTCTCGAACTTCGAGCCCCACGAGCTCGACGAGGCACGGCGCCTGGCCACGCGTCACCCGATCGTCTGCAACCAGGTGCTCCACCACCTGGGCGATCGCGGCATCGAGAACGAGCTGCTGCCGCGCTGCGCCGCGGTGAACGTGGCGGTGGTGGGCTACTCGCCCTTCGGCAGTGGCGAGTTCCCACCCGACGGGCAACGCGCCCGGCGCACGCTCGAAGCCGTTGCCGCGCGACACGGGAGGACACCACGCCAGGTGGCGCTCAACTTCCTCACCCGCACTCCCGGCGTGTTCACGATCCCGAAGGCCGAGAACGAAGCGCACGTGCGCGACAACGCCGCTGCCCTCGACTTCACGCTCACGGATGCCGACGTCGCCGAGCTCGACGGTGCGTTCCCGCGCCCTCCTGCTCATCAGCCGCTGGGCGCGATCTGAGAGCGACTCAGGAGCGCAAGAACTCGAGCAGCGGCTTGGCGAACGCCTCCGGCGCTTCGCGATGCAGGAAGTGTCCGCCGGGGGTCATCACCAGCTCGTAGCGACCGGTGAACGCGCGCGCGCCGGCACGAAAATCGGCTTCCGTGAGCACGCCGTCGTCGCGCCCGCCGAAGCACAGCGTGGGCACGTTCACACGCGCCAAGAGCTCCCGCGGAGGTACCGGCGACGACGCGCGGTAGTAGCCGAGGGCTGCGTTGGCACAACCGGGAGCCGCGAACGCATTCTTCGCGGCCTCGAGCTCCCCGTGAGGGATGGCCCACGTCGGTGACCAACGGCGGTAGAGCGCGTCCACCATGGCGAAGTCGTCGGCAGCGAAGCGACGCACTGCGCCGGGGAGGCGGAACGTGAGGAAGTGGCGCGCGCCCCACAGCGTCGACAACCGCGGTTTCAGCGTGGCTGGATGGGGAATCGCGATGGTCACGAGCTTGGCGACGAGGTCCGGGCGAAGCGCCGTGGCTGCATAGGCCGCAGCCGCTCCCCAATCGTGGCCGACCACCACCGCCGGCTCGCCTCCGCCCAGCGTTTCGATCAGGCCGACGACGTCCCGCCCCAGCGTGAGCACGTCGAAGGCGTCACTCGCGGGAATCTCGGTCGGCGCGTAGCCGCGCGTGAACGGCGCTGCGGCGCGAAAGCCGGAGGCGGCGAGCTGCGGCCGGATCGCATCCCACGTATGCGCGGTGTCGGGGAAACCGTGAATCAGGACGACCAGGGGACCGGTGCCTTCGACGAGGCACGCGAACGTGAGCCCGTTGGCGCGCACCGGTGTCCAGCCGCTCTCGGGTACGTGAGCTCGCATGGCCGACAACCTAGTCCAGACCTCGCATTCGGCAACGCGAGTCGGATCTCCCGCGAGCAGCACCAGCTCGACGCGGATCCCCCGCGAGCACAACGACACCGCTTTTTGACCACCCGAATGCGGGTGGTACGCTCCGCGCCCATTCGAGAATTCCGAACCCAATGCGATCGCGAAAGGAGCAGGAGCATGGCCATCCAAGCAGGGGAAAAGCTGCCGGCAGACGTGAAGCTCAAGGAGATGGGTGAGAGCGGCCCGAAGGACGTCACGGTCGGCGAGGTATTCGCCGGCAAGAAGGTGGTGCTGTTCGCCGTACCGGGCGCGTTCACGCCGACTTGCTCGGCGAAGCACCTGCCGGGCTTCCTGGAGAAGGCCGACGAGCTCAAGAAGAAGGGCGTCGACGAGATCGTGTGCGTTTCGGTGAACGACGCCTTCGTGATGGGTGCCTGGTGTGACGCCAACAAAGCCAAGGGCAAAGTGCGCATGCTCGCGGACGGTAACGGCGATTTCACCCGTGCCGTGGGACTCACGCTCGACGGCACCGGTTTCGGCATGGGCGAGCGCTCGCAGCGCTACGCGTTGATCGCGCAAGACGGCGTCGTGAAGGATCTGCTCGTCGAGCCCGGCCCCGGGCTCAACGTGTCCAGCGCCGAGTCGGTGCTCGCCAAGCTCTGAAGCCATACCGCGACGCGAGCCGCACGCTCGCGTCGTCCGTCCTGCGGTAGGATCGGCGCGCTCTCGGGCGCGCCGATCTGCGTTCGGTTGGCGAACGCACGGCCGTGCCGAAACGGAGTGCATCGCATGGGCAACGCCAACACGCGATCGCTGTGGGCCGTGGCGCAGGAGTCGAAGGCCTCCGACCTGCATGCTGTCACCGATCAGCACGCGGTGCTGCGTGTGGATGGCACGCTGCGCCGCGTGTCGAAGGAGCCACTCACCGGCACCGAGGTGCACGCGCTCCTGAGCGAGTGCTTGAGCACCGAGCAGATCGAGCGCCTCACCGCCGAGGGCAGCCTCGAATGCGCCCACGAGCTTGCGAACGGCGAGCGCCTGCGCATCAGCGCCTACGTGGTCTCCGGCAATCCCGGGTTTTCGGCACGCCTGATCCCCACGGCGATCCCCACCCTCGAACAGATCCGCATGCCCGAGGCGGTGCTCGAGCTCTGCCGGCTGCGCCACGGGCTGGTGATCTTCACGGGTCCGTCCGGTTGCGGGAAGTCCACGTCGATGGCGGCGATCTTGGCGGCGCTCGCCAAGGCGTTTCCACTGCACATCGTGACGCTCGAGGATCCGATCGAATACCGCTATCCCCAT
The DNA here is from genome assembly GCA_964447125.1 of uncultured bacterium. Classification (GTDB taxonomy): domain Bacteria; phylum JADJOY01; class JADJOY01; order JADJOY01; family JADJOY01; genus JADJOY01. Next base: position 16,127 of record CAYUSL010000004.1, on the reverse strand, counting down.
GGGCTCTCGCTGGTGAGTCAGCGCGAGCTCGGAACCGACTTTCACTCGTTCGGCACCGAGTTGAGCAAGCTCCTGCGCCAGGACGCCGACGTCGTGATGGTGGGCGAGATGCGCGACCTCGAAAGCATGCGCCACGCGATCACCCTCGCCGAGACCGGCCACCTGGTGTTCACCACGCTTCACACCGCGGACACGATCCAAACCGTGGACCGCGTGGTGGCGAGCTTTCCCGCCGACGAGCAACCGCTCGCGCGAAACCGTCTCGCCGCGACGCTTAGCGCGGTCGTCGCTCAACGCCTGGTGCCGTCGACGCGCGGCGGCCGGGTGGCCAATCGCGAGATCCTCGTTCGCACCGCAGCGGTGTCGAACATGATCCGCGAGAGCCGCACCGCCGAGCTGCGCAACGTCCTCGAAACCAACGCCGACGTGGGCATGACCACCTTCGCCCGCGACTTCCAGAACCTCGTCGCGCAAGGCCTCGTCATGCGCCCCGGCTGAACCGGGACGACGATCGCGACCTCGAGGCACCGCCGGCGGCGTTGACCCTCGCCGCCGTGGAACCTAGAGTCCCGGCATGAAACGCACGGTCTGTTTGATCCCGGGTGATGGAATCGGCCCCGAGGTGACCGGGGCTGCGCGGCGTGTGATCGACGCCGCGGGCGCGAACCTCGACTGGCTCGAGCTGCCAGCAGGCGCGGGAGCCGTCGAGGCTCACGGCGACATCCTCCCGGAGGTCACGATCGCCGCCATCGAGAAGCACCGGCTGGCCCTCAAGGGCCCGCTCACGACGCCCATCGGCAAGGGCTTCAAGAGCATCAACGTCGCACTGCGCAAGCGCTTCAATCTCTACGCCGCGGTACGGCCGGTGCGTTCGCTGGCCGGCGTCCGAACCCGCTACGACGGTGTGGAGCTGGTGGTGGTGCGCGAGAACACCGAAGGGCTCTACTCCGGCATCGAGCACGAGGTCGTGCCGGGCGTGGTGGAGAGCCTCAAGATTGCCACCCGCGCCGGCTGCGAGCGCATCGCGCGCTTCGCCTTCCGCTACGCCCGCGAGCGTGGCCGCAAACGCGTCACCGTGTTCCACAAAGCCAACATCATGAAGATGTCGGACGGGCTCTTTCTCGATTGCGCCCGCAAGGTACACGCGGAGATGGGCGAGGAAGTCGAGTACCAGGAGCTCATCATCGACAACGGCTGCATGCAGCTCGTACGCGACCCGACCCGTTTCGACATCCTGCTGATGGAGAACCTCTACGGCGACCTCATCAGCGATCTGTGCGCGGGATTGGTGGGCGGGCTGGGTGTGGTTCCGGGCGCCAACATCGGAGACGATTGCGCGATCTTCGAGGCGGTGCACGGCAGCGCCCCGGACATCGCCGGAAAGAACCTGGCCAACCCGCTCGCCGTGCTCATGAGCGGCGTGATGATGCTCAACCACATCGGCGACGCCGCCGCAGCCACCCGCATCCGTTCCGCTTACGACGCCGTGCTCACCGCTGGGGATCCTGCGACACTCACGCCGGATCTCGGCGGCAGAGGCACGACCACGAGCTTCACCGACGCGATCCTGCGTCGCCTGTGAGCGCAGCTTCGTGGCGCAGCGCCGGTCGACGGTCCTCCATCGTCAGGGCGCCGTGGCGCTCACGCTGCTGGCGCTGCTCTTACCCAGCGGGGCGTTCGCCGGAGCGCACGCCCCATTGCGTGATCCCATCGAAGGGAAGTGGTTGGGCGTGGCGGGGTCACCGGGCAACACCGCGGCATTCGGGCTCGATCTTCATCGCGACGGAAGCGGTGCGCTCGTAGGTGCGCTCTACCTCGACGTGTTGAACCTCTACGGCGCGCCGCTGCCGTCATTCCACGTGACGCCGGACGGCCACTACGCGGTACTCGAGCTCGCGCTCGATCTCAGCCTCGACGGCCCTCGGCTCCGCGGCACGCTCGGCGGCAGCAAGGCCCCCATCGAGCTTCACCGCACGCACAGCCTGCCGTCCGACGCGCGGATCCCCACAGGCTTGCCCAAGGGGCCGGGTCCCCGCTGGCGGGCCCAGCTCGGCGCATCGATCTGGGGCACGGTCGCGATCCGCGATCGTGTCGCGTACGTCGGCACCGCCGGTGGTGTGTTCCACGCGGTGAACGTGGACGACGGTGGGCTCCGCTGGACGTTCACCGCGGGGCGGCCGATCTTCGGCGAAGCGCTCGCCACCGAAGACGCTATCTACTTCGTCTGCGACAACGGTTACCTCTTCAAGCTCGATCGCGCGAACGGCCAGGAGAAGTGGCGTTACGACCTCGGCGACGCGCGTGTACCGCGGGTGCTGCCGCACCCTGCCGTCTTCGACTACGACCACGACGCGCCGGCGCCGATCGCGGCGGACGGGATCCTCTACGTCGGGGCTGGAGATGGTGGTTTCCATGCGGTAAAGAGCGCGACGGGTGAGCGCGCCTGGCGCTTCCAAGCGCCCGGGAAGATCCGCGCCACGGCCGCGATCCGGAGCGATCGCGTCGTGCTCGGGACTCTCGACGGATGGGTGGTCGCCCTCGATCGGGCGAGCGGCAACGAGGTGTGGCGGCGCGACGTGAAAGGTGCGGTCACCAGCGGCCTCACCTTCTTCGGCGAGCAGCTCGTGATCGGCACCCGCGGCAGCTTGCTGGCGTCGCTCGACCCCGCCACAGGCGAGCCCCGCTGGAAGCAGAGCTTCTGGGGCTCGTGGGTCGAGTCCACCGCCGTCGACGGCGGCGACGGTCTCGCCTACGTCGGGTCGTCGGATCTGCGCCGCGTCACCGCGTTCGATCCACGCGATGGGCACGTCGCTTGGCGCAGCGACGTCTTCGGATGGTCGTGGGGCAGACCCGCCCTCACGCCGAGCGCGGTCTACGTGGCGACCGGCGGGATCTCACCCTACGAGATGCGTCACGTCGCCGCGTTCACCGCGCTCGACCGTGCAAACGGCAAGATCCGCTGGCGCTGGCCGGTCGCGCAGCCACCGGGCGCCTTGCACTGGGGCTTCGCCGCCGGTGCAGTGCTCGACGGCGACCTGCTCGTGGTCGGCGGCCTCGATGGCACGCTCTACGCTTTCCCGGCGAGCTGAGACCACCGGATGACACGAGCACCTTTCCGCCAGCTACCGTTCGCGGCACTTCCCGACACGCCGCGACTTCCCCACGCGTACGCTTCGAGCCGCGCCATGAACGCGACGCTCGACTCGCGCGCCTTCGGCAGGCTCGACGTCCATTACCGCGTCCACGGCAGCGGGCCTCCGCTGCTCCTCGTCCACGGCCTCATGACGTCGAGCTACTCGTGGCGCTACGTGCTCGAGCCGCTTGGCGAGCACTTCACGGTCTACGCGCCGGACCTGCCAGGCTCGGGACGCACGGCGAAACCGGATGCTCCCCATCACCCGGACGCGCTGGCGGACTGGATCGCCGACTTTCAGCAGCAGATCGGGATACGCGGCGCCGCGACGATCGGCAATTCGCTGGGGGGCTATCTCTGCATGCGTCTCGCGCTCCGCGATCAGGGAGCCATGTCGCGGCTCGTGAACCTCCACTCGCCGGGTGTGCCGCTGCCGCGCTTGCACGCCCTGCACGCGGCACTCTCCGTGCCCGGGAGCGACGCACTGCTGGCGCGCTTGATCGCACTCGATCCCGAGCGCTGGGTGCACAGGAACGTCCACTACTTCGACGAGACCCTCAAGTCTCGTGAGGAGACCCGCGAGTACGCAGCGCCGCTCAGGAGCCCCGAAGGCGTTCGCTCCTTCGCACGTACGCTTCGCGAGACCCTCGCTCCCTCGGCGATGGCAACCTTCACGGACACGCTCGAAGCACGCCGCATCCAGGGCGAGAGCTTCCCGATCCCGCTGCAGCTCGTGTACGTGCCGAAGGATCCGATGGTGCCGCCATCCGTCGGCGACCGACTGCGCGCGCTGGTTCCCGATGCCGAGTTCGTCCGGCTGGCGAACGCCTCGCATTTCGCCCACGTCGACAACCCGCAAGCGTTCCTGGCCGTGGCGCTACCGTTCCTCAGCGCGGGCGACGGCGAGCCGCGGCCGGCCCGAGCGTGAGCTCGAGCTGCGCTCCCACGGCGCGATCGAAGTCGAGACCGAGAACCGCGAGCACCGGCTCTGCCACGGGACGGAGCTGCTTCTCCACGTAGTGCTCGTGGTCGATGGGGTGGCGCCTGAGCTCGGCCGGCTCGGGCCCGTGGGCCGTGATCACGTACGCCACCAGGCTTCCCGGCTTGGCGCCGGTGACTCGGGCGGCGGCGACGTGCGGCGGCGTGGTCTTGGTATATGCCCCCGCGGGCTTGCGCAGCATCTTCCGGTACACCAGCTCGTCGTCGAGTCGGCCGGCGCGCAGCTCATCGACGACGCCGCGCAGAAACGGCTCGATCGGTCGCTCGTTGAAGAGTCGTTCGTAGAGGCCGTGCTGCACGCGCTTGGCGAGCTCCGTCCAATCGCTGCGCACCGCCTCCATGCCCGTGAACTCGACGTGTCCGGTGCCAGACGGATCACCGCTCTCCGAAACGTCCTCCACCCATCCCGCGTAGCGCTTGCGCGCGCCGCCTGAACCGTGTCGCAGCGGCAGCAGAAGCAGCTTGCGGTAGAGCGTGTCGAATTCGAGATCGAGCTTCGATTCGACCCGCCAGCGCTCCGCCACGTGCACCGCGAGCGCGGCGTTGAGGCGCGCACGCAACGACTCACCCAGCTCCCGAGCGTGCGCAGCGTCGCGGACGCTGACTCCGCCGCTCGCCAGCCACACGAACAAGCTGTCGGTGTCGCCGTAGAGGACCGTGTGACCCAGGGCTTCGATCCGCCCCTTGGTCCAGAGCAAGAGCTCGCGGCCGAAGGCTGTGATGGCATTGGCCACGTCGGGGTTGAAGAAGCGACAGGCGGACGTGCCGAGGACGCCGTAGAACGAGTTCATGAGGATCTTGATGGCTTGCGCTTCGAGCGGGCGGCGCTCCGCCTTGGCCCGCTCGCGACGCGGGAAGAGCTCGTCGAGCAGACCCGGAAGAATCCCCGCGGATCGGCGGAAGCGCGCGCCATTGGGCGCCACGATCGGATCGTCGATCGCAACCCCCGCTGGCACGAAGCCGAGGGGATCGATCTGGAACGTGCGCATCAGCGACGGGTAGAGGCTCTTGAAGTCGAACACCACCACCCACTCGTAGAGCCCGGGCCGCGGCTCGAGCACGTGCCCGCCGAGCATCATCGGACTTCGGTCCTCGTCGCGTAGCCTCGCGCCGCGCGACGGCGATCGCCCCGTCCCTGGAGTGCGACGCAGCTCGGCTGCGCTGGTGACGCCGCCGTCCTCCACCGCACCGAGCGGCAGCTCCTGCTCGTCGACGTCGAGATTCACCTCCTCGCCGGTCTCCGAACCGGCGGCGTTCTCGGCGTCCGCGCTCCCCGCCGTCGTCAGCGTCGGGCCGACGAGTCCGCGCCGCGCCATCTCCGAGAGGTACAGGAACTCGAACGAGGCGATGCTCGCTCCCACGCGATCGAGGGACATGCCCGTGAGCAGGCTTCGCTCCACCGCGAGATCGACGAGCGCCAGGCGATCGAGGATGTCGATCACCAACCGCGCGTCATTCAGGTTGTAGGCCACCAGCCGCGAGCGATCTTCCTCGAAGAGCCGCAGGATCTCCTCGGCACGTTCGTGGCCCGACAGAAGCTTGCCTTCACCCAGGATCGAGCGCGCGACGGCATCGAGGGCGTAACTCTCCATGCGGACGAAGGAGCTCTTGAGCGCGTGGATGCCGTCGAGCGCCACTCGGCCCGGGATCGAAGCCGACGCACGATCCCAGAAGCTCCGCGCCGGGCGGATCCGCACCTCACCAGGGCCGCGCCCCAGCGCGAGCGGCACGCGCGCGGATTCCGCGATCCGTGCCAGCACCGCGAGATCGAAGTCGATGAAGTTCCAACCCGTGAGCACGTCGGGATCGAGCGCGCGTACTCGCTCGACCAGAAGCCCCACGAGCTGCCGCTCGTCCCGCGCAAGCGTGGCGGTCTCCGGGCACGAGTAGCCGCGAGGCGAGAGCAGCAAGACCTCGGCGTGGCCGCATCCGAATAGCGCCACGGAGAGGAGTCGGCGCGCTCGTGGATCGGTCTCGATGTCGATGGAGAGCACGCTCGGACGCGCAGCCGCCGGAATCGTCCTGGTGCCGAGCGCCTCGAACGCGGGATCGTCGAACACCACATCCACGCGTTCCTCGGTACGTGGCCGTCGCGCGTCGCCGGTGATTCGGAGGCGCGACCGGATGCCGCGATCGAGGAGCGGGCGAAGCGCGAAGCGGACGTCGGCCTCGAAGCAGCGGATTCCCGCGCCGACGAGCCGATCGCGGAGCGGCGGCACCTGCGACGGCAGGTCCACCTCCACGCGCGCCGTCGCCTCGCCCTCGAAGCTCACTCGGCGCGCGTCGTCGGGCTCGGACACGAGGCGCGCACCCAATTCCCGAGCCCGCACGCCATCGCGCTCTGGAATCCAGAAATGCGGAACCTCGCGGGTGTCGCGGACCAGGAAGGCGCGACCGTCGTCGAGGCGTCCCCACAGCTCGAGCACCGGCCGCCCTGACGCGATCCTGTACGTCGCCTGCAGCAAGAAGGCATCGACGATCATCGAAAGGCCTGGCGCGGCGGTCGTTCTTCGCGCTCGCACCGCGCCGACGCAGCGAGCAGCAGTCGGCTCAGCCGCCAGCGAGCTGGAACGGATAAAGCGAACCCAACCCCAGGATTCCGGTCAGCTCGTCGAGAGCCGTGCGTGATTCGTCGAGCAACGCCGAGTCGGCGAGGTCCGCGGCCTCCAGCCGATCCCGGTAATGCCGCTCGACCCACGCGACCAGCCGCGCATGGAGCGCGTCATCGAGCAGCACGCCGGTTTCCATGGCCGCCTGCTCGGCGTCGGTGAGCTCGACGCGCAGACGCAGACATGCAGGGCCACCACCGTTGCGCATGCTCTGACGCAAGCCGACGAAGCGCACGGTCCCGATCGGCCGTCCCGGCCCGGAGATGCGATCGACGACCGCACGCGCAGCGGCGTGTTCCGAGACCTCCTCCGGTGCGATCAGTGCGATCGATCCATCCCCGAGCGTCACGAGCTGACTGTTGAAGAGGTAGGTCGCGACCGCCTCGGCGAGGTCGAGCTCGCGATCCCTCACCAGCAGCACGCGAAGCTCAGCCTTGCAGTGGCGCTCGAAGCGCCGCTCGAGCTCGTCGATCACGGCGCGTCCGTCGAGCCACGCGCGCTCGTGGACGAGCAGCACGTCGCGATGCCCGACCGCCACCACGTCGTTGTGGAAAGCCCCAGCATCCACCGCCGCTGGCGCCTGGCGAACGAACGCCGTCGCCGCGTTCGATAGCCGGTGGAGGCGTGCAACCGCTTCGGATGCATCGTGTGTCTGACGCGCGCCGAAGCGCTGCGCGACCACGCGCTCCGCGTCGAGGCCCTCGCGGCCGAAGACGAAGACCTCGATCCCCGGCTCGCCGAACGCACGGCAAAGACGCACGTGGTTGGCGGCGCCTTCGTCGGCAAGCGCCTCGGTGGCGAGCAGCGGCTCGTGGTGGGCGAAGCGCGCCGGGTCCGGAAAGATGCGATGCAGCACGCGCCCCACCAGCGCCGGTTCCAGCGAGCGATGGAGGTGCGCGACGAGATTCGCTGGCGTGACGTGGACGCGCTGGTCGCCCGTGTCGGCGCTCGGCGAGATCGTCGCCGCATTCGCCGTCCACATGCTCGATGCGCTCGCCGCCGCCGACAGGATTCGAGGATCCACCTGCGCCGCCGCGCGCAGGACTTCGGCGTCCGCACCCGAGAAACCGAGACGGCGCAACGCCGCGACGTCCGGCCGCTCCTGTGGTGGCAACACGCCCTGCGGCACACCGAGATCGGCCAGAAGCTTTGCCTTGGCGAGCCCTTCCAGCGCAGCAGCACGGGGGTTCGACGCTGCACCCCGGTTCGCGGCCGCGGCGACGTTGCCGTGCGCCAGTCCCGCGTAGTGATGCGTGGGGCCGACCAAGCCGTCCAGGTTGAGCTCGATCGCGGCCATCAAGGCATCTCGATTCCCGGCAGCTTCCGATCGGGCGCTTCGAGTGTCGCGCGTTCGAGGCTCGCCACCGGATACGAGCAATAGTCCACGGCGTGGAACCCGCTCGGCCGGTGATTGCCGCTGGCGCCGGTGCCGCCGAAAGGCAACGCACCGCTGGCACCGGTGGTGGGACGGTTCCAGTTCACCACGCCGGCGCGCACGCGGTTCAGGAACTCGGTCCACAGATCCGCATCTTCGCTCACCAACGCAGCAGCGAGACCGAAACGCGTCCGATTCGCCTCGGCGATGGCGTCGTCGAAGGTGCGTGCTCGCACCACCTGCAGAAGCGGGCCGAAGATCTCGCGATCCTCGCGATCCTTCACGTCGGTGACGTCGACGAGCCCGGGCGAAAGCAAGCTCACCCTCGGCCCGAGCGCTTTCGCCTCGACGAGCACGTGCCCGCCACGCTCGCGCAGCGCGGTCTGCGCTGCCAGCACGCGCTCGCCGGCGGCCACCGAGATCACGGGACCGGCAAACGGCTCAGGCTCGGCGGTGAACGGCGCCACGCGCAACCGCGCCGTCCACTGCATGAACCGCGCGAGGAAGTGATCGCCTTCCTCGCCCCGCGGGACGATCAGACGCCGCGCGCAGGTGCAGCGCTGCCCGGCGGTGACGAACGCCGATTGCAGGGTCGAGAGCGCTGCTGCGTCGAGGGCGGCGTCGCTCACGTCCCACACCACCAGCGGATTGTTGCCGCCCAATTCCAGCGCGAGGACGCGTCCGGGATGCTCGGCGAATTGCCGGCTCAAGCGGATCCCCACCTCGTAGCTCCCCGTGAAGAGCAGGCCATCGAGGTCCGCGTGCGCTGCCAGCGCTTCGCCCGTCTCGCGCCCGCCTTGCACGAGGTTCACCACGCCCGGCGGCAATCCCGAGTCTTCCCACAACGCCACCGTGTACTCACCGACCCACGGCGTGAGCTCGCTGGGCTTGAACACCACCGTGTTGCCCGCCAGCAGCGCCGGCACGATGTGTCCGTTCGGCAAGTGTCCCGGCATGTTGAACGGGGCCAACACCGCCAGCACGCCGTGGGGGCGATAGCGCGTCGCCGCGCGCTCAGCTCCCTTGTCGCTCACGTGTGCCGAGGTGCGAGTCCGGTACGCGTCCAGCGTGAGCGCGACCTTGCCGATCATCGTGCCGACCTCGGCCGCCGACTCCCAGAGCGGCTTACCGGTCTCGCGCGAGATCGCCCGTGCCAGCGACTCGCGGTGGCGCTCCAGCTGGAAGCGGAAGGCGTCGAGATGGGCGACCCGCGCCTCCAGCGTGCGCTCGGCCCAGCTCGGGAACGCGGCGCGAGCGGCACGCACGGCTCGATCCACCTCCACGGGAAGTGCGGCTCGCCCCTGCCATACCAGCTCGCCGGTCGCAGGATCGTCCGAGACCAGCGTCGCCCCGGCGCCTTCGATCCAGCGTCCGGCGACGTGATGCCCCCGGGCACGGTGGAGCGCGCTCATCGGTTCCCCTCCCTCTGCCGCTCCGAGCGCAGCGGCGCGAAGCGTACGCGATCCCCGACAGCCACACCGAGACGCTCCGCGAGTGCCCCCGCCAGACGCACACCGCCGCCGCGGGTGAGCGCCACCGAGCCCACGGCGGCGCGGAAGTCCGGCTTCGCGGCTGCGCGGCTCACCAGCACCTCGTCGCCGTCGGGAGGGTCGCGCAAGAGCTCGGCCACCTCGGCGCGCACGCTCTCGCGAACCGTGCGCACCTCGTCGAGGCGGGCATGGATCACCGGGCCGGCGTCGAAGATGTCCACCAGCTCGCTGCGTCGAAATCCCTCACCTTCGAGTAGCTCGAGCGCCGCACGGCTCGCGGGATGGGGCTCGCCGATCACGGCGCGCGCCTCCTCGGGCAAAAGCGGCAGGTAGATCGGATGGGTCGGCATCAAGTCCGCGATGAATCGCTTGTTGAGCAGGCTCAGGTAATCCGCCTTGGGAAAGTCGATGTCGAAAAAGCACCGGCCCAGGGCTTCCCAGAACGGCGACTCGCCACGCTCGTCGCTGACGCCCCGGATCTCGGAGATCACCTCGGGATCGAACGGGTGGGGATGCTCGGCCATGAAGAGGAAGCGGCTCAACGACAGCGCGCGGCCGCGACCACCACGCCGCTGCGCCGGCGCCAGGAAGAGGCCGCCGACGTCGCACGGGCCGCTGTGCTCGCGGACCAGATGCAGCATCGGCACTTCCTTCCGCACCCCGAGCATCTTCGACTCCATCACGGCGGTCTCGAGCCGGTACGCGTAGAACGGCTCGAAGCCGCCCACCTTCGACCAGATCGAGCACGTGCCGATGACCTCGCCGTCGCCGGCTTCGAGGACGAAGAGATAAGGCTCGCCACGTGGCTCGTCGGCCTCGTGGGCGAAGCTGCGCTCGGATTCGGCTAGCCGCTTGCGCAAGAACTCCGCGTCACGCGGCAGCGAGGTCAGGCCGTAACCGGCGAGGGTCGCGAGATGCAGCAACGCATCCAGGTCCGCCGCCCGCGCCGGTCGGACCAGGTCCACGGCGTCAGCCCCGCGCTCCGGACCGGTCTCGAGCCGGCCACTCGATCTCGCGGGTCGCAAGGCGAGTGAGGAGGAGCGCGCTCAGCTTGGCGCGCTCGGTGAGCGTGTCGAGGTGCACCACCTCGCGGTCGGTGTGGATGCCGAGGCCGCGCGGACCGAGAGAATCGACGGTAGCGAGCCCCGCAGCAGCGAGCCGGTTGCCATCGCACACGCCGCCACTGGTCTCGGTGGCGAGATCGAGACCGAGCTGGCGGCCACAATCGAGGACGTGGTCGAGAAGCGCGGCGCTAGGCCCCGCCAGGGGCTTCGGTGGCGCGCCGAATCCACCGAAAAGCTCGGACACGATTCCGTCCTTGCTTTCGAGCCCCGCCATGACGTCGCGCAGCCGCGCCTCCACGAACGCCTGATCGGCGGGCTCGACCACGCGCACGTTGAATCGTGCCACCGCCACGTCCGCCACCACGTTCACGGCGCCGCCACCGGCGATCCTGCCGACGTTCACCGTGAGCCCGGGTCGCGCGCCGGAAAGCCGCGCCAGCGCATCCACCGCGGAAGCGAGCGCGTGGATGGCGTTGCGACCGCGGTCGAAATCGCGGCCCGCATGCGCAGCGCGACCGCGCACCACCAGCGTGTAGTTTCCCGAACCCTTGCGCGATTTGACCAAGGCACCGCTCGGCAACGCCGGCTCGAAGACCAGTCCCACGTCGGCCTCGCGCGCCCGCTCGAGGAGCAGCGTACGCGAGCCCGGCGAGCCGATCTCCTCGTCGGGGTTGAGCACCACCTCCCAACCGATCGCGCCGGCGGCGTCCGAGCGCTCGAAGGCCTCGAGCGCCGTGAGCATCACCGCGATCCCGCCCTTGCAGTCTGCGACCCCCGGCCCGCGCAGCGTGTGCTCGTCCACCACCGAAACCCGTTGGAACGCGTCCTGCGCCCCGAACACGGTGTCGAGATGAGCGACCAGCAGCACCTGGAGCGGCGCCTCGGGTCGCTTGCGCACGCGCACCACGCTGCCGAGTGGCTCGTCGGCGCGCATCCCGCGGTCGTCCACGGAGGCGAAGGGCGGCACGTCGCTGAACGAGATCTCGCCACCCAGCGCCGAGAATCGATCGGCGACCTGCTGCGCGAACGAGCGCACTCCGGCGACGTTGTGGGTACCGGTGTTCACGCCCGCCCATTGCGTGACGAGCCGGCACATCTCGTCGTGCCGCGTGCGGATCCAGTCGACGTGCGCGGGAATCGAGGTCATCCGGTGCTCCAGGCGCGTGCTGCTGCGAGAGCGTCCAGCCTACCTCAACGGGTGGGCGCACAGACGCCTGCTTCACACCGCGGCGCCACGAGGCGAGCGCCCTGGGCACTGCCCGAGCGGGGCGGCAGCGCGAGGATGCCGTCCGCGACGCCCTTGGGCGCAGCGACGACCCTCGTCATTCGATTCGGTGCGGGGCGAGTGCTTCACTCACCCGCGGTCGATCTGGAGGCACGGACCGGATTCGAACCGGTGCATAACGGTTTTGCAGACCGCTCCCTTAACCACTTGGGTACCGTGCCCGGTGCTGCTGCGAGTTTCCTTTCGCCTGCTCGTAGCCGAAGACGAACGAGGCCGGGCTTCCCCGGCCTCGTTCATCGTCTGGAGCGGGTGGCCGGATTCGAACCGGTGACCCCGACCTTGGCAAGGTCGTGCTCTACCAACTGAGCTACACCCGCG
>CAYUSL010000004.1:0-3754 GCA_964447125.1 uncultured bacterium | reverse complement strand
ACCGGTGACCCCGACCTTGGCAAGGTCGTGCTCTACCAACTGAGCTACACCCGCGAGCGTTCGTCGACTTCCATCTTGCGACGAGCCGCGAAGATTTGCACCCGAGCGTCGGGGCGTCAAGCGTCGAGTGCGCGAAATCGGCGTCGACCGATCCACACCCTCGCCCCGGTTCGATCTCGTGTGGAACCACGTCGAGGTGGGGGCGAGCGCGGACACCTCGACGGGCGCTGCGCGCTCGCGGCGCGGGCGAGCGTCCGGTTCCAAGAGATCGAATCGGCGCCGGCCGTGTCGACTGCGCGGCTCCCCAGACCCTCGCGGCTCGACCGCTGCATCCCGGTCGACGTGAACCCGTCGCCACACCCCGCCGCGCTGGCAATCGGACGAGGCGACGGGGCACAATGGTATGCTTTTTTCTCTCACCCACGCGCGACGCTTCCGGCACGGCTAGCGCGTCATCCGAGGATTCTGGGAAATGCAGAAGACGGGACCCACGACCCGGGACGTGGCACTCATCGACGCCGGGCCACGTAGCCTCCGCAAGCCGTTCTTCCCCAATCTCGGCATCGGTTACATCGCCACGGCGCTCGAAAAGCAAGGCGTGAGCGTCGAGGTCGTGGACCGCGAGGTGGCGGGTGACGCCGGCTGGGCAACCTTCCTCGAGCGCATCCCGCCGGTGGTCGGTATCACGGCCACCAGCTTCACGTGGGATCGCGTGATGATCTCGATCGCCGACATCAAGCACCGGCGCCCCGAAACCAAGATCATCGTGGGCGGACCGCACGTCTCCGTGAGCGAGGAGCAGGTTCTCGACGTCCCCTCCATCGACTACGCGGTGATCGGCGAGGGCGAAGAAGTGATGCCGCTGCTCACGCGCCTGATCCTGGATGGCGCGGACACGCCGGAACGACTCGCCGAGGTGCCGGGTCTGATCTACCGCGACGGGGGCGAGGTCAAGCAGATCGAGAAGGCCGCGTGGATTCGCGATCTCGGCGCGCTCGGCCGCCCCGCCTTCCACCTCTTCCAGATGGACTCGTACGAGTGCTACCCCCTGCTCACGAGCCGCGGGTGCCCGTATCAGTGTGTGTTCTGTTCGGTGCCCGCGGTGAGCGGCCGCCCGTGGCGCTACCGCAAGGCCGAAGATCTCGTGGACGAGATCGAGTGGGCGCTCGGTACCTGGAAGATCCCTCACCGCTGGTTCGTGATCGTCGACGACACCTTCAACCTGAAGCTGCAACGCGTCCACGACTTCTGCGATCTGGTGCAGAGCAAGAAGCTCGACATCGTGTGGGGCATCTGGGGGCTCAGGGCGGACCGCGCGCCCCGCGACCTGTGCGAGAAGATGCGCAAGGCGGGTTGCCTCACGGTCGCCATCGGCATCGAGAGCGCCGACGACGAGATGCTGCTCAAGATCAAGAAGGGAGAGTCGCTCGCCGATCTCGAGCAGGGCATCGCCAACCTGGCGGGCGCCGGCATCGAGATCACCGGTCAGTTCATGATCGGCAATCCCGGGGACACGCCGGAGGCCATCGAGCGCAGCATCGACTTCGCGCGGCGCATGCCGCTCGCCACCGTCGAGTTCTACCTGGCCCGGCCGTATCCCAAGACCGAGCTCTGGGACTTCGCCAAGGACAACGGCCGAATCATCCACGCCGACTACACTCGGTTCCACCACTTCTCCAACACGCCGGTCTTCGACACCCCCGATTTCCCGGCAGAGGAGCGGATGCGGCTCTATCGCAAGGCGCGCCGTCTCGTCATCCAGCGCAACACGATGACCACGCTCAAGCGCAAAGCGCGCATGCTACGGAAGCGCATCTTCGCCGAAGCCGTCGCCTGATCGGGCCTCGCGGCGAGACCGGCCAACCGAAAGGGCGCGGGACGATCCCCGCGCCCTTTCTTCATCCGCGGCTCGGCCCGGATGGCTCAACCGACTCGACGCTCACGCGGCGCTCACAGCCATCGGACGTAGACGACCGCCACGGTCACTCCCGCGAGCAGCAGTTGCAGCGGGACACCGAAACGCAGGAAATCCCCGAAACGATAGCCACCCGGGCCGAAGACCATGAGGTTGGTCGCGTAACCGATGGGCGTGGAGAAGCTCGCCGACGCCGCCATCATGACCACGTAGCAGAAAGGCTTGATGTCCGCGACGTGTGCGGCGTCGGCAGTCGCCATCGCAATCGGGAACATGAGCGCTGCAGCGGAATTGTTGGTCACGAGCTCGGTGAGCACGGTGGTCGCCACGTAGACCGCCAGCAGAATGCCGACGTTCCCGAGCGGCTCCGCCAGCGCCACGATGCGCTCGCCCAGCACCTTGGCGAGCCCACTCTGCTCGATCGCCGCACCCACGCCGAACGACGCCGCGATCGCCACCAGCACGCGCAGATCCACTGCCTCGCGCGCCTCTTCCCCCGTGAGGCATCGCGTCAGCACCAGCGCGCCCGCGGCCAAGAGCCCGGCCTGAAGCAACGAGACCCACCCGAAGGCGTTCGCCGCGATCATCGCCAGCACCACAACGCTGGCGAGCCAAGCGCGCTCGTGTCGGGGTGACGCGCTGCCCTCCACGGCTGCCACCAGCGCGAAGGCGGCGTCGTTGCGATGGGCGCGAAGGAAGTTCGGATGGGTATCGAGCAACAGCGTGTCCCCCGCCTTGAGCTCGATGGTGCCGATCTTGCCGCGCACCCGCTCGCCTCGACGGTGCACGGCGATGATCGCCGCGTTGTAGACCGTCCGGAACTCGATCTCCTTCGCAGTCTTTCCGACCAGCGGTGACTGTGCGGCGACCACCGCTTCCACGAGCCGGCGCTCCGGCCGCGGATCGGTGAGCTTCGCCACCTGCTCCGTGGCCGGCACGAGCCCGCGGATCTTGCGCAGGTCCACCACGCTCTCGACCACGCCGGCGAACGTGAGCTGATCTCCCATCTTGAGGCGGAGCTCCGGCCCCACCGCCGGCAACAGGTCTCCGTCGCGCTCGACGTCCACCAAGAAGAGGCCGGGCAGGTGGCGAAGGCCGGCCTCTTCGATGGTCTGGCCGATGACCGGCGAGCCGCTCTCGACCCGCATCGCCACCGTGTATTCGCGCGGATCGCCGAGGCGCTCGAACGAGCCGATGCGATCGGGAAGCCAGCGCTTCGACAGCAGCACCGTGTACGCGATGCCGATGAACGCCACAGGCACACCCACCCACGCGATCTCGAAGAGGGGGATGTGCACCGCCGGATCGCGCTTCTGCACCAGACCGACCACCACCAGATTGGTGCTGGTACCGATGAGCGAGCACGTCCCACCCAAGATCGTCGCCCAGCTCAACGGCATCATCAGCCGCGACGCCGACACGCCGATCCGTTTCGACCAATCGCCGACGATCGGCACCATCGCCGCCACCAGCGGCGTGTTGTTGATGAACGCCGAGATCGCGGCAGTCGGCACCATCAATCGCAACTGCGCCCCGGCGACACTCGACGGCCGACCGAGGATGCGGCGCACGAAGAAGTCGAGAGCGCCCGTTTCGCGCATCGCCGCCGCGACCACGAACAGCACGCCCACGGTGAGCATGCCTTCGTTGGCGAAACCGGCGAACGCGTCCTTGCTGGACACGATCCCGGCGCTGAGCAGCAGCACCACGCCACCCAGCAGCGTGACGTCTGGACCGGCCAAGTTCCGGACCATCACGTAGAGCATCCCCACCACCGTTCCCAGCGTCACCCACGCCTGCCACGTCATTCGCTCTCCCCGGCCTGCGCTCGTGCGCTCG
>CAYUSL010000003.1:0-45957 GCA_964447125.1 uncultured bacterium | reverse complement strand
CCGGGAAGGCGGCCGCACGGTGGGTGCCGGCGTCGTTGCCAAGATTCTGGAATGAGCCGCCAGTCAGAGGCAGTCGTGGGAAGGATCGGCCGAGGCGTGCAATTCGTGGACGGTGCGTGAACGATGAAGAACCAGAAGATTCGGATTCGCCTCAAGGCATACGATCATCGGCTGCTCGACCAGTCGGTGGCGGAGATCGTCGAAACTGCCCGACGGACGGGGGCACGTGTCGTCGGGCCGATCCCGTTGCCGACAAAGATCAACAAATTCTGCGTATTGCGTAGCCCACACATCGACAAGAAGTCGCGCGAGCAGTTCGAGATCCGGACGCACAAGCGCCTGCTCGACATGCTGGAGCCGACTCAGCAAACGATCGACGCCCTGATGCGCCTCGACCTGAGCGCAGGGGTGGACGTGGAGATCAAGCTCTGATGGCCACGGCAGATTGCTTCAGCGCAAGCCAGGAAAAGCTCGCGACCGTCGAGCTCGATGCCGCAATCTTCGGCGTCGCGGTGCGTGACCACTTGCTTCACGACGCCGTGGTGATGCAGCTCGCCAATCGTCGACGCGGTTGCGCCTCGACGAAGTCGCGCTCCGACATCACGGGTGGTGGATTGAAGCCCTGGAAGCAGAAGGGCACGGGGCGGGCGCGTGTTGGAAGCCGCCGGAGCCCTTTGTGGCGTGGCGGATCGACGATCTTTGGTCCGAAGCCGCACAGCTTCGACTATCGGCTCCCTCGCAGCACACGCCGGAGTGCGCTTTGCTCTGCGCTGAGCCTGCGAGCTCAAGAGGGAAAGTTGATCGTCGTCGACGGCTTCGCGCTGCCGGACGGCAAGACCAAGCAGCTGAGGCAGGGGCTCGAACGTCTGGGCATCGGTAGCGCGCTAGTCGTGTCGGCGACAGAGGACGTCGCGCTGGAGCGTGCGGCACGCAATCTGGTTGCCGTGAAAGCGATCCGGGTGGTGGGCCTGAACGTGTTCGACGTGCTCAAGTACGAGCACTTGGTGCTCACCCGCAGCGCCCTGGAGGAGATCGGTCGGAGGTTGGGTAAGTCATGAACACCTACGACGTGTTGCTGAAGCCGATCGTCACCGAGAAGAGCGTTCGCCTCAAAGAAGATTCGAACCAGGTCGTGTTCGCAGTGCGTTTGGACGCCAACAAGGCGCAGATTCGCAAAGCGGTGGAGGACCTCTTCAAGGTCCACGTCGTCGATGTGCGTACTGCGCGGGTGCACGGGAAGGTAAAGCGCATGGGTGCGCGAATCCGCGAGCGCTCGGATTGGAAGAAAGCCGTAGTCGAGCTACGCGCCGGCGACACCATCGAGTTCTTCGAGCAAGGCTGACGGAGTTAGTGATGCCGATTCGCACATATCGACCAACGTCCGCAGGACGCCGATTTCAGACTGCGGTCGTTGACCCCGGCTTGGCGCCGCCGGGACCTGAACGCTCGCTCACGGAGGCACTTCGCAAGCGAGGCGGGCGCAACGCCCACGGTCGTATCACCGCGCGGCATCGTGGCGGTGGCGCGCGTCGTCGGTACCGCATCATCGACTTCCGTCGCGACAAGGACGGGATTCCCGCAAAGGTGGCGGCGATCGAGTACGACCCGAATCGATCTGCAAATCTTGCACTGCTGCACTACGCTGATGGCGAGAAGCGCTACATCTTGGCCCCGATCGGCTTGACGGTGGGCGACGTCGTGATGTCGGGCGAAGGTGCGGACATCCGTCCCGGGAATGCGCTACCGCTGCGTTCAATCCCCGCCGGCTCGACGGTTCACAACATCGAGCTCAAGCCCGGGCGTGGGGGCCAGATGGTCCGCTCCGCCGGTGGCGCCGCCCAGCTGCTCGCCAAGGAAGGCGCGCATGCCACCCTCAAGCTGCCATCGGGCGAGGTTCGACTCGTGCGGCTCGAGTGCCGGGCCACGGTCGGGCAGGTCGGTAACAGCGATCACGGCAACGTCAGCATCGGCAAGGCTGGGCGAAATCGCCATCTGGGCTGGCGTCCACGTGTTCGCGGTGTAGCGATGAACCCGATCGACCATCCACTCGGCGGTGGCGAGGGAAAGAGTTCCGGCGGGCGCCACCCGTGCACACCCTGGGGCATTCCGACGAAGGGCTACCGCACTCGCAAGAAGAAGAACTCGGATCGCCTCATCCTCAAGCGGCGTAAGTGAGAGGCGGAATTCGTCGGCCATAGCAGCCACAGGAGAGTTGCGAGATGCCCCGTTCGTTACGCAAAGGACCCTACGTCGAGCCAAGCCTCGGCAAGAAGGCTCAGGAGTACCGCAAGGGTGAGACGCGTCAGCCGATCAAGACGTGGTCCCGACGCTCCACTGTGACGCCCGAGATGATTGGCGTGAACTTCGCGGTCCACAACGGGAAAAAGTTCATCCCGCTGTTCGTGACCGAGAACATGGTTGGCCACAAGCTCGGTGAATTCGCCCCTACGCGGACGTTTCACGCGCATGCGGGTGATCGCAAGGCGAAGGTCGTGAAGAAGTGATGGTCGTGGTCGGCGCCGCGACGTAGCGAGCGAAGGCGCACGTACTCGACGAGGGAGAATGGTCGTGGATCAGCAGGTTCGGGCGCAGGCTCGCTACGTGAGGCAAGCACCATACAAGGTGCGCCAGGTCGTCGATCTCGTTCGCGGAAAGCCCGTGGGCGAGGCTCAGCGCGTGCTCATGTTCAGCCGTCGGACTGCGGCGAAGACGATCGCGAAGCTGCTCAAGTCCGCGGTTGCGAACGCGGAGGAGACCGGCAAGCTGGACGTCGACCGCCTGGTTGTCGCGCGTGCCTGGGTAGACGAAGGACCAACTTGGAAGCGTTGGATTCCGCGTGCCATGGGGCGCGGCACGCCCGTTCGCAAGCGAACCAGTCACATCACCGTCGAGCTCGTCGAGCGCTGAGAGGGAGTCTTCCTTGGGCCAGAAAGTTCATCCGCGTGGGTTTCGGCTCGGTGTGATCGAGACATGGGATTCGAAGTGGTATGCGAAGCCCAACTTCACGAAGTGGCTTCACGAGGACATTCGGATCCGCGAGCACCTCAAGAGTCGCCTACATCACGCCGGGCTCAGCAAGGTGGAGATCGAGCGTAAAGCGAATCAGGTGCGCGTGAACATCCACACCTCGCGTCCGGGGATCGTGATCGGGAAGAAGGGTGCCGAGGTCGAGAAGATCAAGGCGGATCTGCAGCGCCTGACCGACAAAGAGATCCACCTCAACATCCACGAGGTGCGTAAAGCCGAGACGGATGCACAGCTCGTGGCCGAAAACGTCGCCGTGCAGCTCGAGCGTCGCGTGGCCTTCCGACGAGCCATGAAGCGCGCTGTCACGACCTCGATGAAGCTGGGCGCGCTCGGCGTCAAGATTCAGTGCGGTGGCCGCCTCGGCGGCAGTGAGATGTCGCGAATGGAGTGGTACCGAGAAGGGCGCGTTCCTCTCCACACGCTGCGCGCTCGCATCGATTTCGGCCAGGCCACTGCGAAGACGACCTATGGGACCATCGGAGTGAAGTGTTGGATTTTCTTGGGCGAGCAGTTGGACCGAAACGCACCCGGTAAGCTGATCTGATCGGCTGGGGTAACGGTAAGGGGAGCGGGGGAAGAGGCGCATGCTTCAGCCGGCACGCACGAAGTTCCGCAAGCTTCAAAAGGGGCGGCTCGGTGGCAAGGCCTACCGTGGGTCGAAGCTCTCGCTCGGCGAGTTCGGGCTGCAGGCGCTCGAACCCGGCTGGTTGACGAGTCGTCAGATCGAGGCCGCACGCGTCGCGATCACGCGTCACGTCAAGCGCCACGGCAAGGTGTGGATCCGCATCTTCCCGGACAAACCGATCACGAAGAAGCCGCTCGAAACTCGTATGGGTAAGGGCAAAGGCAATCCCGAAGATTGGGTCGCGGTCGTGTTGCCGGGCAGGATCCTCTACGAGATCGAGGGTGTTGCGCGCGCCGATGCGCTCGAGGCGATGCGGATCGCTGGGCACAAGCTTCCCATCAAGACGCGAGCGGTCGTTCGGGAGGAAGGGCTGTGAGCCTGGAAGAGTTCAAGGGCATGAGCGACGAAGAGCTCAAGGGGCGCGAGCGGGAGCTGCGCGAGGATCTGTTCCACCTGCGGCTTCAGCACGCGACGGGGCAGCTCCGCAACAGCTCGCGATTGCGTACCGTCCGTCGCGACATCGCGCGGGCCCAAACCGTGATGAACGAGCGGGGTAAGGGGCAATGAACGCGGAGGCGCGATCGATTCGCAAGCGTCACGTCGGCATCGTGGTGAGCGACAAGATGGACAAGACCATCGTGGTGCGCGTGACGCGCCGAGCGGCGCATCCGCTCTACAAGAAGGTGCTACGCCGCCACCGCCGATACATGGCTCACGACGAGCGCAACGAGTGCAAGGTTGGCGACACGGTGGAAATCGTGGAGTGCCGTCCCCTCAGCAAGCGGAAGAGCTGGCGGGTACGCAAGGTGCTTTCGCACGCGAACTGAGGGATCGTCATGATTCAGGTCGAAACCTGGTTGGATGTCGCCGACAACTCGGGCGCGAAGCGCGTCGAGTGCATCCAACTGCTGGGTGGCACGAGGCGGCGCTATGCTTCGGTTGGTGACGTGATCGTCGTGTCCGTCAAGGAGGCTCTGCCTCGCTCCAAGGCTAAGAAGGGTGAGGTTCACCACGCGGTCATCGTGCGTACGGCGAAGGAGGTGGGACGCCCCGATGGGTCGTACATCCGATTCGACACCAACTCGGTCGTGCTGATCACGCCGCAGCGAGAGCCCATCGGAACTCGCATCTTTGGACCGGTCGCGCGCGAGCTGCGTGCGAAGAACTTCACGAAAATCATCTCGCTCGCACCGGAAGTGCTCTGAGGTTCGGTATGAAGCACGCCACGTACAGCGTTCGCAGGGGCGACACCGTCGAGGTGAGCGCCGGCAAGGATCGGGGCAAGCGCGGCAAGGTATTGCGTGTGCTCGCGAAGAAGGACCGAGTGCTGGTCGAAGGGGTGAACTTCGCGAAGCGCCACACCCGCCCGAGTCAGAAGGCGCGTCAGGGTGGGATCGTCGAGAAGGAGATGCCGCTTCACGTCTCGAATGCCCGCCTGGTGTGTCCGCGTTGCAGCAAGCCGACACGCGTCGGGCAGCGCCGTGACGCCGCCGGCAACGCGAGCCGCATGTGCAAGGCCTGTGGGGAGGCGATCGATGCAGGCTGAACAGGCGCAGGGCGGCTCGCGCTACGTGGCGCGCATGAAGGTCCGCTACGCGGACGAGGTGGTGCCTCGACTGCGTGAGCAGTTCGGATACGCGAACCACATGCAGACGCCGCGAATCACCAAGATCGTGCTCAACATGGGCTTGGGCGAGGCGATCCAGAATTCTAAAGTCGTCGACGCTGCGGCGGAACAGCTCACGATCATCGCTGGTCAGAAGGCGGTGGTGACGCGAGCCCGGCGATCGGTGTCGAACTTCAAGCTCCGTGAAGGAATGGCGATCGGGGCGATGGTCACGCTCCGTGGTGATCGGATGTACGAATTCCTCGATCGCCTGGTGAATCTGGCGCTGCCGCGTTTGAAGGATTTCAAGGGCGTGTCGCCCAAGGGCTTCGATGGACGCGGGAACTACACGCTCGGCCTCAAGGAGCAGATCATCTTCCCGGAGATCGACTACGACAAGCTCGATCGCGTCCGCGGATTGAACTGCACGATCGTGACTACGGCCAAGACGGATGACGAAGCGCGTGCGTTGCTGGCCGAATTCGGGATGCCGTTCCGGCGGACGGGTCCGCGCCCGGTAGGGGAGTGACGCGTGGCAAAGAAATCGATGATCCTCAAGGCCCGACGCAAGCCGAAGTTCAAGGTTCGGGCATATCACCGTTGCGCGATCTGTGGTCGCGCGCGGGCGTATTATCGCAAGTTCGACATGTGCCGCATCTGCTTCCGCAAGCGTGCGCTGCAGGGCGAGATCCCGGGCGTGATCAAGTCGAGCTGGTGAGACGTCCGGAGGAATGAAACGATGAGCTTGACCGACCCTGTTGGCGACATGCTCGCTCGAATTCGCAACGCCGCGCGTGCACGACACGCCTCGTTGAGCATTCCGGGCTCCACCTTGAAGCGGCGGATCGCCGAGATCCTGCGTGACGAGGGCTACGTCGAATCCGTGGACTGGCAGGACGAGGGCCCGCAGGGGGCGATCGTTATCAAGCTTCGGTACGAAAACCCGCGCCGACCAGCGATCGCCGGGTTGCGGCGCGAGAGTCGCCCCAGCATCCGGAGGTACGTCGCTAAGGACGAGATCCCGTTCGTGATGGGCGGGCTCGGCATCGCGATTCTGTCCACGTCCAAGGGTGTGCTCACGGATCAGCAAGCGCGCAAGGCCGGCGTCGGCGGCGAGCTGATCTGTTCGGTGTGGTGAGGAGCGGTTCATGTCGCGGATCGGGAAGAAGGTGATCGCACTGCCGGGCGGAGTGTCGGCGACGGTCGATGGCCGCACGGTGCGTCTCAAGAGCGCAAAGGGCACCGTGGAGCGGACGCTGCCGGCAGGGATCGATGCCTCGGTGACCACTGGTGCGCTGGCACTGCATAGCGACGGCAGCGGTGGCCGCGAGGCGCGGGCTACGCACGGATTGCTCCGGAGCCTGCTCGCGAACTCGGTGGAGGGACTCTCGAAGGGCTTCCAGCGCAACCTCGAGATCGTCGGTGTCGGATACCGAGCAGAGCTGAAGGGGCGCGATCTCGTGCTGGCGCTGGGCTACTCGCATCCGATCGTATTCCCCCTGCCCGATGGCGTTTCGGCGAAGGTCACCGATCGTCCCGTCAAGATCAGCCTCGAAGGTGTCGACAAGGCCGTGCTCGGTCAGACGGTCGCAAAGCTGCGCGCACTGCGTCCGCCAGAGCCATACAAGGGCAAAGGCGTTCGCAACGAGGGTGAGGTCATCAAGCTCAAGGTCGGCAAGACCGGCTTGAAGTGAGTTCGAGGTCGTCGATGAACACGAATCGAAAGAAGCTCGGCTGGAGTCGGCGGCGCGATCGGGTGCGTCGCAAAGTCCGTGGTGCGGCTGAACGGCCGCGTCTCACCGTCTATCGCAGCGAGAAGCACATCTACGCGCAAGTGATCGACGACGTCACAGGTAGGACGTTGGTTGCCGCCTCGTCGCTGAGCCCCGAGATACGGGGCGCCGCGGTCAAATCGTGGGGTAAAGAAGCCGCGGCGAAAGTAGGCGAGCTCGTGGCGGCGAAGGCACTGGCTCGCGAGATCAAGGCGGTGGTGTTCGACCGCAATGGATTTCTGTACCACGGCCGCATCCAGGCGGTCGCCGATGGGGCCCGCAAGGCTGGCCTCGCGTTTTGAGATCGGAGGATGGGCGTGCGTGAGTTCGTTTCCGACGACAGTCGCTTGGTCGACAAGGTCGTTTACGTCAACCGCGTTGCGAAGGTGGTGAAGGGCGGTCGGCGCTTCTCGTTCAGTGCGCTGGTGGTCGTAGGCGACAAGCAAGGCAAAGTCGGGTTTGCGCTCGGCAAAGCGCGGGAAGTGCCGGAAGCCATCCGCAAAGGGATCGAGAAGGCACGCTCGTCGATGGTGCGCGTTCCCATCGTCAAGGGCACGATTCCATACGAAGTGAAGGGGCGTGCGGGGGCTGGCCGGGTGCTGCTCAAGCCGGCTTCGCAGGGAACCGGCGTCATCGCCGGAGGGCCCATGCGTGCCGTACTCGACTCGGCGGGCATCGAGAACATCCTGACGAAGTGCATCGGAACCAACAACCCGAACAACGTGATTCATGCGACGTTCGAGGCGTTGAAGCAGCTTCGGGAGCCGGACGAGGTCGCGCGCAAGCGCGGTCGGCGGCTCGTCGATCTGCCCTATCAGCAGCGTTGAGGTCGAGGCGATGGCCGAGTCACATATTCGAATCACTCTCGTGCGAAGCCCGATCGGGACTCCGCAGACACAGCGTGACACCTTGATCGGTTTGGGGCTTCGCCGGCTCGGGCGTTCGGTCGTCCGGCCTAACACCCCCGCGTTCCGGGGGGCGGTCAAGAAGGTGATCCACCTCGTAACCGTCGAGGAAAAGAGCACCGTCGGCGCGGCGGGCTGAGCGCGCACATCGGACGTGGAGAGAGGTGTGATGGGTACTTCGCTCAAGTCGTTGAAGCCTGCGCGCGGCGCGCGACGCAACCGGCATCGGGTGGGGCGCGGCTCGGCGTCGGGCACGGGTGGCACCGCCGGCAAAGGGCACAAGGGCCAAAAGGCTCGCTCGGGGGCCGGCCACATCCCGCGGAGTTTCGAGGGCGGCCAGATGCCCTTGAGCCGCCGCATTCCGAAGCGAGGCTTTCGTAGCCCTTCGCGGGTTCGCTACGCCGTCATCAACGTACGCGATCTTGGGCTATTCAATCCCTTGAGCGTCGTCGACGCGGCGGGATTGCTCGCGATCGGGCGAATCTCGAAAGCATTGCACGGCGTCAAGGTGCTCGGCGACGGCGAGATCGACCGCCCGTTGACCGTGAAGGTTGCAGCGGTGACGCCAGCGGCGAAAGCCAAGATCGAAGCGGCCGGCGGTACGGTCGAGATCGTCGAGTGAAGCATCCGTGCTGAGCGGCCTGGAAAACATCCCGAAGATCCCCGAGCTGAAGCGGCGGCTCTGGTGGACCGTCGTGTTGCTGGCCGTATATCGGTTCGGCGTGCACGTACCCGTGCCCGGAATCAACGGGCCTGAGCTGGAGCGGTTCTTTCAGAGTCAAGAGACGAATGTCTTCGGACTGTTCAATCTCTTCACAGGGGGAGCGCTCGAGCGGTTTTCGGTCTTCGCGCTCGGCATCATGCCGTACATCAGTGCCTCCATCATCCTGCAGCTCCTGACTGTGGTCATCCCGAGCCTCGAGAAGCTCCAGAAAGAAGGTGAGGCAGGGCGGCGTCGAATCAATCAGTACACGCGCTACGCAACCGTTCCGCTGAGCATGGTTCAGGCGTTCGGCATATCTGCCTGGATTCAGAGCATCCAGGGAGAGGGCGGGCTCGGCTCCGTCGTGCTGCATCCTGGAATCGGCTTCAAGCTGATCACCATGATCACGCTGTGCTCCGGCACGGTCTTTCTGATGTGGCTTGGAGAGCAGATCACCGAGCGCGGCATCGGGAACGGCATTTCACTCGTCATCTATGCCGGTATCGTCGCTCGCCTTCCTCAGGCGCTCGGAAACATCGTCGCGTTGATGGAAACGAGAGAGCTTCCACTCTTCGGTGTGTTGATCCTGATTGCGTTCATGGTCGTGGTCGTCGGCCTGATCGTGTACTTCGAACGAGCGCACCGGCGTGTGCCGGTGCAATATGCAAAGCGCGTCGTGGGACGGCGTATGTACGGCGCGCAATCGACCTATCTGCCGCTCAAGTTGAACGTGACTGGTGTGATCCCGCCAATCTTTGCGTCCAGCTTGCTGATGTTCCCGGTGACGATGCTGCAGTTCATTCCCAAGGATTTCGTGGCGGAGCATCCAGCGCTCGAGCTGTTCGTGAACAACATGAACCGCCAGGGATGGGTGTACAACGCAGCGTACGTGCTGCTCATCATCTTCTTCGCGTATTTCTACGCGGCGATTCAGTTCGACCCGGACAAGGTCGCAGATGACATGCGGCGGTATGGTGGTTACATTCCTGGGATTCGGCCCGGAAAGAAGACTGCTGAATATCTCAATCGGGTGCTCGGCCGTTTGACCTTGGTTGGCGGCTTGTATCTCGCTGCGATCTGCGTCTTGCCATCGGTCCTGTATGGCTACTTCCACGTTCCCTTTGGATTCGGCGGCACGTCGCTTCTCATCGTCGTCGGGGTGGGGATGGACACGTTAGCGCAGGTTGAAACACACTTGATAACGCGTAGTTACGATGGATTCCTGTCGGGGGCCGGCGGCGGGGGTCGTTTCCGCGGTCGGAGGTGAAACGGGTTACGGACGCCGATGAAGCTGATCTTGGTTGGTCCACCAGGCGCCGGTAAGGGTACGCAAGGCGAACGACTCGCCGTAGCTCTTCGCGTACCCCGAATCGCGACTGGCGACATCCTTCGTGCAGCGGTGGACTCCGGTACGGCGCTGGGCGCGAGCGCGAGGCCGTACCTGGATCGAGGCGAGCTGGTTCCCGACGAGGTCGTGGTTGGTCTAGTAGAGGAGCGCCTGAGTCGTCCAGATTGCACCAATGGATTCATTCTCGATGGGTTCCCGAGGACGCTGAGCCAAGCCGAGACGCTTGACAAGATGCTCGCGGCAAGTCGCCACGGACCTGTCGATCGATGCCTGTTGTTGGACGTTGACGACGACGTGGTCGTGAGAAGACTGAGCGGCCGTCGGGTTTGCGGGAACTGCGGGCAGCCCTATCACGTCGACACTGGGCTGGGGTTCGACGGCAAGTGCACACGGTGCGGCGCAGAGCTCATACAACGCTCGGATGATCGTGAGGATACGATTCGGGCACGACTGGCGGTATACAAGGCGCAAACGGAGCCGTTGACGGAACACTACAGCCGTGCGGGTGCGCTGGATCGTATCCGTGCGGACGGCAGTGCAGACGAGGTATTCCAGCAACTTACCGGCCGCGTCGAGCAGATTCGCAGGCGGCAGTGCGAGCCGCGCCGCATTTGAAGCACTCGACGAGCCGGAAGAAGAGCGATTGGCGAGAGACTGACATGAAGGTACGAGCCTCGGTCAAGAAGATCTGTTCGAAATGCAAGGTCCTTCGGCGCAAAGGAGTCGTCCGAGTGATCTGCGAAAACCCTCGGCACAAGCAGCGCCAGGGATGAGGAGGGCGTAGACTTGGCGCGAATCGCTGGCGTCGATCTCCCGCGCAACAAGCGCGCGGAGATTGCACTCACATACATTTTTGGGGTTGGTCGGTCACGGGCTCGGAAGATCCTGGACGCTGCGGAGGTGGACTTCGACAAGAAGTCCGACGACCTCACGGACGACGACCTCGTTCGCATCCGCCGCATCATCGATACGCGTTTTCAGGTCGAAGGCGATCTGAGACGCGAGGTGTCGATGAACATCAAGCGCCTCATGGATCTCGGATGCTACCGTGGGCTTCGCCATCGGAAGGGCCTGCCGGTACGTGGCCAGCGAACGCGTACCAACTCGCGAACCCGAAAGGGACCCCGCCGCGGCAGCACCGGACCGAAGCCGCGATGACGCCGCCTGGCGGCGTGGGCGTGCGAAGATCGAACGACAGGGAGAGATGACCAGTGGCTACGACTGCAGGCAAGGTTGCCGGATCGAAAAAGAAGAAGGTCCGTAAGGTAGTTCCGATTGGCGTGGTCCACATCCGATCGACGTTCAACAACACCATCGTCACCGTCACGGATCCGACGGGGAACGTCGTTTCGTGGGCGAGCGCGGGCACGGAGGGATTCAAGGGCTCGCGTAAGAGCACACCCTTCGCGGCGCAGCTCGCCTGTAAGGAAGCGATACGCAAGGCGCAGGATCAAGGGCTCAAGACCGTGCAGATCCGCGTGCAGGGGCCGGGTGCTGGCCGTGAGGCCGCTCTGCGCGCGATCCAGACCACTGGCGTGGGCGTAACCATGATCAAGGACGTGACGCCGATCCCACACAACGGTTGCCGTCAGCCGAAGCGCCGACGGGTCTGAAGTCGAAGGAGGAGGTTCGCTTTGGCTCGCTATCGAGGTTCTGTGTGCCGGCTATGCCGCCGGGAAAACGCGCGGCTGTTCCTGAAAGGGGACCGCTGTTACAGCGAGAAGTGTGCGATCGACCGCCGCAATTATCCTCCGGGGCAGCACGGGCAGTTGCGGCCCAAGTTCTCGGAATACGGCGTCCAGCTTCGCGAGAAGCAAAAAGTCAAGCGCGTTTACGGGCTGATGGAAGATCAGTTCCGATCGTATTTCTACCGCGCTGATCGGATGAAGGGCATCACCGGCGAGAACCTTCTACAGCTCCTCGAACGACGTCTCGACAACGTCGCTTATCGATTGGGGTTTGCGAGCTCGCGTAACGAGGCTCGCCAGTTGGTGCGGCATGGCCACGTGGCGATCAACGGGCGCAAGGTGAACATCCCCTCGTACCTGACTCGTACGGGTGACGTGATCGAAGTCCGCAGCGGTAGCCGCAAGCTCACGCGCGTGCAGTCGGCGCTCGAGAGCGTGGTGCGCCGCGGAGTGCCGTCGTGGCTCGAGCTCGATCGTGATCAGTTCCGCGGAAAGGTTCGAGAGATGCCGAAGCGTGATGACCTGACGACTCCCGAGATCCACGAGCGTCTAGTTGTCGAGCTTTACAGCAAGTGACGACCCTCCGCCGTCCGCGGAGACAAGCGCACGAGGAGGGAGAGGACGAATGAACGCACCTTGGAAGGATCTGATCCGGCCGAAGCGACTCGAGCACGACGCCGACACGCTGACGTCGACCTACGGCAAATTCTATGCGGCACCGCTCGAGCGTGGCTTCGGTATCACCCTGGGTAATAGCTTGCGGCGGATTCTGCTGTCCTCGCTGCAGGGCGCGGCCATCACGGGAGTCCAGATCGAAGGAGTCGACCACGAGTTCTCGACGATCTTTGGCGTAGTCGAAGACGTCACCGACGTGGTTCTCAATCTGAAGGAGGTTCGCCTCTCGGTAGATGGTGACGGTCCTCGACATGGGAAGATCGACGTGCGTGGGCCGGGTCGCGTGACAGCCGGCCAGATCCAGGTCGATCACAACGTCGAGATCCTGAACCCGGAAGCACACATCGCTACCTTGTCTGAGGACGGACGGCTGCGGATGGATCTCACGGTCGATGTCGGCAGGGGATACGTGCCGGCAGAGCGTGGCGCAGCAGACGAAGACCGGCCCATTGGTTACATCCCCATCGACGCGATTTTCTCGCCGATTCGCCGTGTCAATTACACCGTTACCAATGCGCGCGTCGGGCAGCGCACCGACTACAACCGGTTGATCCTCGAAGTGTGGACCGATGGCAGCATTCGCCCGGAAGATGCGGTCGCGTATGCTGCCAAGATCTTGCAGTCGCAGCTCGCGATTTTCGTGAATTTCGAGGAATCGGAGGAGCCGGAGCCAGCGACGGTACAGGTTCTGACCGAGTTCAACGAGCACCTTTTTCGCTCGGTCGACGAGCTCGAGTTGTCGGCGCGGTCGGCAAACTGCTTGAAGAACGACAACATCCGGTACGTCGGTGATCTGGTGCAGCGCACCGAGGAAGAGATGTTGCGTACGAAGAACTTTGGACGAAAGTCGCTGGCGGAGATCAAGGCGGTTCTGAGGAGCATGGGGCTCAGCCTCGGGATGCGTCTCGAGAACTTTCCGAGCGGCGACCAGATCGAGCGCATGAAGCGCGAGCGCGATCAACAAGGCGCAGCGGATCGCGTCTAACCGCTCGTTCCGCCTATCCACGCCAGCCGAGTCGTCACGAGGCAGCCATGCGTCATCGAAATAGCGTTGCCAAGCTCAACCGCACTGCTGCGCATCGTCGCGCGCTGCTCAAGAACCTTGCGACGTCCCTGATCGAGAACGAGCGTGTAATCACCACGGTCGCCAAAGCGAAGGTTCTGCGGCCGTATGCCGAGCGATTGATCACGCTCGGCAAGAGGGACACGCTGCACTCACGGCGCCAAGCCATGCGCTGGATCCACGGGCGGCCGACTGCGAAGAAGTTGTTCGAGGAGTTGGCGCCGCGTTACCGGACTAGAGCTGGTGGCTACACGCGGATCGTGAAGATCGGATCTCGTGCCGGCGACGCTGCTCCGATGGCGATGATTCAGTTTCTCGCGGCAAGCGAGAAGACTCGTAAGGAAGTTGCGGCGAGGAAGAAGCGCAAGGACTCGGCCAAGGCTGGGCAGATCGCGGCGGCGAGCGGCGCGCCCGGTACCTGATCGGCGACGTCGGGCCGGAGCCGATGTGGCCTCACCGGCTCACCCGGAGCGCGCTGTTCGCGTTTCCTACGCCATCGGCTTGGCGCTGTTCGGCGCACTCGCGATGCTGCGAACCGGCCATGGGCTTCTGCCGTGGTGGTTCGACGGCAAGACGGACTACGCGCGAGGAGTTCACGATCCCGCGCTGTGGGCAAGGCTGCATGCGTATCTGCTCATGGCAGGGTTCGCGCCGGCCGTCGTGGGGTTGGTGCTCGGTCTCGTTGCTCTCAGGCGGCGGGTGGACGATGTCTGGACCTGGATTGCAGTCGTCTCGAACGGAAGTTTCGTTCTCGTCGCGCTTCAGCTCGGAGCCGTGCTAGCTCGCGAAGGCTTCGTGAGTTTCGTTCTCGACGCGTTACCGAGGTTTCTCGATGTCTGAGACGCGAGGGCGGACGCCGGTGCGGCGTTTCCGTGCGCCCCTCGCCTTGGCTGTCCTCGCGGCGGCGATGCCGACGCGTGTTGGGCGGTGCGTCGAGCCGGCGGGTGGCCGTCCGAGCGCGTCCAGTTCGGTCACGGCCGAGCTCGCGTGGCAGTTCGAAGCACGGAAGCGCCTCGATGCGATGGGGCTCCGGGGCCTGATAGCGATCGCGGGTAGCCCCGCCAGCGCTGGAGCCGCGAGTGCAGGCATGGGGGCGAACGTCAACACCTCAACGTACTATCGCACGCGCGTCGTTGCGCCCGCTCTGGCGTTTTTGCACGGGCTCTGTGACTCGAACGGCGGTCTACCGCGCTTTGGTTCGACGATGGACTTCGTGCTGCGCTCGGGTTCCGTGCTCGAATTGCGCGCGAGCTACCTCGGGGAGATCGCGACCGCCGATGGAAGGCCGAGCGGAACGTGGATATGGGATCTGGGTCGATTGCCGGAGAATGTGCGCGCGGTGCGCGGCACTGGCGCCGCGACGCCGCGCTGAACTGGTGACCCGCGTATGCCATCTGCTGGCGCCTGGTCTCGAGCACGCGGATCTGGGCCAACACGCTGCTGAAAAACTCGCAGCGGCGAGTTGTTCGCGTCCGCCGATGCTTCTCGGGGGTCCGTTCCAGACCCCCGCCCCACGAAAAATGTGCCTTTCGTGAGACCCCACGCCAAGTCGACTCGCTACGCTCGTTGGCGCGCCGCTGGCGCGTGCCTTCTTCAGTAGAAGGTCAATGGCGCGCAGATCGATGGAGCCGGATGTGCGTGATCAACCGTTCCGCATCTCGCCCCAGCGATCTCGTCCATGGAAGAACGTCTGCATCACTTCTGCCACGGCTTTCTCGGTCGCTTCATCGAAAAGGCTCTTGAGGTGCTGATCGTCGAAGTGGAAGATCGAGAATGGTGCCGTCTCGACCTCGGCGCGATTGCTCCACAGCGTCTCGCCGGTCCGCGCGTCTTGCACGTAGACGCGTACCTGGACGATCGCTGAGCTCTTCAGATTGGGCGGCCCGCCCACGAGCGTGGCGATCGGCCCCATGGGATTGCCCCCGAGTCGCGGGCGGGACCAATCCACGTCGCGGCGAACCTCCTCTCGGGGCTCATCTGCCGCATAGTCGCCTGCATCCTTCCAATCGAGCAGCAGCCAGTCGAGTCCCATCGCGATCTTGGACAAGATCCCCAAGCCGTACGCAGGGTCGACGGTCGGTGTCTTCTTGAGACCGTATTCGAGTATGCGACCGCGCACGACGGCATCGACGCCAAGCTGATGGCCGAGGTCGACGAGTTGATCGGCGGTGAGCCCATAAACGTTGCGGGTCTTCACCTTGTTCGTGACGCGCACCATGTCGTCCGTCGTCACGCCGGCGTCGGCTGCGCCGTCGTGACGCGCTTGGCGGATGCTCGAAGTGAGCGGCAGGGCTAGCTCTTCGCTGTACCCCATGTCTCGGAGTGCTGCGCGGAACCCGTCGCCGTGGTGATCGAACTCGTGATTGAACGTGTGCGGGCCGTTGTAGAGCAGGGTCTGCGGATCGGGAGTCACACCTTGCCGCTCGAGATCCGGAAGCACGCGCATCGCGAGCAGCGCTCGGTCGACGTCTTCCTGGGGTACAACCGAGACGCTGTGGGCGACGAATTGATCGGCGACCGCCTCGATCACCGACTGCCCCGGGTAGCCGCGGTCTTGCAGGAACGTCAGTTCGCTGTAGTCGGCGAACGGCAGAACCGCCACTTGCCGGAACGCGGGAATCGGCGGCCGTGCCTGTTGGGTGAGGTATTTTCGCGTCGTTTCGACCGGCTCGATTCGATGTACGTAGGGGCTCGAACATCCCGAGAGCGCGATGGCGAGCGCCGAAAGCCACACTGGAACGTGATTCCACCGCATGCCGTCCTCCCCGAGTCGAGCGGGCGTAAGTGTCCGGATGGCAAAGAGATACCAAAATCGATCGCCACAAGCAACGCGGTCGACCACTCGAGCCGCCGGCCCACCGAATCGCTCGCGAGTTGGCTGGCAGCGGCCGCGTTCCAACCGACATCGACCGGTGACGCATGGAATGGGAGCGAGGGTCGAGTCGTCGCAAGTTGCCTGCATGGCTGGAGAAAACCGTTGACGCGGCTCGTGAAAACCGCTAGTCTGCTTGAGCGCAGTCGTGTCTTCGGTGACCGCCAAGCCTCGCATGATCGACGCGGTGGAGAGGTAGATACGAGATCGACGGGATGCGGTGGCACCGCAGATCCGTCGGCCCACGCGACGCTGCGGTCCAGCGGGACTGGTATCGAGACGTCAACGCGGGTGCTGCCAGTGCCATCGATCGTCGCATAGCCCTAGAAAGGACCGCTTTCCCACCCTATGGCAGCACACGCCCGAGCCACGAAGAGCCGCCCCGCGAGCCCTCCACCCCCGGCGCCCCGGCCTGAGCAGGTCGCACCGACGCGTTCCACCGAGAGCAAGCAGGTCTTTCGGGTCGGGGACAAGGCGGTTTATCCGGCTCATGGCGTCGGTGTGATCGAGTCGATCGAGACCAAGGACATCGCGGGCAGCCGCCTCAAGTTCTACATGCTGCGGATTCTCGAAAACGACATGACGATCATGATTCCCACCCACAACGTCGAGAGCGTGGGGCTGCGGGGGGTCATCGACAAGAAGATGGTGGTGAAGATCTACAAGATCCTGCGTGAGCAGGATCTGCGGATCGACACCCAGACTTGGAATCGCCGTTATCGCGAGTACACCGAGAAGATCAAGACGGGCTCGGTGCTCGAGATCGCCGAAGTGCTGCGCGATCTCTGCGTATTGAAGCGAAAGAAGAAGGATCTTTCCTTCGGCGAACGCAAGATGCTCGACACCGCTCGCAATCTGCTGGTCAAGGAGATCGCGATCGCCAAGGGCATGAAAGAGCCGGACGTCCTCGCCGATCTCGACCGCGTGCTGGGCGAGCCCAAGGCGAGCCGCAGCCGCGCAAAGACCGAGCCCGCCGGGCCGAGCAACGGAAACGGCAACGGCGGCCCGAGCAAGTCCAAGAAGTCCTGACGGATCCCCGCGGGTGTGGTTTGGGCCGCGGCGCAAGCGGGAGGCGCCGCGGCCTTCGCACGTTCCGTCTCCTTCGAGCATGCGTCAGCGCGGGTGCGTGATTCGTCGGGTACGACGAAGGGAGGTTCGTGGCCCGTTGCTAGCTGCCGCGTGCATTCCCCGTCGAGCACGGAGCTGGTGATGGGACCAACGCTCGGTGCGAGAGACCGAGGCACCACGGCACGACATTGCGGAGACCGCTCATGACCCTCAAGATCTACAGCACGTTGAGCCGAACCAAGGACGAGTTCGTGCCGATCGAGCCTGGACGGGTCCGCATGTACGTGTGCGGACCTACCGTGTACGACTCGGCCCATCTCGGTCATGCGCGATCGGCGCTGACGTTCGACGTGGTGCGCCGCTACCTCCAGTACCTCGGATACGAGGTGCGGATGGTTCGAAACCTCACCGACGTGGACGACAAGATCATCCAACGCGCCCAGCGCGACGGCGTCGAGTGGCACGAGATCGCGCGTCGTTACGCCGAAGAATACGGTCACGACATGCGCGACCTCGGACTATCGCCTCCATCGGTAGAGCCGCGCGCGACGGATCACATCGCCGACATGCAGTCGCTCATCGCGACGCTCATCGAGCGCGGTGCCGCATACACCGTCGAGGGGGACGTTTTCTTTTCGGTGAATGCGTTCGCGGCATACGGGCGTCTCTCCGGGCAGGACGTAGATCAAGTGCGTGCGGGCGCGCGGGTGGATGTCGACGCGCGCAAACGCGCCCCCGAAGACTTTGCGCTGTGGAAGAGCGTGAAGCCCGGGGAGCCCTCTTGGCCCAGCCCCTGGGGCCCGGGTCGCCCAGGGTGGCACATCGAGTGCTCGGCGATGGCCGCGACGCAGCTTGGAGTCCCCTTCGACATCCACGGCGGCGGCAGCGACCTGATCTTTCCGCATCACGAAAACGAGATCGCGCAGAGCGAAGCGGCTTCGGGTGTGAAGTTCGCGCGCGTCTGGATGCACAACGGCATGATCCGTGTGAATCAAGAGAAGATGTCGAAATCGCTCGGCAACTTTTCGACCATTCGCGATCTCCTGTCGATCCACGATGCCGAGACCATCCGGCTCTTCTTGCTCAGCCAGCACTACCGCAGTCCGGTCGACTTCACGCTGGATGGCATCGAGGAGAGCCGCAAGGCGCTGGCGCGCGGCTACGCGACCATCGCGCGCGTCGATCGCGGGGATTGGGGGGCGACGAAGACGAGCGTCACGCCCGGCGGCGAGGAAGCGGCCGTCTCGTCGTGGGATGCGCTCGAGGAAGAGTTCCGCGCGGCGATGGACGACGATTTCAACACGGCTCGCGCCATCGGCGTGCTCTTCGACGGCGTCCGAGCGATCAACAAGATGGCGGACCTGGCGCGTGGTGCGAAGGCAGCAGCGCAGCGAGCCGCGGCGCTCGATGGGCGCGCCATGCTCGTGCGACTCGGCGCCGTGCTCGGTGTGTTCGTCTCGACTGCGTCCGTCTGGCTGGAGCGGGACCGTGAGCGCCGCACGTGCCGACTCGGGCTTGAGGCGGAATGGGTGCGATCGCGACTCGCCGCGCGCGCTCAGGCCCGCGCCGAGAAGCGCTGGGCCGATGCCGACGCGGTGCGAACCGAGCTCGCGTCGCGGGGGGTCGTGCTCGAGGATCGTTCGGGCGGCGTGACGGATTGGGACGTCGTCGAAGTCGCCGCAGAGAGCTGGCGTGACGGCTGAGATCCGCGCGCCTGTGCCGGTTGCACTCGCGGAATTCCGGCTCGAAAGCGACCTCGAGCCGCGGGGAGATCAGCCTGCAGCGATCGCCGAGTTGGTTGAGGGCTTTCGTTCGGGCTTGCATGCCCAAGTCCTGCTCGGGGTAACCGGCTCGGGCAAGACGTTCACGATGGCGCACGTGATCGCCCAGCTCGGGCGGCCGGCGCTGGTGATGGCACCCAACAAGACACTCGCCGCGCAGCTCTTCGCGGAGCTGCGGGATCTCTTTCCCCACAACGCCGTCGAGTACTTCGTCAGCTACTACGACTACTACCAGCCCGAGGCCTACGTTCCCTCGAGCGACACGTACATCGAGAAGGACGCGTCGATCAACGACGAGATCGACAAGCTCCGGCACTCGGCAACTCGTTCGGTGCTCACGCGTCGTGACGTCATCGTCGTCGCCAGCGTGTCGTGCATCTACGGCATCGGCGACCCGGAGGCTTACCGTCAGATGTTGGTCGAGGTCCGCGTCGGCACGGAAGTCGCGCGTGACCAGCTCCTCAGGGCATTCGTCGGCATGCAGTACGTGCGCAACGACGTCGACTTCCATCGCGGCACGTTTCGCGTTCGTGGCGACGTCATCGAGATCTTTCCCGCATACGAGTCCGACCAGGCGGTCCGCATCGAGCTCTTCGGCGATACCGTGGAGCGCATCTCCAAGATCGACGCACTGCGGGGCACGGTTCTCGACCGACTCGATCAGGTCGCCGTCTTCCCAGGCAGCCACTACGTGACACCCAAGGATCGGCTCGACCGAGCCGTGGAGCGCGTTCGCGACGAGCTCGCGGGTCGGCTGCGCGACCTACGCGACCGCGACAAGCTCGTCGAAGCGCAGCGGCTCGAGAGCCGCACGCTCTACGACCTCGAGATGCTGAGCGAGATGGGCTACTGCCCAGGGATCGAAAACTACTCGCGCCATCTCGATGGCCGTGGCCCGGGCGTTCCGCCGGCCACGTTGCTCGACTACTTCCCCGACGACTTCCTGCTGCTGATCGACGAGAGCCACGTCACGATTCCGCAGGTCGGCGGCATGTTCCGTGGCGACCGGCAGCGCAAGGAAACCTTGGTCGAGCACGGATTTCGACTGCCGTCGGCACTCGACAACCGGCCACTCACGTTCGATGAATACCTGGAGCGGATCGGTGACACGCTTTTCGTCTCGGCCACTCCGGGCGATTGGGAGATCGAGCGCGCCGGTGGGGTGCTGGTTGAGCAGGTCATCCGTCCGACCGGGCTCATGGACCCTCACGTGGAGGTACGCCCGGCGGGAACGCAAGTCGACGATCTCCTCGGCGAGATCCGCACGGCCACAGCGCGAGGCGAGCGCGTGCTGGTCACGACGCTCACCAAGCGGATGGCCGAGGATCTCACCACGTACTATCGGGACATCGGTGTCGCAGTCCGGTACCTCCATTCCGACATCGAGACGCTGGAGCGCGTCGAGATCCTGCGCGACCTGCGCCTCGGGAAATTCGAAGTGCTGGTCGGCATCAACCTCCTGCGCGAGGGGCTCGATCTCCCCGAGGTGGCGCTGGTCGCCATCTTGGATGCGGACCGCGAGGGGTTCCTTCGCTCGCAGCGCTCGTTGATCCAGACCATCGGACGCGCTGCACGAAACGTGAATGGTCGCGTGATCCTTTACGCCGATGCAGTGACGCCATCGATGGAGGTCGCGCTACGCGAGACCGAGCGCCGCCGCGAAATCCAAGCCGCCTACAACACCGAGCACGGCATCACGCCCGAGACCGTACCGACCTTGATCCGGAGCACCGTCGGCGAGGTTTGCGCCGCCGATCACGTCACCGTCGACGTGCCGGCGCGCGACCCGGGGGTAGCGGACGATCGCGATCAGACCATCGCGCGCCTCAAGAAGGAGATGATTGCTGCTGCAGAGGCGCTCGATTTCGAGCGTGCGGCCGATCTCCGCGATCAGGTCCATCGCCTGGAGGCCGCCGAGCTGGGCATCGGCGCGGCGCACCCGGTCGGGGATCGCCGAGCCGTCCACGGTAAGCTGAGTGCGGTCCCCGTCGCGGCAGCCGGTGACGATCGGTCGTCGCGACGCGGCTCGCCGGCGGGGCGACGGCGACGCCGTTGACCTCCGCACGATCGAGGAGCCGAGCGTAGGGCGCAACGCGATGCTTCCGATCCCGCCCGAGCCGAGCGATCCGAACGATCTCGACCGTGTCGAAGTAGCGCGGTCGGATATCCCCGCGCCCGCCGCATCGGACGTCTCGGCCCCCGTCTCGATCGCCGCGCTGGAACGTTCTGAAGCCGACGCGGACCAAGCACCGTTCGGCCATTCGCCCGAGCTTCTCGACAAGGTGGCGCGGTTGCCGCGGCGCCCGGGTGTGTACGTCTTGCTCGACGCGCGCCGTCGCGTCCTCTACGTCGGTAAGGCGAAGAGCCTGCGTGATCGCGTTCGCAGCTACTTCGCCAGCGACGTCGGCGACGGTCGCCATCACGTGCGCTTCTTGATGGCCCGCGTTCGCGATCTCGAGGTCACGCTCACCGAGACCGAGAAGGAAGCTTTCATCCTCGAAGACACCCTCATCAAGAAGCACCGGCCTCGCTACAACATCCGTCTTCGCGACGACAAGACGTACACCTCGCTTCGCCTCGATCTCGGCCACCCGTACCCCAAGGTGCGAGTCGAGCGGCGGCCGTCGCGCGTCAACGCATTGGTCTTCGGCCCCTATTCGTCGGCGCAAGCGGTGCGCGCCACCGTGGCCGAGCTGCACCGAACGTTCCCACTGCGAACGTGCAGCGACGGGGATTTCGCGAACCGGTCGCGGCCGTGCCTGGATTACCAGATCGGCAAATGCCTTGGACCGTGCGTGGGATTGGTCTCGGAGGCGGACTACCGAAAGCTCGTCGATGGTGCGGTGCACTTTCTGCGTGGCCAAAGTCGCGACGTGCTGCGTGCACTTCACGAGCGGATGGCTGCAGCGGCGCAAGGACTACGCTACGAAGAGGCCGCGCGTGTTCGTGACCGCATTCGGGCCATCGAGTCCACGATCGAGCGCCAACACGTCGTTCGCGACAGTGAGCTCGATCAAGACTTC
This sequence comes from uncultured bacterium, assembly GCA_964447125.1. Classification (GTDB taxonomy): domain Bacteria; phylum JADJOY01; class JADJOY01; order JADJOY01; family JADJOY01; genus JADJOY01. The sequence continues at coordinate 23,801 of CAYUSL010000003.1, read as the reverse complement.
GTCGCAGTGGCCGCCAACGGTCTGGCTGCATGCGCCGCCGTGCTGACCGTCCGGGACGGGGTATTGGTCGGCTCGTCGACCCATCCACTAGCGATCGCGATCGAGGAAGACGAAGACCCGCTCGAGGCCTTCCTCGCACGTCGTTACGGCAGCCTCGAGGTTCTGCCCGACGAGGTGGTCGTGCCGCGCGCCGTCGCAAGCGTGGCGGCATTCGAGGAGTGGTGGAGCGAGCGACGCGGACGGCGAGTACGGCTGATCGTGCCGGAGCGAGGTGACAAGCGGCGGCTCGTCGAGCTCACGGAACAGAATGCGGCAGCTGCGCTCACCGCCGCCACCGACCCCTCGGCCGAGCGGCGGGCGGTCCTCGCCGCGCTGCGACGGAAGCTCGACCTCGCCAACGAGCCACGTCGCATCGAATGCACCGACATGTCCACCCTCGGCGGGACCGGCTCCGTGGGATCGATCGTGCGCTTCGAGGACGGCCTTCCCGAGAAGAACGGGTACCGGCGCTATCGCATTCGGACGCGATCGATTCCCGACGACTACGGCGCGATGCACGAGGTGTTGTCGCGACGATTCGCTGCCGGTCGCGATCGTGCCTCGGACCCCGACCTCTTGCTCGTCGACGGCGGCAAGGGCCAGCTCAACGTGGCTGTGCGGGTATTCCAGGATCTGGCGGTCGCGGGAGTGGAGCTGGCGTCGATCGCGAAGGATCCCGATCGCATCTTCCGGCCCGGCCGCTCCAACCCGATCAGCTTGCGTCACGACGATCCGGGCTTGGTGCTACTGGGCCGGATTCGCGACGAAGCCCATCGATTCGCCATCACCTACCAGCGGAAGGTGAGGGGACGCGAGCGGATTCGTTCCGAGCTCGACGGGATTCCCGGCGTGGGGCCTGCGCGGCGCACGGCGCTGCTCCGCCACTTCGGCAGCGTCGCGCGCATTCGTGATGCGTCGATCGAGGATCTGGTGCGCGTGGCCGGCGTGAATGCCGCGCTCGCGAGCGCGATTCTCGCGGCGCTCGCCTCACACCCGGTGACCGAGCCCATCGTCACTCCCGAGCCATCGTGACCGGTGCGCGCTACACTCGCGCGCTTTCGCGATCCAACCGCAAGCGGAGGATACCGATGGGCATCAATCTCGATCTCGTAGGCAAGAAATCCGACCCGATCATCCACAAATACGACTGGAAGGACGTCGTCGTGTATGCGCTGGGGATCGGCGCGAGCACCGACGAGCTCGACTTCTTGTTCGAGATGGGTGATCTCAAGGTTTTCCCGACCTTCGCGGTGGTGCCTTCGTTCCGTGCCCTGGTGCAGGCGACCAGCAATCTGAACGTGAATCCGATGATGATCCTGCACGGCGAGCAGACCGTGATTCAGCACCGGCCCATCCCGCCGCAGGGCGAACTGACGACGATCAGCCGGGTGACGGGAATCTACGACAAGGGCAAAGCGGCGCTGGTGGTGGTGAAGGCCGAGACCACGATCGAGGGTGAGCCAGTCTTCGACAACGTGTTCACCATCTTCGCCCGCGGCGAAGGCGGCTTCGGCGGCGATCGGGGGCCTGAGGCGCTGAAGGCCGATCCTCCCGAAGGCGTGGCGCCCGACTTCCGCGTCGAGTACAAGACTTTGCCGCAACAGGCGTTGCTCTATCGCCTCTCGGGCGACACGAACCCGCTCCACGCGAGCCCGCAGTTCGCCGCGATGGGTGGGTTCGACAGGCCCATCCTCCACGGCCTCTGCACCTACGGGCACGCGGGGCGCGCCATCCTGCACTCGGTGTGTGGCGGTGATCCCGCACGATTCAAGTCGTTTGCTGCGCGATTCGCGAGCGTGGTCTTCCCCGGCGACACCATCATCACCGAAGGCTGGAAGGAAAAGCCCGGGCGCTACGTCGTTCGGGCATCCACCCAGGAAGGCAAGACGGTGCTCTCGAACGCGATCGCCGAAGTCGTCGAATGAGCTCGCGCTGACGAGCGGTGAGTCGTCGGCAGCACGGCGGGTCCGCGAGCTTCGGGACCCGCCGTTTCCGTCGGTCGCGGGCCCGGCCCGCCGAACTCACGTTGGATCCAGACGAAGCGACCATGGGCCAGCCACGCGAACCTGCGCGTAGTGAGCGAATCTTCGATCACCCGTTTCTGAGCTTGCGTTGCGACCGTTTCATCGACGCCGCGCAAGGCGCCGAGAAGCTCGCATTCCTCATCGAGATCGCGAATTGGGTGAACGTGGTGGCGTTCGATGATCAGGATCGGGTGCTGTTGGTCACGCAGTTCCGTTTCGGAACGCGGGCGATGACGCACGAGATCCCTGGGGGCGCCATCGATCCGGGCGAGACGCCACTCGAGGCCGCCCAGCGCGAGCTGCGCGAGGAAACCGGGTTCCAGGCTGACGAGTGGGTCGAGGTGGGTGTCGTGGAGCCGAACCCGGCGATCCAGGGCAATCGCTGCACCACGTTCGTCGCTCGCGGCCTGCGTCGCGTCGCGAATTTCGATCCGGATGAGATCGACGCGATCGCGTTCGTGCCGCTCGACGAAGTCCGTCGCTGGATGCGCACCGGCATCATCCAGCACGCGCTGGTGATCGCCGCAATGTTCTTCGCGCTCGATTCGCGCGGCGGTTGAGCGCGACCTCGGACGGCAGGGAAGGGAAGCGAAGGGGCGGGCCTATAAGCCGGATTCTGTGCTCGCGCGAAGTCTCCCCCGCGCGAGCGGTGACCATCCCTCTGGGACGGCCGTTGCCGGCCGTCTCGTGCGACCAACCCGGGAGTATCGGACGGGCCGCCCACTCCCTGCTCGGTCTTGCTCCGGATGGGGTTTGCCGAGCCGATCCGGTCACCCGGACCGCTGGTGAGCTCTTACCTCACCGTTTCACCCTTGCCGCGAACGCGGCGGTTTGCTTTCTGTTGCACTGTCCCGAAGGTTGCCCTCGGTCGCCGTTAGCGACCATCCCGCCCTGTGGAGTCCGGACTTTCCTCGCACCCTCGCGAGCGCGCGGCCACCCAGCCCACCCCGTCGCTTCCGCCGGCTGGTTTGCCCGATCGCAGGCGCCCTGTCGAGCCCTGGCGCGTCGCGTGACTCGGTTCGAGGGCTGCGCGCGGTGGCGAACCGCGCGTGCTCAGCTCGCGGCTTCCGCCTCGACCGGCACCTTTGGTACGACTCGCACGAAGATGATGCGATTGCAGTTGGGGCAGATGTGCTGGACGTCGGGTGAATGCAGCTCGTTGTACATCTGCGAAGGGATACGCGTGCGACAAGCCTGACAGATCCCGCCGCGAATCTCGGCGACCGCGGTGCCGCCGCGACGCGCGCGGAGCATGTCGTAGATGCCGAGCGTGGCGCGATCCAGGGTCTGGCGCGATTCCGCGAGCTCCCGATCGAATGCGGCGATGCGGGTCTCGATCTCCGCCGTGCGCCCACGTAGCTCGCTCTCGACGGCCTCCACCGCCGCCCGCACGCGGTCCGCGTCGCCCTGTGAACGCTGGATCTCGCGCTGCAGCGCCTCCGCCGTCTCCATGTGCCCCAGCACGTCGTCTTCCATGGCGGCGATTCGCTTGCGCTGCTCGGCGAGCTCCTTCTGGCCTGCCTGGAACTCTTCGTTGGTCTTGACCTGGCGCAGCTTGCGGTCGCGTTCGTCGAGCTTGCTTCGCTCGAACTCGATGTCCTTTTCGAGACGCTCGCGCGCCCGGCTCGCGAGCTGGAGGTTTTCCCGCGCGGTGCGCTCGGAGGTCAGCGCCCCGTCGAGCGGCGCACGCGCGGCTGCGATTTTCTCCGGCACGCCATCGCGCTCACGCACCAGCTCGTCGCGTGCGAGGTCGAGTTCCTGTACGCGGATCAACAGCTCGATCCGATTCACGTGAGGGTCGCCTTTCCGCGTGACGAGCGAGGCGAACCGAATGCGCCGCTTCGCCGGTCACGTGTGTTGCGGTGTGGTCTGGTGCTCGCGCGCCGTTGCTGCGATGCGATGTCCACCGGTAGGCCCGCCAGGACTCGAACCTGGGACCAAGGGATTATGAGTCCCCCGCTCTGACCGACTGAGCTACGGGCCCGCATGTGCATCGACCGGCGGTCGGATGTCGTGATCTCTCGTTCCACCCGCTCGCCGCCCGTCAGTTCTCGAGGAAGCTCTTGAGCCGCTTCGAACGGCTCGGGTGCCGCAGCTTGCGCAGTGCCTTGGCTTCGATCTGGCGGATGCGCTCGCGCGTGACGGCGAAGTCGCGTCCCACCTCTTCCAGCGTGTGCTCCGATTTTTCGCCGATCCCGAACCGCATGCGCAGCACTTTCTCCTCGCGCGGCGTGAGGGTCTGGAGAACCTTGCGTGTCTGGTCCGAGAGATTGATGGCGACCACCGCATCGGAGGGCGACACCACGCCCTTGTCCTCGATGAAATCGCCGAGGTGGCTTCCTTCCTCCTCGCCGATCGGTGTCTCCAGGCTGATCGGTTCCTTGGCGATCTTCAGCACCTTGCGCACTTTCTCCAGCGGGATCTCCATGCGCTCGGCGATCTCCTCGGGGCTCGGTTCGCGGCCCAGCTCTTGGACGAGGTAGCGCGACGTCCGCACCAGCTTGTTGATGGTCTCGATCATGTGCACGGGAATGCGAATGGTGCGCGCCTGGTCCGCGATGGCGCGGGTGATGGCCTGCCGGATCCACCACGTGGCGTAGGTCGAGAACTTGTAGCCGCGCTGATACTCGAACTTGTCGACTGCCTTCATGAGGCCGATGTTGCCTTCCTGGATGAGGTCCAGGAACTGCAAGCCGCGGTTCGAGTACTTCTTCGCGATGCTCACGACGAGGCGTAGGTTCCCTTCGATCAGCTCGCTCTTGGCCATCTTGGCCTTGAGCTCGCCGTTCTGGATGGCACGGAAGATTCGTTTCACCTCCGCTGCTGGCAGCTCGGCCTCGGCTTCCGCCTCGCGCAGCTGACGCAACGCCTCGCGCACCCGCGGCTCGAGATCTCGCAGTTGCTCGGCGCGCAGGCCGCTCGCTTTCTCGGCCTGGCGCTCGCCGGTCCGACCGCGCTTCAGGTCGGCGAAGGCTTTGCGCAGGCCAGCCTGGTTGAGCCCGGTGCGTGCCTCGATGCGCGTCAGCTCGCTCTCGCTGCGCTCGATCGCCTGCACCAGATTCTTGATCCGCTCCACGATGGCGTCGATCTGTTTGTTGGAGAAGGCCAAGTCCTGCACCGCATCCATGAAGCGCTGGTGCTTCTGCGCCACACGTTCGCGAGCTTTCTTGCGGTCGGCTGCCGTGCCACCGGACTTGCGAGCCTCTTGCTCCGTCTTGCGCAGGTCTTGGACGAGGCGCCGCACCCTGGTCAGCTCCTGGATGAGCTCGTCGCGCAGGCCGCTGTCGAGCTCGGCGCGACGCTCCTCGGTATCTTCCTCGTCGGGGTCGTCGCCGTCGTCGTCGTCGACGATCTCGCGCGTGCTGATCTCGCCGCGGATCAACCGCTCGCGCAGGTCGAGGAGATGCTTCATCGCGATCGGCGAGCCTAGCGCCGACTGGCGCACCTCGATCAGGCCACGCTCGATCCGCTTGGCGATCTCGACCTCGCCCTCGCGGGTGAGCAGGCTCACCGTGCCCATCTCGCGCAGATACATGCGCACGGGATCGTTGGTGCGGCCGAGATCGTCGTCGACCTCTTCTTCTTCCTCCTCTTGGTAGGGCAGGTCCTCCTTGCGTCGCGCCGCTGCTTCCGGGACCGGGTGGTCCACGACGTCGATGTCCATCTCGCCGAACATCGACATGACGTCGTCGAGCTGCTCGCTGGACACGACGTCCGAGGGCAAGATGTCGTTCACCTCGTCGTACGTGAGATAGCCCTTCTCGCGGCCCATCTCGATGAGCTTCTTCTTGACGTCGTTGAGCTGGCTGCCTGCCGTCATCGATCCCCTCGTCCGCGTGAGCCCGGTCGCGCGAGCTCGTTCCGTCCCGCCTCGAAGTTCCTCACCCTGCGCGCGCCGATCCCAATGCGAGGATGCGCCGGTTCTTCTCGATCTTGAGCTGTTGCAGGCGCTCGAGCTCGCTGATCTCGCCGCGCGACTCGCGCCGGGAGATCTCGTGGGTGAGCTCGTTCACCTCGTCGCGCAATCGATCGCGTTGGATTCGTCGCACGCAGTCGTTCACGATGCGCGGGCCGCGCTCGGCAGCATCGGCTTCCGCGCTCACGCTTCCTGCCGTCACGAGCCGAATCAATGCCACGTCTTCGATGCCGGCGAGCCAGCGGCTCACGCCCCCAGTGGGGTCGCTAGCGGCGTTTCGTACGAAGCGCGCGGCCGCGTCCGAGCGCATGTTGCGGTCGATGTCGGTACCGACCAAGAGCTCGGCCAGGCCCGGCTCGTCGGCGAGCGCCCGCACCAGGGCCTGCTCGGCCGGCGGAAGCGGTGCCGTCGCTGGCGCGGCCGTCGCGGGGGGCGTGGGCTCGGTGCGGCGGGGTTCGGCTCGCTGCTCGAGCAGCTTGCGCACCGCGTCCTCACCCACGTGAAAGTTGCGTGCGGCGAGCTCGATCGTGGCGTCACGCTCGATCGGGTCGGGCATCGCTGCCAACAACGGTGCCACGTCCCGCATCGCTTGCGCGCGTGCTCGCGGGTCGGCGCCGGCGCTGCGAGCTTTCGAGACGATCACGTGCTCGAGCAAGGGCGGGGAGGAGTCGAGCAGCTCGGTGAGCGCCTCGCTCCCGCCCTTTTGCACCAACGTATCCGGGTCCTCGCCGGGTGGGAGAAATGCGGCGCGCGGTCGTACGTCGGCGGCGAGGAAGTGGGGCAATGCACGCCATGCGGCCTTGCGGCCCGCCTCGTCACCGTCGAAGAGCAATATCACTTCCGACGCGTAGCGCTTGAGCTGATACGCGTGGTCCGGGGTGAGCGCGGTGCCGAGCGTGGCGACGGCCTGTGTGAAGCCGTGTTGGTGCAAGCTCAGCACGTCGAAGTAGCCCTCGACGACGACGGCCCGTCCGTGCTCGCGGATTTGCTTGATCGCCCACGACAGGCCGTAGAGTCCGCGTCCCTTGTGGAAGATCTCGGAATCCGACGAGTTGATGTACTTGGGGCCGTCGGTGTCGCCGAGCGCGCGGGCGCCGAAGCCGATCGGCGCACCTTCGGCGTCGAGGATCGTGAACATCAGTCGGTCGCGGAACCGATCGTAGTGACCGCCACCACGGGTCCGCTCCCCGATGAGCCCCGTGGCGCGCGCTGCGTCGAGGTCCGCGCCCTCGCGCACCAGGTGTCGCGCCAGCGACTCCCACTCGTTGGGCGCGTAGCCGAGCCCGTAGGCAAGGGCTTCTGCGAGCGTGAAGCCTCGGCCTTCGAGATAGCTCCGGGCTCGCGCCGCGCCCGGGTCTTCCTTGAGCGACTTGCGGAAGAACAGCGCCGCGGCGCGGGTCACCTCGAGCAGCACCCGACGCCGACTGCGATCGCGCGGACCCGCGCCGCGCCGATCGGGAATCTCCACGCCGACTCGGCGCGCCAACATCTCGAGCGCTTCCGGAAACGCGAGGCCGTGGATTTCCATCACGAACTTGAACGCGTCCCCTCCTGCGCCACAGCCGAAGCAGTGGTAGAAGCCCTTCGCGGGATCGACCGTGAAGGACGGGCTGCGCTCTTTGTGAAACGGGCAGAGGCCCTTGAACGTGCGGCCTGCCTGCTTGAGGGTCGTGTGGCCGGCGATGAGCTCGACGAGGTTCACCCGTCCGCGAACGTCCTCGACGATCGGATCGAACATCATGCGCTCCCACGGGCGCAGTGGCTCCCGTGGCCTCCGATGTGGCCGGCGCGTTTCACGCCGTGACCGGACGCGCTCAGCCTGGCAGCGTCGCAGCGTGCCGCCGCGGCGCGCCCAGTGTGGAGAAAGATCGACCCGCCTCCGGGGAGGCGGGTCGAGAAGGCGCTCGGCGTCGTGCGTCGGAGCCGGATTGGGTGGATCGGTGGAGCCACCCGGTCGCCGAAGCGACACGGATCGAAGAAACGACCGTGTGCGCTCGATGACGCGCCGCGTGAAGCTGACCCGCGGCTCTCTCGGTTCGGTGCGCTTGCGCGGCACGTTCGAGGTCGAGCCGAGTCCGTGGGGCCGATCGTCATGCGGGGCGAATCAGAGAAGGCCTTCCTTCTTGAGCTTCTTGAGGGCGCGCTTACGGGCCGCGATCGCCTTCTTCTTGCGGCGCACGCTCGGCTTCTCGAAATGCTCACGCTTCTTGAGCTCGGACAAGATGCCCGCCTTTTCGCACTGTTTCTTGAAGCGCTTCAGCGCCGCCTCGAAAGGCTCTCCTTCTCGAACTTTCACTCCGGGCATCCGACCATCTCCTCGGAACGCGCGCTTCGGCACGCGCAGGCTTGGGCTAGGGGAAAACGATCAGCAACACGATGCGACGCGAGATCGGGGTCGCTCGATCGAAAGAAGCGAGCCGGGTGCATGCCCCGTGTTCTTCCACCCGAGCTACGGTTAACCGCGCAATATAGCAGTGGAATCGTCACTGGCAACCAACGCGCCGAGGGTTCTCGCAACGGTTCACGAGGGCTTCTTGGCGTACACCAGAGCCGGATCCACGCCGCGCTCGCGATCCACAGCCCAATCGTTGCCATCCCAGCGCCGGAAGAAGCAGGAGCGGTAGCCCTCGTGGCAGGCGACCCCCGTCTGGTCGATTGCGATCAGGATGGCGTCGCCATCGCAGTCGATGCGGATCTCCTTCACGCGCTGCGTGTGGCCGGACTCCTCTCCCTTGCGCCACAGCTTGTTGCGCGAGCGACTGTAGTAGTGGACCAGCCCCGTCTCGAGCGTGCGCTCGAGCGCCTCGCGGTTCATGAACGCAACCATCAGGATCTCGCCGTTTGCCGCGTCCTGGGCCAAGGCCACGGCCAGCCCCCGGTCGTCGAACTTCACACGATCCACGATCGACATGTGCTCGTCCTCGTCAGTTGGCGTCGGAGCGGAGTCCGCTCGCGACGGTGGCGAGCGGCGGGCGCACGTTCACGCCACGGCTCGCGAGATAGCGCTTCGCCTCGCCGACCGAATGTGTTCCGAAGTGAAAGATCGAAGCGGCGAGAACCGCGTCCGCGCCCCCTTCGACCAAGCCTTCCCAGAGATGCTCGAGCGTTCCGACTCCCCCCGAGGCGATCACGGGGATCGCGAGCGCCTCGGAGATGGCTCGGGTGAGATCGAGGTCGTAGCCGATCTGGGTGCCGTCGCGGTCCATGCTGGTGAGCAGGATCTCGCCCGCGCCCAGACGCTCGACCTCGAGACACCAGTCGAGGGCGTCGCGGCCCGTCGGTTTGCGACCGCCGTGGGTGAACACGTCCCAGCCGCCATCGGAACGCCGCTTCGCGTCGACCGCGACCACCACGCATTGGCTGCCGAAGCGCTCGGCGGCCTCTCGCACCAGCGCCGGATTCTGGATCGCCGCGGTGTTGACGCTCACTTTGTCTGCCCCTGCCTGAAGCATGCGTCGGACGTCGGCAACCTCGCGTATCCCGCCGCCGACCGTGAGCGGCATGAACGCCTGCTCAGCGGTGCGCCGCACCACGTCCTCGATGATCCCGCGTCCTTCGTGGGAGGCGGTGATGTCGAGGAACACCAGCTCGTCGGCGCCCTGCCGATCGTATTCGGCCGCAGCCTCTACTGGGTCGCCGGCGTCCTTGAGGCCGACGAAGTTGACGCCTTTCACCACCCGGCCGTCGCGGACGTCGAGGCACGGGATGATGCGCTTGGCGACGCTCATCGCGCGACTCCGCTCGCTTCGCCACTGGCGAGGTACGCGAGCGCCGCGTCGAGATCGAGGGTGCCCTCGTAGAGCGCGCGGCCACTGATCACGCCGACGACGCCGTCGCCCTCGAGCGGCCGCAACGCAGCGAGATCTTCGAGCCGATGCACGCCACCGGACGCGATCACGGGAATGCCGAGGCCGCGTGCGACGCGCGCGGTCTCCTCGGCGTTGGGACCGGCGAGGGCACCGTCACGAGCGATGTCCGTGTAGACGATGCCGGCGGCCCCGGCGCTCGCGACCCGCTCGGCGAGGGCGCGTGCTTCCACGTCGGTTTGCGCGACCCAGCCGCGCACCGCGACCTTGCCGCGACGTGCGTCGATGCCGACCCAGATCCGGCCTGGCCACTCGCGGCACGCAGCCTCGAGGAACGCGGGATCTTCGATGGCCGCCGTGCCGATGATCGCGCGCTCCGCGCCGAGATCGAGGACGCGCGCGACGGCGTCGCGTGAGCGCAATCCGCCGCCGATCTCGATGCGCATCGCCGTTGCGGCGCGAATGGCACGGATCGCGGCGCCATTGCGCTCGCCGCCTTCGAATGCACCGTCGAGGTCGACGACGTGCAGCCAGCTCGCACCCGCCGCCTCGAAGCGTTGCGCGGGTTCCACCGGATTCTGGAAGTAGACCGTCTCGGCGTTGGGATCGCCCCTGAGCAGACGGACGCAGCGTCCGGCGCGCAGATCGATCGCGGGAATGAGCGTGAGGCTCATCGGCAGATCCCCACGAAACGTGCCAGCAGCTCGAGGCCCACCACCTGGCTCTTCTCGGGGTGGAACTGGCACGCCACCAGATTGCCGCGGGCGATCGAGGACGTGAAGGTGACTTCGCCGTGGCGCGTGCTGGTGGCGACCAGCTCTGGCTCGTCGCACGCGACGTAGTACGAGTGGACGAAGTAGGCCCACGCGTCGTTGCCGAGCGCTTCGCTGACCAGGCTCGATCGCTCGCACCGAAGCTGGTTCCAGCCCATGTGCGGCACCTTCGCGCGTTCCGCCCCGTGCGAGCTCGGCTCAGGCAGGGGAAATGCGCGTACGCGACCACGACAAATGCCGAGGCCGCGCGTCGTGCCGAATTCCTCGCTGGACTCGAACAGCAACTGCAGGCCGAGACAGATTCCCAGGAAGGGTCGATCCGCCTCGAGGTGGCGGATCAACGGCTCGATCCAGCCACTTCGGGTCAGGTTCTCCATCGCGGCGCGGAAAGCACCGACGCCGGGGAGCACCACGCCGCTCGCGCGCGCCAGCGCAGCCGGGTCGGTGCTGACCTCGACGTGCCCACCAGCGCGTTCCACGGCTTTCGCGACGCTGCGCAGGTTGCCGCTGCCGTAGTCGACGACGAGGATCGGGTTCGAAGGGCTGGCCATGGGCTCGGAACGTGGGTTGGCGTCGCGTGCGGAGCGCACGCGATCGGCTGCGTGAGATGCGTCGGCGGGGATTTCGCGGGCGTGCTCAGTGGCGCGGCTCGACCTCGTCGCTCGTCACAGGACGCCCTTGGTGCTCGGCACGTCGCGCCTGCGCGGATCCACCGTGACGGCATCGCGCAGCGCCAGCCCGAAGCCCTTGAAGATCGCTTCGAGCACGTGGTGCGCGTCCTGGCCGTAGCGAAGCGTCACGTGCAGATTCACGGCACAGCGATTCGCGAACGAGCGCAGAAACTCCTTCGCCAGCGAGACGTCGAACGTTCCGACCTTCTCGCAGTCGAGCTCGACTCGGTACACGAAGTATGCGCGGCCGCTCAGGTCGACGGCGACGTCGGCCAGGGTCTCTTCCATGGGAAGCGCCGCCGAACCGTAGCGACGAATGCCCACTTTGTCTCCAAGCGCCTTCGCGAACGCTTCGCCCAGCGCGAGCCCCACGTCCTCGACCGTGTGATGGAAGTCGACCTCGAGGTCGCCTCGCGCCTTCACCTCGAGGTCGAGGAGACCCTGCTTGGCGATGTGGCTCAGCATGTGGTCGAAGAACGGAATCCCCGTGTCGAGCTGGTAGCGACCCGTCCCATCCAGCTCCACGGTGACGGCGATCTGGGTCTCCGTCGTGCTGCGTTCCACTCGTCCGACTCGGCTCATCGTCGACCTCTCGTCACCAGCGTAGCGTGTGCGGCACGGATCTTCAGCGGCGCGAGCCGACCCGCTCAGCGCGTCGCCAGAACCTCGCCGAGCCCCGCGACGAACGCGTCGTTCTCGCCCGGCTGTCCCACCGTCACGCGCAGGCATCCCTCGAGACCGGGCTTGGTGCTGAAGTTCCGGACCGAGATCCCACGCGCGAGAAGCCGCGCCCACACCGCGTTGGCGTCGCCGGCCACGCGGATCAGGAGGAAGTTCGCTTCCGACGGGAACACGTACACGCCCGGGATCGCCGCCAGCGCCCGGCTCGTTCGGCTGCGTTCCGCGACCACCTCGCGCGCCACTCTCTCGAGCTCCGGCCAGTGGTCGATGGCGACCTCGGCCAGCGTCGCGCTCACCGAGTTGAGGTTGAAGGGGAGCTTTGCCTTGCGCAGCTCCGCGGTCAATCGCGGATCGGCGAACAGGAAACCAACGCGCAGCGCCGCCAACCCCACCTTGCTCAAGGTGCGTAGTACCACGAGATTCGGCCAGCGATCCCACTTGCCGAGCCACGACTCTCTGGCGAACGGCTGGTAGGCCTCGTCCACGATCACCGGGCCGTCGAAGCGGTCCAGGATCTGCGCGATGGCATCGGTGGCCAGCGCATTGCCGGTGGGGTTGTTGGGCGATGCGAGAACGATCAACCGCGCGCGCTGGGCGCGCGCCGCGTCCAGGACCGCCTCGGGGTCGAGCTCGAAGCTGTGGCTGAGCGGCACGTTCCGAACCGCGAAGCCGTGGCTACGCGCCTGGATCGGATACACACCAAAGCTCGGCGTGGGGACCACGACCACCGGCGGCACGGAGCCCGCACCGCCATCGGCGAACGCGGCGAATACCAGCGCGATCAGCTCGTTCGAGCCGTTCCCCACGAGCACCGACTCGGGAGCGAGACCGAACCGCCGTGCCAAGCTCGCCACCAGCGAGTCGGCGTGGCCCTCCGGATAGCGCCTCAGATCGACGCGCTGCCACACGCTACGAAAGGCTTCCTCGATGATGGGCGGTAGCTCGAAGCCCAGCTCGTTGGCGTCGAGCTTGACCGGTACCCGCTCGTGCTCGATGGGGTAGGCGACCAGCTCGCGAATGGATTCGCGGATCGCCGTGGTCGGCACGCTCTTCATCGCGCCGCCTCGCCGATGCGCGCGGTGACCGAGCGGGCGTGCGCCTCGAAGCGCTCGATCCGCGCCAGGCGCGCCGTCGGCGGTCCCAGGCGGCGCAGCGCGGCGGCGGAGACCTCGAGGGTGTTGGATCGGCGCAGGAAGTCCTCAACGGATAGCGGCGAGAAGAACCGCGCCGTGCCCCCGGTGGGGAGCACGTGGTTGGGTCCCGCGAGATAGTCGCCGATGGCTTCCGGGGTGTGGCCGCCCACGAACACCGCTCCAGCGTTGGTGAGACGTTTCGCCACGCTGCGGGCGGCGCGGGTGTGGACCTCGAGGTGCTCGGGCGCGAGCTCGTTGGCGATCGTCACCGCTTCGTCGACGTCGCGCGCGATGATCACCGTGCCGTTGCGGCGCAGCGATTGTCGCGCCGTCTCTCGCTTCGGCAGGGTCGCGAGCTGGCGCACGATCTCGTCGCCGACGGCCTTCGCAACTGCTCGATCGGTGGCAATCAGGAACACGATCGCATCCGGATCGTGCTCGGCCTGGCTCAAGAGGTCTGCTGCCGTCCACGCCGCCGGCACCGAGCCGTCCGCAATCACCAGCACCTCGCTCGGCCCGGCGAACGAGTCGATGTCCACCTGGCCGTAAACGAGCCGTTTGGCCGTTGCGACCCACACGTTGCCCGGGCCGACGATCTTGTCGACGCGCGGGATCGTGCGCGTGCCGAACGCCATCGCGGCGACCGCCTGCGCGCCACCTACGGTTAGCACCCGTGTCACGCCGGCGAGCTCTGCAGCGACGATCACGTGCGGGTCGATGCCGCGCAGGCGGGCTTCTCCGTCCGGCGCGGGCGGTGTCGCAAGCACGATCTCTGCCACGCCTGCGACTCGCGCCGGCACGGAGTTCATGAGCACCGTCGAGGGGTACGCACCACGCCCGCCGGGCACGTAGACGCCCACACGCGCCAGCGGATGCACTCGTTGGGCGAGCCGGACACCGGTGCCAGAGGCGATCGTGTAGCCCTGCGGGCGGCCGCGGGCGTGGAAGGTGCGGATCCGATCGCGTGCCAGGGTGAGATCGGCGAGCGCCTGCTTGCCCACGAGCGTGCGCGCCGTGCGGAAGGCGTCGCTGTCGAGCCACGGATCTGCGGCGGGGATGCGAATCCGGTCGAAGCGACGCGTGAACGACGCCACCGCGGTGTCGCCGCGCTTGCGCACGGCCTCGAGGATCGTGCGGACCTCGGGCTCGCGCTCTGCCGCGGTGAGCGAGATGCGGCTCGCGAGACGCGCCAACGCACGCCCGAAGCCGGGATCGGTCGTGGTGAGTGTGCGCACGTCGTTTCCGTCAGGTGAAGTCGCGTTGCCGGAACACGATCACGGCGGCGACCACGAACGCGGCGCTGAGCAGCATCCCATAGGCAGTGGTCTCGGCCACGAAGCCCCACGTGACCTGCTTCAGGTAGAGCGCGTTTTCCTTGAGGTTGAAGCGCTCGAGGTCCGGAAAGACCGAAAATGCAACCTTCCACAGCACGTTGTCGCCGAGCTTGCCATAAGTGCTCGAGTACTTCTGGAGCTCGCCGATCGAATGGCCGATCAGGAAGAAGAGCAGGCTCAGGATGCCGCCCGTGAAGGGGCTGGTGATGGTCGAGAAGAGCAGCACCACCCCCGTGATCACCATCAACTCCACGTAGATGAGCCAGACCGTTTGGTAAGTGAGCACGGAAACCCAGCCGCCGCGGGCGGAGAAGAGGCCCTGGAAGACGGCGGTCATGAGCACGAGCTGCACGGCCAGCACCATGCCCAGCCCGAGATACTTCCCGAGGAGAAACTGGTGCCGCGAGATCGGCTTCGAGAGCAGCGTGATGATCGTCCGCTTCGCCATCTCCTTGTACACGAGGCCGGTGCCCACGCTGATCGCGATCAGCACGCCGAACACGTGAATCGACGCCAGGCCGACGTTCATGACGATCCGAGCCTGCTCGCCGACCGTGACGTAACCCAGGATCAGCGAGCTCAGGATCACCAGCACCGCGAACACCACGAGCGAGTGAAAGATGCGGTCGCGAATCGCTTCTCGAAACGTGTTCGTGGCGATCGCAAGTGTCTGCTTCATGGCGTCCCCGCTCGGCTGTTGCGGACGGCCTGGGAGAAGATTTCTTCGAGCCCCATGCGGTTGGGCGTGATCGAGAGGACTCGCCCGCCGCGCTCGACCGTGCGCGCGACGAGGCGGTCCGCCTGCTCTTGGCGCGCGACGCGCACGCACCACTTGCCCTCGCGCTCGCCGGGCTCGAAAGGCTCGCCTGCAACTTGAGCGAGGGCCGCTCCGTCCACGCCCTCGATCACGAGGTCGATCGAGATGGGCGCTTCCGACGCGAAGCGCGCGAGCGGCCCGTCGAAGTGCACCCGGCCACCGGCGATGACCGCCACGCGATCGCAGAGCAATTCGGCGTCGGAGAGGATGTGCGAGCTGAAGAGGACCGCCGTGCCGTGGCGTTTGAGCGAAACGAAGAGCTCGCGGACCTCACGCCGCCCGAACGGGTCGAGACCGCTCATGGGCTCGTCCATCACCACCAGCTCGGGATTGCCCACCAACGCCTGGGCGAGTCCCACGCGCTGGACCCAGCCCTTGGACAGCTTTCGCAACGGCGTGTCGCGCACCGAGCCGAGGTCGAGGCGATCGATCAGCTCGGCGACTCGCTTGCGCGCCACCGGCCGCGGCAGCGCGAACAGCGCCGCCACCAGATCGAGGATCTCGCGGGGAGTCAGGTAGTCGTAGAAGTAGGGTTGCTCGGGCAGGAATCCCACGGAGTGACGGGCGGAGCGATCCGAGGGCGGTCGCCCGAACACCCGCACCTGGCCCGCGTCGGCGCGCATCAGCCCCAGGATCACCTTGATCGTCGTGGTCTTGCCGGCGCCGTTGGGGCCGAGAAATCCCACGGTCTCGCCGCGCGCGACCTGCAGGTCGACACCGCGCAGCGCCTCGATTCGACCGAGCCCGAAGGGTGTGCGGTAGCTCTTGCGGACCCCATCGAGGCTGAGGATGGGATCTGTGGGGCTGTCGACCATCGGGGACGCCTCATCGAGCGCTGGACTTGCGCTCCCACCAGTAGTTCGGCCGCACGCTCGAGCGCACCTGGCCCGCATCGTCGAGGCGCAGCGTGCCGCCGTAGGGATCGCGGGGGACTGAGCGAATGAGCCCGTCGTCCACCAGCTCTTCGAGCCGTGTGGGCTTGTGCCCGTGCGCCTGCTCGAATTTCGCCGAGGCGGTGTTGACCTCGGTGGCGAGCTGGTAGAAGGCGCCGTGCACCACCAGCGGCTCGATCGCTTGTCGCTCCTGCTTGCTTTCCGCGCCGCTGTAGAGATTCAGGATGAGATCGAATGCCGCGGCCGGATCTTCGGGATGTGCGAGCGCCGAGCTCATCGAGCGCTTCGAGGCTTCGGGTGTCTCGCGGATGGTCGCCGCCTCGCTGAAGTATTGGATCGCGCGGACGCGATCGTGTAGCCACAAGAAATAGTTGAGCCCGAGGTAATAGGGGAACTTGTAGCTCGTCGGGAAGCGCCGCCGGCCTTTCTCCAGGATCGCGTTCGCGTCCTCCACACGATCCCACCCGGTCAGCCAGAAGTTGGCGATCAGGTACGGCGCGGCATAGCCGGGATCGATGTCGGTGACGATGTCCGCGTACTGGTACGTGAACTTGAACCCTTGAGCTCGATCCGTCCAGTTGCCGACCGCTTGCACCAGGTTCGCCCACAGCAGGTCGGCGGCGAGCTGATGGAAGCCGAAGCTCGACGCACGGAAGAACTCGGGCTTGGGCAGGTAGAGGGCGTCGTTGGGGAGCGTCCGGTGGACTTGATCGCGGGAGAGCAGCCGTGCGTGGAGCTTGGCGGCGCAGGCGACGAGCAGCACGAGTGCCGCGAGCGACGCGGCGAGTGGGCGCTTGGAGGTCATTGCGGGTACGGTCGAAAGGGGCGGATGCGACGCCTCGGGCGGCGTGACGAAGTGCCAAGCTTGGCACAACCAACGCGCGCTCGTAGCTGCGGCGCCGTTCGAGCGGATGCTCGCTCTTCGGCGCGCACGTCCGCGCGAGTCGCCGGCGAGCACGCGGCTTCGTGCTACTCGGCCACGCGCTGGATTCGTGCACCCAGGGCGACGAGCTTGCGGTCCAGCTCCGCGTAACCGCGATCCAGGTGGTAGACGCGGCGAATCTCGGTGACGCCCTCGGCTGCGAGACCGGCCAGCACCAATGCAGCGCTGGCGCGCAGATCCGTGGCCATCACCGGTGCCGCCGTCAGGCGCTCGACTCCCTCGACGAACGCGGTCGGGCCCTGCACGTCGATGCGGGCGCCCATCCGCTCCAGCTCGGACACGTGCATGAAGCGGCTCTCGAAGATCGTCTCGGTGATGGCGCTCGTTCCCGGTGCCAGGCACACGAGGCTGGTGAGCTGCGCCTGCATGTCCGTCGGAAACCCGGGAAACGGCAGCGTCGTCACGTCGACCGGGCGTGGTGCGCCGTCCATGCGTAGGCGAATGCCGTCCGCGAGGCGCGTGATCGCGGCGCCGCTCTGGGTCAGCTTGGCGAGCACGGCTTCGAGGTGCTCGGCACACGCACCGCGCACCAGCACGTCGCCGCCGGTGATGGCGGCGGCCACCAGTAGCGTTCCGGCCTCGATTCGGTCGGGCATGATCGTGTGCTCTACGCCGTGGAGGTGGTCGACGCCCTCGATGCGCATCTCGGGAGTGCCGGCGCCTTCGATGCGCGCGCCCATGCGCGTCAGCATCTGCGCCAGATCGACGACCTCGGGCTCGAGCGCCGCACCCTTGATGCGGGTGACGCCCTTGGCCAGCACCGCGGCCATCATCAGGTTTTCCGTGCCCGTGACCGTCGGCCGCGTCCATTCGATGGTCGCGCCGACCAACCGATCCGCTTCGGCGCGGATGTAACCGCCCTCGAGCTCGAGGCGCGCACCCATCTTCGCCAGCCCTTCGAGGTGCATGTTCATGGGGCGCGCGCCGATCGCACAGCCACCGGGCAGCGACACCGCGGCACGTCCGCTTCGAGCCAAGAGCGGCCCGAGGACGATCGCCGAAGCGCGCATCGTGCGCACCAGGTCGTAGGGCGCGACCGGCTCCGTGACTTCACGGGCTTCGACCTCCAGCACGCCATCGCTGCGATCGGTACGCGCGCCGACGAGGTCGAGGAGCTTGCGCATGGTCATCAGATCGCGCACCTCGGGGACGTTGCGGATCCGACATGGCTCGGCGGTGAGCAGGCAAGCGGCGAGCACCGGCAGCGCGCTGTTCTTGGCGCCGGCGACGTCGATCTCACCCGTGATTGCCGGTCCCCCCTCGATCAAGAGCTTGTCCATCGGTGTCGATCTCCGATTCGCGGCGGCGCTCAGTGCGCCGCGACGACCACGCGTGGGCGCCCGTCGAGATCGGCGCGCACGGCAGACCGGGTGAATCCCGCCGCTGCTGCGAGCGTCGCGACCTCGGTGGCCCGGTCGTGAGCCACTTCGAGCGCCAGCAGGCCGGGGCGCCGCAGGTGTCGGGGCGCTTCTGCGCAGATGACGCGATACGGCTCCAGGCCGTCGATCCCGCCGTCGAGTGCCAGACGCGGGTCGTGCTCGCGAACCTCGGGTGCCAGGGCGTCGATTTCCCCCGTCGCCACGTAGGGTGGGTTCGACACGATCACGTCGAACAGCCGGGCTCCCCGAAAGGGCTCGAGCCAGCGCCCGGACACGAACGAGACGCGCCGCTCGACTCCGACCCGCTGCGCGTTCCGATGCGCCACGGCGATGGCGTCGTAGCTCGCGTCGGTGGCGACCACCGTGGCGTGCGGACGCGCGTGTGCCAGCGCCAGCGCGATTGCGCCGCTGCCGGTGCCGAGATCCAACACGCGAGGCGCCGTCGAGCCCTGGTCGTCGAGCCACGCCAGTACCGCGTCGACGAGCACCTCGGTCTCGGCGCGCGGGATCAGCACTCGCTCGTCGACGGCGAGCTCGATCGCGTGGAAGCCGACGGTGCCGATCAAGTGCTGAAGCGGGACGCGCTCGGCGCGTCGCCGAACGAGGAGCTCGAAGCGCGCGGCGACGCCGAGGTCGAGATGCGCCCCCGTTTGGGACGCGACGTCGAGCGCGGTGAGCCCGCTCGCGTGCGCGAGCAGCGCGAGCGCATCG
Organism: uncultured bacterium; assembly: GCA_964447125.1. Lineage (GTDB taxonomy): Bacteria > JADJOY01 > JADJOY01 > JADJOY01 > JADJOY01 > JADJOY01. Next base: position 4,681 of record CAYUSL010000003.1, on the reverse strand, counting down.
TGCGCCGCGTTCTCGACGGCGGACGCGCGCAAACGCCGAGTCGCTTCCCGCAGCGCCTCGTGGCGCGTGCCGAGAAGGCTCACGTGGGCGCCTCGGCATCGAGGAGCGCCTGATGCAGAGGGTCGAGATCGCCTTCGAGAATGCGATCGAGCTGGTGCAAGGTGAGGCCGATGCGATGGTCCGTCACGCGACCTTGCGGGAAGTTGTAGGTCCGGATGCGCTCGCTGCGGTCCCCGGTCCCCACCTGACTCTTGCGGTCCTGGGCGCGCTCTCGCGCCTTGGTCTCGCGTTCACGCTCGAGCAGCCGCGCTTTCAAGATCGATTTCGCGCGCGCCTTGTTCTTGTGTTGCGACTGTTCGTCCTGGCACGTCACCACGAGCCCGGTGGGTTTGTGGACGATTCGTACGGCGCTGTCGGTGCGGTTGACGTTCTGGCCGCCGGGACCCGACGAGCGGCTCGTGGTGATCTCGAGATCCTCGTCGCGCAGATCCACTTCCACCTCGTCGGGCTCGGGGAGCACGGCCACGGTGATCGTCGAGGTGTGGATGCGCCCTTGCGATTCGGTTGCGGGCACGCGCTGCACGCGATGCACACCACTCTCACGCCGAAACCGACCGAACGCGCCGCGCCCCTCGACCCGCACGATCGCTTCCTTGATCCCTCCCGAGTCGCTGCGCCGGAGCTCCATCGATTCGACCTTGAGCCCGTGCGACTCGGCCCAGCGCACGTACATCCGCAACACGTCGCTGACGAAGAGGGAAGCCTCCTCGCCGCCCGTGCCCGCTCGGAGCTCGAGAAACGCCGTTCGCTCGTCGAAGGGGTCCTTGGGTACGAAGAGCTGGCGTGCCTGCCGTTCGAGCGTCGCGAGCTCGCGCTCGGCTTCAGCGGCTTCACCTGCGGCGAGCTGACGAAGCTCGGGGTCTTCGTCCTCGGCGTCGGCGAGTGCCCGATGGGAGGCGAGCTCCTTCACGAGCAGCGCGAGGCGTTCGTGAAGCCGCGCGGCTTCACGCAGCTCCGCGGCATCCTGCCCGAGCTGCTTGAGCTTCGCGCGATCGGCGAGCGCCTCGGGGCTCGCCATTTCCTCCGCGATCGCCAGGTAGCGATCGCGGGCCTTCTCGAGCCGGGCAGTCAGGCCGGAATCGAGCTGCAATGCGGAAACCAAGAGGCTAGCCGCGGATGCGCGGCCGTGAAGAACTCGGGAGCCGGGCGGGTCAGGCGCGCTTCGCGTACTTCCTCATGAAGCGATCGACGCGTCCTGCGGCGTCCACCAGCTTCTCCTTGCCGGTGTAGAACGGATGGCAGGCCGAGCAGATCTCGATGTGCAGCTTGGGATTCGTGGACTTGGTCGTGAACTCGTTGCCACAGGAGCAGTGGACGCGCACTTCGTGGTACTGGGGATGGATATCGCTCTTCATCGAAACCTCCGCGGGAAACCCAGCAAAGGTAGCAGCGCGCGCGCCCAAGTCAAACCGTGTCACGACGATGTTGGCGCGTAGCAGCCGCAATCCTGCGCAGGCGTGCGCTGGTTGACTTGCGATCGCCTCGGTGCTCCAATCGAGCGCCCTCGAAACCCTGCGATTTCGCCCGGAAAGCTCAATGATCTCGGTAGTCATCCCGGTATTCAACGAGAAGGACACGATCTCCACGCTCCTCGACAAGGTGCGGGCTACGCCGCTCGAGAAGGAGATCATCGTCGTCGACGACGCCTCCACCGACGGCACCCGTGACGTGCTCGCCAAGGAAGAGCAGCGCGGCGTACGGGTCGTCTACCACGAGGTCAACCGCGGAAAGGGTGCCGCACTTCGCACCGGTTTCCGCCACGTGACGGGCGACATCGTGATCATCCAGGACGCGGACCTCGAGTACCACCCTGCCGAGTACCCGCGCCTGCTCGAGCCCATCCTCGACGGCCGCGCCGACGTGGTTTACGGATCCCGGTTCCTGGGTGGGCCGCACCGCGTGCTCTACTTCTGGCACTACGTTGGGAATCGATTCCTCACATTGCTCTCGAACATGACCACCAACCTCAACCTCACGGACATGGAGACCTGCTACAAAGTCTTCAAGACCGAGATCCTCGAGCGCATCGAGCTCAAGTCGGATCGATTCGGGTTCGAGGTCGAGTTCACGGCGAAGGTGGCGAAGCTCAGGTGCCGCATCTACGAGACCCCGATCTCGTACAGTGGGCGCAGCTACCTGGAAGGCAAGAAGATCGGCTGGCGCGACGGCATCGCCGCGCTGATCCACATCATCCGATTTCGCTTCTGGGATTGAGCGCGAGCGCGCGGGCCTCGAACCGGACAGCGCGAGACACCTCGATGCCGGACCGCCTGGGCGAAATCCTCATCCGGCAGGGATTGATCACGCCGGACCAGCTCGCGCAAGCCGTCGAAATTCAGCGCCGCAAGGGCGGGCTGGTGGGCGAGGTGTTGGTCGGGCTCGGTCACGTCGACGAGGCCACGGTGCTGCGCGGGTTGGCCGAGCAGTACGGCGTGTCGTACGTGACGCGCAAGCAGGTGGCCGAGAACCTGGTGCCCAAGAGCTTCCTGGCGGTGGTACCGCTCGAAGAGGCCGAGCGCCACCTGGTTTTCCCGGTCTGGTACAACAAATCGAGTGGCGAGCTGGTGCTGATCGTTTCCGATCCCACCGACCGCAAGACCGTCGACGCCGTTCGCAATCGGACCCAGGTGCCGGTGATCACGACGATCCTGGCGCTGCCGAGCACCATTCGCGCTGCCATCGACAAACACTACCGGGGCGTCGGCGACGCCTTCGATCGCGCTCTCGACGACAGCGTGATCCGGCTGCCGCCGCCACCGCCACCGCCGCGGCCTGCCGAGAGCAAGACTGCGGTTCCGCCCGTGGGTGGCGAATGGCAGGAAGACGTGCGGCGCCTGGCGGCCTTGCGCCACGGCTCGCTCACAGGCTCGCATCCGGGCACCGAGGCCCACGAGCCCGAGAGCCCGCACGGCGACATCGTCGCCCTCTACGAGCCCGATGCCGCCCGCGCCCGCGCGGTGCGCGCGTTCCTCCAGAACGAAGGCTACCGTGCGCGGCCCGTCATCGATCGCGAGCAGCTCGCCGAGCTGGTGGCGCGCGAGCCCCCGCAGGTGTTGCTGATTCGCGACGAGATCGCGAAGCGCGAAGCAGGGCTGACGGATTGGGTCCAGCGGCTCGTGCCGCACGTGAAGATCCGCAGCGTGAGCGCCTTCGGCGAGGCCTTGGTCGAAGAGCCGGGGCGGGTGCGCCAGCTCATCGACAGCCTGATCGAGGTGCTCGAGAAGTTCTTGAAGGGTGTCACGCTCGACGCGGGCCGCGCTCAGAGCGGTCCGAGCCTGCCGCGCATCGCGCGGCAGGCGGGGCAGCGCTTGGGCTTGGGCGCCGCGGCGCTCGACGAGCTCACCGTCGCCGCGTACATGCATCAGCTCGCTCGTGACGAGCTCACCATCCCGAGTCTCGTCGACGTCATGCCGGATACGGACAAGACGTTGCTCCTCGAGCAAGTGCGAATTCCCATCCACTGGCTGGTGCATCTCGACATCCCCGTGCCCGCGGATCGCGTGCTGGCGCACCTCTACGAGCGCGTGGACGGCGAGGGCTTCCCCGAGGGGCGAAGTGGCGACGAGATCCCGCTCGGCGCGCGAATCCTCACGGCGCTGATCGCGTTCCAGCGGCTCGCCGGCGATCGGATCCCCGACGACAAGGGAGAGATCGCGACGGCGTTCCGCCGGCTCGTGGACGGGCGCGGCAAGCTCTTCGACGCCCGCGTGCTCAACACCTTCCTCGAGGTGCTGGAGAAGGGCCTGCTCCTGGGCGAAATCGACGTGGGTCTCGACAAGGTGCTCATCGTCGATCCCGACGCCGAGTTCGCCGAGTCGCTGGGGTCGCACTTGCTCTCGCGTGAGGTGCGCGTCTTGCGCGCACCGAGCTTCGTGAAGGCGCGTGAGCTGATCCGCGACTACGAGCCCGAGCTGGTGGTCTCCGAGGTGCACCTGCCCGACGGCGATCCGCTCGCGTTCCTCTCGGGCACGGGTGCCGCCAGTGCCGCCGGCCCCACCGTGATGTTCGTGACCGCCGAACAGAGTCAGGCCACGATGGGACAAGCGCTCGAGCGTGGCGCCGAAGACTACGTGCTCAAGATCGTGGGCGAGAAAGTGTTGCTCGCGAAGATCGAGCGCGTGTTGGAGCGTGTTGCGGCGGCACGCTCCAGCCGAGCCCGCGCTGGCCAGAGCGGCGTCTCGGGTCGGCTGAGCGAGATGAGCCTCGCCGACATCATCCAGATCTTGGCCACGGGTGGGAAGACGGCACGGATCGCGCTGATGCGGGGCGGCGACGAAGGCAGCATCTGGTTGCGCGATGGCACCATCGTCCACGCCGAGGCTGCAGACGAGCAAGGTGAAGAAGCGTTCTACCGCGTCATCGGCTGGAACGATGGCGAATTTCTGATCGAAACCGGGGCGATCGCGCCGCTCGAGACCATCGACGCCGGCTACGAGAGCCTGGTGCTCGAGGGCTTGCGGCGTCTCGACGAGGCCCGCGCCGAAACCTACGAAGAAGCTGGCTGAGCGCGATGGTGCGGATCCCTTCCGCACCGGACGCACGACGGGCCGCGTGTAGCACACGCGGCCCCTGGAGTTTGGACAGTTTCGTCCGCCCCGTCGGCCGTCAGCGCACGCTGGAC
>CAYUSL010000002.1:12474-49889 GCA_964447125.1 uncultured bacterium | reverse complement strand
GCGCCGCGCGCGGTGATGCCGAGCTTCTTGTGGTCGTAGCCGCGGCTGCCGCCGGAGGCGAACGCGTCGCCGAGCCAGAACCTACGCTCGATCGCGATGGCGTTGGCTACGTCGGAATACGCCGCCGTACCCTTGTCCGCCGCCACCACCAGATACGGATCGTCGCCATCGAGACGCACCACGTTTGCGGGCGGCACGACCCGTTCGCCCTCGCGGCCGTCCGTGACGTCGAGCAACGCACCGATGAACGTGCGGTACGCCTCGAGCGCCGCGGCTGCCAACGCCGAGCGTTCGGTGGGCGGAGCCGTGAGGATGAATCCGCCCTTGGCGCCCACCGGCACGATGATCGCGTTCTTGACCATCTGCGTCTTCATGAGGCCGAGGACCTCGGTGCGGTAGTCGTCGGGCCGATCGCTGAAGCGGATGCCGCCGCGCGCCACGTCGCCGCCGCGCAGGTGCACGCCTTCCATTCCCGGCGCCAGGACGAAGATCTCGTGTTTGGGTGCTGGCCGCGGCACGCCAGCGAGGCCGCCCGGCTCGAGCTTGAGGGCGAGGGCCCGGCTGCGCTCGCCGGGAGCACGGAAGTGGTTGGTGCGCACCGTGGCGGCGACGAGATCGCGCAGCGCTTTGAACACCTTGTAGTCGGTGGGATCTTCGAGCACCTCGATGGCGCGCGTCAGCTCGGCGCCGATGTCGGATTCCGCGGCCTGCCGCGCTGCGTCCGGCGAGCTCGGATCGAAGCGCGTCTCGAACCAGCGCACCAGGCTGCGTGCCAGCGAAGCCTGGCTCACCAGGCTGGCCGCCGCCGTGGCGCGGGACACAAGAAGCCCGAGCTGGAAGGCATGGTGCACGTAGGCGCGCACGATCCACACTTGGCGCCACGACAGCCCGGCCGCGGTCGTGAGCCCGTTCAGCGGGTCGTTCTCGCTCAGTCCGGCGAGCACTCGCGTCAGCCCTTCCAGCACCGCCGCGTCCACCACCTTCGGATCGAGCAGCTCGCCCTTGCGACCGCGCACGCGAAACACGTGGAGGTGGAGCGCGTCACGGCCCGCAGGCGTGATGCGGAACGCGGCCTCGTCGATCACCTCGAGGGCCAGGTTGTGGAGGACGGGCATCATCCTTCCCAAGGTCAACGGCTGGCGGTGTGCGATACGCAGCAGCGTCGCCGTGGGATCACCGCCCTCGGGATCGCCAGGATGAACGGCGCCGATCGCGAAGGGTCGCTCGTCGGAGAGCGACGCGAGCAGCGCCACGTCGGCGACCGCGCGCGCGACCGGCACCAGATCCTGGTAGGCCGGCGGAAACGCGTGTCCCCAGATCGGATCCAGCTCGCTCGGCAGCGCGTCGGTGAGCCGCTCCGGCCACGACTTCACCAGCGCCAGCACCTCGGCTTCGAGCGCCGTGGCGTCGGGAGCGGCGGCGCCCGGTCGCGCCGCGGCGTAGAGATACACCTGACGGAAGCCGGGCTCGCCGCGCGTCTCGCGGCGCTCCAGCACGCGCGCGCCGAGGCGCTGCTCCAGGTGTGCCACCACCTGATTCAGGCCGTCGGCGCTGAAGTAGCGGTCGGGTAGGGCGATGCCGATCGCCAGCAAGCGGCCGCTGAAGGTGGGCCTGAGCACCAGCTTGAGCGTGTCCTCGGCGTATGCGTCGAGGAGCGTGCGGATGCCGCTCGCGATCGCGTCGGGGTCGTTCAGGAAGAGCTCTTCTTTCGGCAGCGCGTCGAAGAGCGCGGTCAGCTCGCGTTCGTCGAAGGAGCCCTCCACGATGCCGGCGCGGTCGAGCATGCGGCGGCGCTTGGTGGCGAGGATCGGGATCGCGGCGGGCTGCTCGAAGAGTGCTTTGCGCGTGTAGAGCCCCACGAAGCGTTCCTCGCGGGCGAATCGTCCCGATTCGAAGAAGCGCAGGCTCACCACGTCCATCGGCACGCGCCGGTGGATGGGGCTCGAGCGATTGGTCTTGTCGAGCACCAAGCGGCGCTCGAGGAGCACGCGGGCGCGCACCTCGGGATCGAGGTCCTCGATCACGCGTGGCTCGGCGAAGGCGCTCGACGCGTCGTTCGCCAGCAGCCCGAGCCCACTGGCGCGGCGCGCCACCAGGCATTTCGAGCCTCGCACCGCCACCACCTCGTAGGTCCGCGCGCCGAGGAACACGAAGTTGTCGTCGAGCAGCCAGCGCAGAAAGTCGACCACCGATTCGACGGGCAGCACGTCGGGCCCGTGCGGCGGCGCGGCCTCGGGGCGGCGGATCTCGTCGCTGACCAGTCCTACCAGGCGCCTGCGGATCGCCTCACGGTCGGCTGCGACTGCATGGGCTGCCCTCAGCACCTCGAGCGCCGCGCGTTCGAGCTCGTCCCGCGCGGCGGCGGTGGGGCCTTCCACCTCGACGTGGATCAGCGATTCGTGGCGATGGATGTCGGGCTCGGCGCTCGCGGGGCAGAGCGCACGCACCTGGTCCGCCTCGTCGCGCTCTACGCCGAAGATGGGATGGAGCACCAGGCGCGGCGCGAAGCCACGCTCGTCGAGGAGCTGGCGCAGGCTCTCGACCAGATACGGCACGTCGCGCGTGTGGGTGGAAAGCACCGCGCAGTCGGGGAAGATCGATCCCACGCCTGTTTCGCTCACGTGCGCGCGCCCGAGCTCGCCAGGCGCCTCGGCCAGCAGCCGTTGGTCTTCGGCCACCGCGCGCGCGAGCCGCTGCGGGTCGATGCCGCGGTGGCGCTGCATGAAGCGCTCGCCGAGCAGGAGCGCGAGGAAGCAGCGGGTGTTCTCGGCGCCGCCGAGCAGACCGGGAGTCTGGCTACCCAGGATCGTCTCGGTGCTGGGAGGCTCGGCGGGAAAGCCGCTGCGGGGCGAGTCGGCGCGATCACTCATGAGCACCTCGAGAGCACGGCGCGCCGCCGATGGGACGACGCGATGGCTGGCGGTATTGACCTCGTCATTCTCGTTCCGTCAAGCTCGATCGCCGAGCGCGGATTCGCGCTCGCGTCGTGAAGCCCATGCAACCGTCTTCCGCGCACTCGAGTCGCTGGGAGTCGGGCTCGGTCCGAGACCCGCGCACGCTGCTGGCGCGTGTCGCAGCGTTGTCCAGCGATCAACGGTTGCCGCGGGAGCTGGTGGACCAGCTCGTCGATTGCCTGGCGGCACCTGCGCCGGAGCTACAGCGCGCTGCCGCCGACGAGCTGGTGCGCTTTGCTGCGATCGAGCCGCGCATCGAGGCGCGGCTCAACGATCGGCTCGACGCCACCGATGCGACGATGCGGCGGACGGCAGCGTTCACGCTGGCGCGCCTCGGCGCCCGTGTCACGCGGCTGGTGCCGGTTTTGGTCGAGGCGCTCGGCGATGCGCGCAGCGAGGTGCGCTGGTCGGCCCATCATGCGCTGGGGCTCCTCGGCGAGCGCGGAGCGAATGCCGCGGCCGAGGCGCTCTTGGCCGCGACGCGTGCGCCCAATGCGACGCTCAGGCGCATGGCGCTCTACGCGCTGCGCGACTGGGACATGCCTCCCGAGTCGTCGGCGGAAGCCGTGCGGACGGCGCTCGCGGATCCCGATTCGGACGTGAGGCTTGCTGCATTGGCGGCGGCGAGTGTCACGCGCGAGGTGCCGGAACGGATGGTGCCGGCAATGCTCCCGCTCGCCGAGCACGATCCGCGCCCCGGTGTGCGCCGTGCCGCCGCGGCGGCGTTGGGCAAGATCGCCCGCCGCGACGATGCCGGTGCCGCCCGTGACCGCGTTCGCGGAGCGCTGGAACGATTCGCCCGCGATTCGGACCCGCGCTTGCGCAAGGCGGCGCGTGCCGCCCTGCACTCCCTCGATCCGTGAGCCCGAGGCCGGGCGGGCGCCGCAGGCGCGCGCTCGGACCGTGGCCTCACCACACGGCTCGGGAAGCCACTGCGATCACGCCGCTTTGGGCGCTGTCTTGGCGTGATCCGCGTATTGCCGATCGATGCCCGCGATGTGTGCGGTCAGCCAGATCTTCAAGAAGCGGAAGAGCTCTTTCGGCGCAGGTCCCGACGACGCTTTGAACTGCGCGATGTTGTCGCCCAGCTCACGCAACAGATCGCGGTGGATCATCTGGTGCGGTACCAGCTTCGGGTAACCGATCGACTCCATGTAGCGCTCTTCGTCGGCGAAATGTTTCTTGGTGAGCGCGCCGAGCTCGTTGATGGCCAGCACGAGCTGTCCGTGTGAGGCCCCGGCCTCGTTCATGTCGTAGATCTTGTTCATCAAATCCAACAAGCCTTTGTGCTCCGCGTTCATCTCCGGCACACCCAGGTCGAATTTCGAGTTCCACGGCATGATCGGCATGGTCGGCCCTCCCTTGTGAGGCCTCATCGGCCGATCGCACCCTCGACTTGAGCGAGCGGTGCCGTGGACTTGTGTCAGGCGCGACGTCGCCTGCGGGCGATCAGCCCGATCGCGCTCGCGATGCCCACGAGCCACGGCGAGAGCGCGCCGAGCGCAGCGGCGCCACCGCGGGCGGCGCTGGTCAGGCCGGCGCAATCCGAGGTGTCGCAGCCGTTGCCGAGGCCGTCACCGTCCGAGTCGTCTTGGCCGGGATTCACCAGATTCGGACAGTTGTCGCAGACGTCGCCTGGCCCGTCGTGATCGGCATCGGCCTGATCGGCATTGGCGTCGGTCGGGCAGTTGTCGCAGTCGTCCGCGTGGCCGTCGCCATCGCTGTCCCCGCCGGAGCACGAAGCGACGATTCGGTACACCGTACCGGACGGGCTTTGGTGATCGGCGACGTAGACTTCGCCGTCACGGTCCTCGCCGAAGGTCGCCACGGCGCGGCCTGCCGCCGGCACGAGCGTGTCGATCTGCCAGGTTCCCCCCGGGCGGCGTGCGGCGCCCCAGATGGGCCCGCCGCAGTAGTCGCTGAAGAGGTACGTGCCGACCAGCGCGGGAATCGAAGTCCCGCGATAGACGAATCCGCCAGCGATCGAGCAACCGTCGTCGTGCCCGTAGTCGAAGATCGGATGGGTGTAGGCGTTGCTGCCGCAGGGCGGGGTACCACCGGGACAGCCGGCGAGGTCCTCGTAGCAGGCCAGACCTTCTTCGGCCTTCCAGCCGTAGTTGCGCCCGCCGCGATCACCGGCGACCTCCAGGTCCACTTCCTCGCGGCTTCCTTGCCCGACGTCGCCGACGTAGAGATCACCCGTCAGTCGATCGAAGCTGAATCGCCACGGGTTGCGGAAGCCCTTCGCCCATACCTCGTCCGGCGGGTCGCCACCGCCCACGAACGGATTGGTGGGCGGTATGCCGTAGTACGGCGCCTGATCGACGTTCTGATCCACGTCCAGACGAAGCATCTTGCCGAGCAAGGTGTCGTCGCGCTGTGCGTAGCAGCTCGGATCGCCGGCACCGCCGCCATCACCCATGCCCACGTACAGGTACCCGTCGGGGCCGAAGGCGAGGTTCCCGCCGTTGTGGTTGGCGGCGGGCTGAGGGATGACCAGCAGCGTTCGCGCCGAGCTCGTGGGCGTCTGATTGGGCTTGGTGGCCGAAGCCTGGTACCGCTCGATCACCGTCGCGCCGTCCGGCTCGCGGGTGTAGTTCACGAAGTAGTAGCGATTGGTGGCGTAGTCGGGATGAAACGCGATCCCCAGCAACCCTTGCTCGCCCGAGTTCTTGACCTGGGTGCGAATGTCGAGAAAGGGCGACGACAGGATCTTCGTGCCGTTCCAGGTCAGGACGCGGCCCTCCTGGAGCACCAGGAAGAGCCGGGTGTCGCCGGCGTTGGCGATTGCCGTAACGTCGGCAAGCCCGCCCACCACCGGTGTCAGCGCGATACCGGGCTTGGCGTGGGCGAGAGGGCTGACCATCGCGGCGAGCGCCGCCAACGCCAGCGCCGAGCACCGTGGGTAGTGGTTCACTTTCACGTGGAACCCGTTCGAGGCCTGCGGGGCTGGGGGCACGTCGAAGGGCGCTCCGCGGCCGCGCACCCCGGTCACGCTCGTGGGGAGTGAGCCCCATTCGCGCGGCCGAGGCGCAGGCGAGCCTCCGCTTTCGTGCGATCGAGTTGGGGCGAGCCGTGCCCGCCGACGGGTCCCCGGACCCGCGCGACTCGGCCGAGATGATTCCGGGCAGAGTGAACCACCACCGCACCGTGCGATCGCTCGGTCGCGGGTGCACATGCCGTTCACCGGGTGGCGATCGCGAAGCGGAAGGGTGTCTCGTCGAGCGGTTCGATCTCGACAGCGATGCGGCGGGTACCGCTCGTTCCGTCGCGGCCCAGCGCCAGCCGCGCGTGCCCGCGGGCTGCGCGGCGGTAGACGAGCGCGGCACCCGAGTTGAGTGGATCGAGATTCGCCGTAGCGCCCGACACGAGCTGGAACACCCGGCCTGGCGCACCGACGATCGCCCCCAGGTCTCGGCTTTTCCCGAGATCCATGAGCGACAACGAATGATCGTGCCCGGCCACGAAGAGCGCTACGTCGTTACGCGTCAAGATTTCCGTCATGCGACGGCGATACGCAGCGTAACCGGGGGCTTGAACATCCTGTTCGTGTAGCCAGCCCGACGCGTACCAGCCGAGAACCGTGAGCTGGGCCACGCCTGGGATGGCCAATGCGTAGTCGGAGGGCTGCGTGAAATCCGGCCAACCCGGGCCGAATGCGAATCGTCCGGCCTGGAGCGGCCGATGCCGGCCGTAGCTCTCGAGCGGGTGGTGGGCGAGGACGACGGGCACCTGCGATGCGGCGCGTGCCTCGCGCACCAGCGTTTCGAGGGTGCGCCACTGCAGGTCGGCAGCGCGCCGCTCGCCGTGGTGCTCGAGACCGATGAGCACCTGGCTGTCGACGGCGATGAGCGCGAGCCCGGGGGGCGCCGTGTCCACTCGCTCGGGCCGGGTGAGACAGGCCCACGCGTCGATGCCCGCGCTGCCCGGCTCCGCCGCGACACGGATCGCGCGGATTGCGTCGCGATCGAGCGCCGTCGCGAGCGGGCAATCGCCATCGCCGGGTGGCTCGACGTGGGCGGGTGCGTAGTGCCATTCGGGGCGCTCGAACGCGGGCAACATCTCGTTCTCGATGGCGCCGCGGGCCTCGGGAGCGGTCTCCCAAGCCTGCGTCATGCCGGCGTCGTGATCGTGATTGCCGGGTACGACGACCAGCGAGAGCCGCTCGCCGCCCAGCGCATCCGGCGCGCGCACGTCGAGGAGGTCGAGCAAGCCGGTGAGCTCGCGGGCGGCGGCAACGGGATCGGCGGGCAGCCCGCTCGGGTACACGTTGTCACCCATCTCGAGCACCATGCCCGGCGTGTCGCGGGTGGCGGCGTGTGCACGGATGGCGCCTCCCACCCGAGCGAGCGCGGGAACGGGGTAGCCGAAGTCGCCGATCACGTAGACGGTCGGCCCGAGATCTACCACCGACGAATCGCTGCTTTCGGGCGGCGGCCCGACACCGCGCGCTTGGTCGAGGATGGCCTCCGCTGCCGCAAGCACGATCGCGAGCCCCATCGCCACGCCGACGAGACGTCGCCGTGACTTGCGCGGACGCGGCGCGGCGGGAGTCAACGAGCGCTGAACCACAAGAGCGAGGTGATGATGGCCACCACCGCGAGCACCACTGGCAGCCACCACCACGTGGCGATCACCGTGCTCCACGTCAGCCCTGCTCGCGACTCGCGGGGCAGATGAAGCGCCACGCGCTCCAGGTCGCGGAGCAGATGGCGGGCATCGACTTGCCTTTGGCGGGGGTCGGCAGAGAGCGCCTGCACGACCACCTTCTGCAGCGCGCCGCGCAACACCGGCGACGAACGCCCGCCGCCGTCGGGCGGCATGATGCGTGTCGTGCGTCGCACGGTGGCGGTAGCGCTGGGGCTCGTCGCGTCCTGGCCCGGCAGCGCGCCGGTGAGGAGCTGGTACATCACCACGCCCAACGAATAGACGTCGGCGCGGGTGCTGAGCGGTTCGCCGCTCGATTGCTCGGGAGCCGCGTACTCGACGGTGCCGAGGCCGTCCTTGCTCTCGACCGCCTCGCGGGTCTCGGCGTGGATGGCGATGCCGAAGTCGAGGAGCACGGCGCGCTCGCGCGACTCGTCTTGCGGTGCCACGACGAAGATGTTCTCGGGCTTCAGATCGCGGTGCACGAGGCCGCGTCGATGGGCCTCGCCCACGGCGCTCGCGACTTGCAGCATGAGCCGCACCACGCGCTCGGCGGAGAGTGCGCCCACTTGGCGGATCAGCTCCGAAAGCAGCTTGCCGTCCAGCAACTCCATCGCGATGAACGGCATGCCGTTCGGGAAGAGGCCGTAGTCGAAGACTTCGACCACGCTGGGGTGACGAATCTCGCAGGCCGTCTTGCCCTCGTTCAGGAAGCGTCGTTCGGCGACCTGATCGCCCACGAGCTCCACACCCAGGATCTTGAGCGCCACCTCGCGGTCGTTCGCGAGATCGAGAGCTCGCCAGACCCGCGCCATGCCGCCCACGCCCACGAGCGCCAGCAACCGGTAGCGGTCACCGAGCACGTCGTCGGCGCGCGGCTCGATCAGCTTCTCCGGGTCGGTCAGCCACTCGCCGCAGGCGGAACAACGCGATGCTGGCGCCGCTACGGCCGCCTGGCAGCTCGGGCAGTTGACGACGGGGGCGCTCGCCGGTGGCTCCGCGACGGTGTTCATGCAGGCGGCGATTGTAGGCGAAGATGGCGGTCGCGGCGCGGGCGACTCGCCGCGCACCGGTGCGCCCCGAGCAACGCATGAAGCCCGAAGCCGATTCTCACGCCGATCCGCTGGCTTATCCGGCGTTTCGACGACTGCTCGCCGGTCGAGTGCTGGGGGTGCTCGGACGCCAGATCCTCTCCGTATCGGTGGGCTGGCAGATCTACGATCGCACTCAGTCCGCGTGGGCGCTCGGGTTCGTGGGGCTCGTACAGGTCGTGCCCGTGGTGCTGCTGGCGGTGCCCGCAGGCGTGACGGCGGACCGCGCCGATCGCCGCGCGATCGCCGTGGCCACCCAGATCGTGCTCGCCGTGTTGGGACTGGCGATGACGTTCATCACGCAGCGGGGCGCGCCGATCGGCTGGGTGTTCCCGGTGCTGCTCGCGTGTGGCTGCGTGACCGCCTTCAGCGCGCCGGCGATCTCGTCGCTGACACCGAACCTGGTGCCTCCGGCGGCCTTCGTTCGCGCCAACGCTTGGAACGCCACGACCTTCGAGCTGGCGGCGATCGGCGGGCCGGCGGTGGCGGGCGGGCTGCTGGCGTGGCTCGGCCCAGCCTTCGCGTACGGCTGCGTGACGGTGCTGGCACTCTCGTTCGCAGCGGCGCTGGCGGGGCTTCCGGAGGTGCGCTCGCAAGAAGCCGCCGCGCCGGCGCGTGACCGCTCCGAGGAGTTGCGTGCGGGGGTGCGCTTCGTGCTGCGCTCGCGCTACTTGCTTCCCGCGATCACGCTCGACCTCTTCGCTGTGCTGTTCGGCGGCGTGACGGCGTTGTTGCCGATCTTCGCCAAGGACCTGCTGGCGGTGGGACCGGCGGGACTGGGATTGCTGCGCGCCGCGCCATCGGCGGGGGCGCTCACCATGGCGCTGCTCACGACGCGACTGCCGCCCTTTCAGCGCCCGGGCCGTGCGCTGCTGGTGGCGGTCCTGGGCTTCGGTGCCGCCACCATCGGCTTCGCGCTCTCGCGATCGTTCGGTTGGTCGCTCGTGTGCCTCTTTCTCACGGGGCTCTGCGACAACGTCAGCGTGGTGATCCGGCAGACACTGGTGCAGGTGGTGACGCCGGATGCCCTCCGCGGGCGCGTCGCGGCCGTGCATTTCGTGTTCATCGGCCTGTCGAACGAGCTCGGGGCATTCGAGTCAGGCGTGACCGCGGCACTCTTGGGACCGGTGGGCTCGGCGCTCCTGGGTGGGCTCGCGACGTTCGTGGTGGTGGCGGTGGTGACGAATCGCTGGCCCGCGCTGTGGCATGTCGGGCCCTTGGAGGGGCTCGCGGCCGAGCCTGGCTTCGATTCCGGCGCCGCGCCGGAAGCGGCACCGGTCGAGCTCGGTACTGCCGGCTGAGGACGGTGACTCGTTCGCGACGCCTGCCGGGCTGCGGCGGCTCGGCAGGCCCCGGTCGCGTGCTCTTGTGCCGGCCACGATTTGGGGCATAGTATTTCGTCAGATTGGGGGAATCCATGAACGCTGCCGCGCGTATTTCATCGGCCGCTTCCACCCCCGCCGCTGCGTTTCCGCTGGTTGGGGGCGTGCGGCTCGGTAAGTTCGAGATCGTTCGCGAGCTCGCGTCGGGTGGGATGGGGCGCATCTACGTCGCTCGCGATACGCTCACGAACGTCGAGGTGGCACTCAAGGTCCTCTTGCCCGTGGTGAACGCCGAACCCGGCCGGCTCGACCGCTTCAAACGCGAGTCGCTGATCTGCCAGCAGCTCGTTCACCCCAACGTCGTGCGCATCTACGACATCGGGGAAGATCAGGGATACTATTTCATCTCGATGGAGCTTCTGCGGGGGCGCGATCTGCGCACCTGGCTCGACGAAGATCCCCATCCCGAGCTGGCGCAGGTGTGTGCGCTGGGCCTGCAGATGCTGGCGGGCCTCGCTGCCGCCCACGCCCACGGCGTCGTGCATCGCGATTTCAAGCCGCAAAACGTGTTCGTCACCTCCACCGGAGCGGTGAAGCTCCTCGATTTCGGTGTGGCGCAGGCGCTGACGATCGGCTCGCACACGACCCCGGGTGCGATGGTGGGGACGCCTGGCTACATCAGCCCCGAGCAGGCGCAGGGCCGTCCCGACGTCGACTTCCGAGCCGACCTCTACGCCTGGGGCGTCGTTGTCTACGAGATGCTCGCCGGGCGCTTGCCGTTTCGTGGCGACAACCCGGTAGGTGTGGCCGTCGCTCACGCCTATCAAGCGCCGCCACCGATCCGAGACTCCCGTCCCGATCTACCGGCGGCGCTGGCGCAGCTCGTGATGCGCTGCCTGGAGAAAGCCCCCGCGGCGCGCTACTCGAGCGCGAGCGAGCTGAGCGAAGCGTTCCGCACGGCGATGCGTGAAGCCCACGTTCCCGTCGACACCATCGTCGCTGCGATCGCCAACGCCCAGACTCCCACACCGCAGCACATCGCTCCCCCCACGCCACCGGCAGCCGTTTCCCCGCCTCCGATCGTGGCGCCTGCATCAGCCAGTCGAGCAGACACCGTGAGACCGTCGCCGAGGCGCTGGCGCTTGATCGGCGCGCTCTTCGCCCTGAGCGTGGTGTCGGGTGGCGTGGGCTGGATCGCCAGCCGCACCACCGCGCTGCCCCAATCCTGCGAGCTCGGCTTCCAGCGCCTGGCCGCGGAAGACTGGCTCGGAGCGCAGGCGGCCTTCTCGGCGGTGGGTGGCCGTGCCGTCGAGCAAGCCTGCCGCCTCCAGACGGAGGCCGGCGTGCTCCTCGCCAAGGGTGACGTGGGGGAGGCCCGCGAACGCGTCGTCCGCGCGCTGGCGCTCGAGCCCAACCTCGTGTACGCGCGAATCGTCGAAGGCGACGTCGCCCTCGTGGGTGGCGACATCGAGGCTGCCGAGCATCATTACCGAGAGGCCGCGAGCGCGCGTGTGGGTTCGGCGGCAGAGCGGGCATTGGCTCGTACGCGGCTCGCCAAGCTGGCGCTCACCCGCGCGGACTACGCGAGCGCCGAACGCTCGATCGCTGAAGCGGCGCCCGACGGCGAGGGGCTTGCCGAGCTCCATCGGTTGCGGGCGCAGCTCGCTGCAGCACAGGACGATTTGGCGACGGCGGAGCGGGAGTTGCGACGCGTGCTCTCGATCGCGCCCGGGGATCCGAGCGCGGCGGCATTGCTCGTCCGGTTCGAGCACCAGGGGACCGAGCGCGCCGACGTCGAGCGACAGCGGCAGATCGACGCGCAGGTGAACGAGCTGGCGCGGCGTTATCGCGAGCGGCGCGGCGGCCGCGGCGTCGCCACACCTGCACCCGCCGGCGAGCGCGCCCGCACCGTTTGGCTCTTGCCCGTCGAGCGCACCATCGCTGCGGACACGCGCACTGGGTTCGCCGATGCGCTCGGCGTGTCGCTCGAGCGGGCGGTGGACGGCCTGCCGAAGACGCGGGTGGTGGACCGCGAGATGCTCGATCGGTTGCTGGGCGAGCTCTCGCTCGGGACCTCGACCGTGGCCGATCCCAAGACGGCGCTCGAGCTCGGACGTCTCGTCAGCGCACGCTATCTGTTGCGAGCGCGGCTCACCCGCCTCGACGGCGTGCTGATGCTCAACGTGCGCGTCACCGACGTCGAGACCACCGAGGTGGTGATGAGCGAGTCCTTCGTGGTCTCGCCCGAGAGCAAGCCGGACGAGGTCGCGGTGCAGGCGATCGCGTCGTTCGACCGCCAGGTGGGGGCGACGGCCGCGCCCAGTTGATCGACCTGGAAGCGCCTCCGATCGAGGCGCGGATGCACGGCGAAAAGATCACGTCGATGTCGGGTCGTCGACGTGGCGCGCGGATTCGGTGCGTGCTCGTTGGGCGGGGAGGGGGCGGCGGGCTGGTTCGGACTTCGAACACCTCGTTCGCGAGCTGAACGCTTTGCACGATTCGCTGGCGAGTCGTGTTTCGTATGCCTTCGGAATCACGTGCAGTTTTCGGCTCGGCCCGCGGCGTCGCGTTGGCAGGCGTCTTGTAAGCGTTTGCGATCGTGGCAGCGCTCGCCGGGGTCGGGGACTGGAGATGACGCAATCGGTGGCGATCGGATCGCCTCCCGAATCGAGCACGCCGATCGAGCGCTTGGTGCTCGCGGCGGGCGTATCGCTCGGGAAGTTCGAGCTCGAGCGTCAGCTCGCGAGCGGAGGCATGGGCTGGATCTACGCCGCGCGCGACAAGCTCACGGGCGCAGAGGTCGCGCTGAAGGTGCTGATCCCGGCGCCGGACGCGGATCCGGGCCGCCTGGGACGCTTCAAGCGCGAGTCGCTCATCTGCCAGCGGCTCAACCACCCGAACATCATCCGGACTTTCGACATCGGCGAAGACGCTGGCTGCTACTTCATCTCGATGGAGCTGCTCGAAGGTCGCGATCTGCGAGCACTGCTCGACGCAGAGCCCCGTCCCGAGCTGGCGCGCATCCACGCCCTCAGCATGCAGGTGTTGGCCGGGCTCGAGTTCGCGCACGAGCGGCAGATCGTTCACCGAGACCTCAAGCCACAGAACGTCTTCGTGACGTCGACGGGTTCGGTGAAGCTGCTCGATTTCGGTGTCGCGCAGGCGCTCACGGTATCCGCCCTGACCACTCCGGGCGCGATGCTCGGCACACCGGGCTACATCAGCCCCGAGCAGGCGCAGGGAAAGAGCAACATCGACGGCCGCTCCGATCTCTACTCGTGGGGTGTCGTGCTCTACGAGATGCTCACGGGGCGATTGCCGTTTCGCGGCGACAGTCCGATCGGGATCGCGGCTGCGCACGCTTACGAACCGCCGCCGCCGATTCGCCAGGTGCGGCAGGACACACCCGGCAAGCTGGCCGCGGTGGTGATGCGGTGTCTGGAGAAGGACCCGGCGGCGCGTTACCCGGGAGTCGCCGAGCTGCGGGAAGCGCTCACCGAGGCGATGGGCGAGGCCGGCGTGCCGGTGGCTGCGGTGGCCGCGGCGATCGCGAACGCACGAACTCCAACCCCGGTGCCGCTGGAACTCGTCGGGGCAGATGCGATCTCGACGCGGATCCTCTCCGAGGCGAACGCGACGCGACGGGATCGCGTGCTGCTGGCCGGCACGCGCGCCGTGCGCCTCGGGGTCGTGGGTCTGGCGTTGACGGGGACGATCGGCCTCGGCACGTGGGCCGCTACGCGCCCGCCGGCGATCTCGGACGCGTGCAACGACGCCTTCGACCGCATCGCCCGAGACGATCTGCTCGGTGCCCGCACGGCGTTCGCGGCGCTCGGTACCTCGCGCGACGAGCAAGCCTGTCGCCTCCAGTCGGAGGCGGGAGTGTTCCTGGCCCAGGGACAGCTCGGCGCTGCGCGCGAGCGAGTCGCAAAAGCGCTCTCGATCGAGCCGGGGCTCGTCTACGCGCGCGTGCTCGAAGGCGACCTCGCGACGATCGATAGGCAGCCGGTGCGGGCCGAGCAGAGCTATCGGGCAGCCCTGGCGGGCCGGCTCGGATCGCCGACGCAGCGTGCGCTGGCGTTGGCACGCCTCGCGCGAATGGCGATGGAGAGGGGATCGGTCGACGAGGCGCAGCGTTACTTGCAGGAGGCCTCACCCGCTGGAGATCGCATTCCTCAAGTCCACCAGATGTGGACGCAGCTCGACGCGAGCCGGGGTGAAGCCGACGTGGCCCGCGCCGGCGACGAGACCGCGCTCGACCGCGACCCGAGTGACGTGAGCGCCTCGATGCTCGCGGCGGACGCTTCGCGCCGCGAGTCGCTCAGCGCAGACACCGAGCGCCTGCGGCACGTCGACGAGCTGATCGGCGATCTCGCCAAGCGCTACCGCGCCGAGAAAGGCCGATCACCCGCGGCCACTCGTCCGGGGTCACGTGGCAACGCCGAGCGCCTCCAGACGTTCTGGGTGCTTCCCGTCGAAGGCACGTCGGCCGGCAATGCTCGCATGGGCTTTGCCGAGGCGCTGGCGATGGCACTCGAGCAAGACCTCGACCGCGCCCCTACCAAGGTCGTCGATCGCGCGCTCCTCGATCGGCTCCTGTCCGAGCTGAATCTGGGCGCTTCACCGCTCGTTCAGCCCGAGACGAGCCTCGAGCTCGGCCGACTGGTGAGTGCGCGCTACATGGTGCGTTCTCGGCTCACGCGGCTCGACGAATCGCTGGTGCTCAACGTGCGCCTCACCGACGTCGAGACCTCCGATCTCGTGCTGAGCGAATCCTTCGCCGTGCCACCCGATGCGAATCCGCACGCGCTCGCCGCGACGGTGATCGCGTCCCTCGATCGACGGCTGGGCACGACGCGCGATCCCGCTGCTGCCAGCGGTTGACCGGCGGATAATCACACCTCGTCGCGAGGGTGGTGTCTCACTTTGGCCTCGCGCGCGAAGGATCGCGCGCGCTCCAGCCTGTCGAAGCAATCGTGAAAATCGGGCTTTGCGCACATTTCCGGCTGGAGGGCCGCCGGTCTCTCGGCGGCCCAGCGAACGAAACTGAGACACCGCCGTCGCGAGCGGTCGAGCGTCTCGATCTGCCTCGGGGGCTCGACAGGCCCCCCGGCGATCGAGACGAGCTCATCGGATGACGACGAGGTCGCCAGCGCGTGGCGAGGCATCGTCGATCATGGCGAGCTCGGCGTGGGTGAGCGACGCGTCGACGGTGCGCGTCCTCCCCCGGGCGATCTCGGTGTAGCGCGGGACGCTCGCCAGCGCGCCGACCGCCGGCGCGCCCGCACGGAAGAGCGCCACGCGCAGATTCGGCTGAATCTTGTCGGCCTGGCCCTTGGCGATCGTGATCTCGTCGTCCTCCACGGCAATCACGGGCGCTTCCAGGCGTGGGATGGCGAGCGCGACCTTCTGGGCGAGCGCGGCCATGAGCGGCGCCAGATCCGTGATGCCGAGGTTTTCGCCATAGACGTCGCTCAAGGTCAACGATTCGCTGGTTTCGGTGTCCACGAGCTTGACCCACGCTTCCAACGACGCACCGCGGCGGTACGCGCGGCCGACGAGAATCGCTTCGGCGGGCGTGGTGCGGGCGACGTCGATCGCGTGGTCGGGGTCGACGAGGTCCGCGAGCACCAGCGACTTCTCTTGCATCGCCTGGGCGATGGTGATGCGGTCGACGATCCGGTAGCGCCGCTGGTTCACGAGGCCGTCGACGAGATGGCCTTCCAGGCGCTCGGAGAGATCACCGAGCGCCTCCCCCTCGCGAAACGGCATCGGCGCGACGGCGAGACGCACGCTCGGGTCCTCGATCGCCGGGCGCTTGCGGACGATCTCGATCACCCGCTCGCTGCGCTTGCCGGCGAGGTCGGTGGTGACGATGCGCAGCTCGTTCGGTCCGTCACCGAGCGGAACGAGCGCGCTGAAGAAGACGTCCTTGCCCGGCGTGAAGCTCAGGGTTTGGTGCTCGGCGGGAACGGTGGCCTGCTCGGCAGGAACGGGGCCGTCGTTGGTGTTGCGCACCTCGGCGACGAGGTGGTCGACCTGGATCGAAACCACGCGCGAATCGTCGGAGGCACTTCCGGAGACCAGGATGCGGTCCTGATACACGGTCTGGGTATCGGTGAGCCCGTCGACGCGTACCAACGGCGGCGAGCGGTCGAGCGCCACGTCGATCTTCTCGCCGAGCCGCCAGCGGATCTCCTCCGGTCCCAGAGCGATTCGGAGCACCCGGGACGGTGCGCTCGGCAGCGGAGCGGCCGCCGGCAGATCGCTCTCGAGGGCGGCGAGCAGTGTGGAGCCACTTCGGATCGACCCGGAGGCGCCGCCATCCTCGAGGACGATCACGCCGCGCGTTTCGTTGCCGACGCCGTCGGCGGTCAGGAAGCGCACCCGGTCGTCGGGCGGGCGGGGGAGCCGGATGCGAATCGCAGCGGTGTCGGTGGGTGTGGGGCGCTCGCTGACGCCGCCGATCTCGATCGTTGCGAGGCCCGACGGATCGTGGGCTGTGGCGCGAATCTCGATTGCGCCGCCGGTGACGGTCTCGATGGTCTGGATGGCCACGACCGGCCCCTGCCGATCGCTGGTGACGTGGACGAGCGTGGTGCTCGAGTTGCCGAGCAGGTCGGCGGTTGCGATCGCGAGCGTGCTGTCGCCGGGATCGACCGCCACCTCGACGTCGAAGGCTTGTTCCGTCTTGGCCAGCTCGATGGGCGGGCGCTCGCCGGCGACCGCGAGCGTTGCGACGTACTGCGGCGATCGTACCCGTCCGGAAAGCCGGACCCGCGGCTCGCGGGTGACGATGCGCGCCCCGCCATCGAGCTCGATCGTGGGACCCGGCGCGGCCTTCAGGCCACGGCGCCTGAGCGAGTCGCGGCGCGTCTCGTTCAGGTAGTACTTGGCGCGTGCCGAGGGCTCCGCGCCCAGCGATTCGAGAAGCTCGCGCTCGGCCTCGTCGAGCTTCCCTTGCCGGTAGAGCGCGATCCCCAGCTCGCGATGGGGAAAGTAGTCGTCGAGAAAATGCATGCCGTAGGTTCGGGCATGTCGCTGGTCCGCGGCGCGTCGCTCGATCGCCGCCCGAAAATCCTGGGTCGCTTGCTCGAAGAGATCGCAGGACGCGTACGATTCGCCGCGCTCGTGGAAGTTCCACCACGTCGGGCGCCAGATCCAGCCGGAAGTGACGCCGCATTCCTTGCCGTTCTTGAGAACCGGTTTGGATGCGTGCGGTGGTGGACAACCGGTCACGAGGATCGCCGTGACGGCGAGCGCGAAGAGCGTCCGGCCGATCGCCGGCCTCGGTCGCTTGCAGGTGCTCGACCTCGCGGATACTGGGATTTTGCGGATCGTCGTGGCCACCGACGCGCACCTTTGGTCGAGAATCGATAGCAGGGTATGCACTTATCGGCGTCGTCGCAACAGGAATCGCGCCGCCCGTCGCCGTGTCGTGCGATCCGATCTCCTACGGGTGGCGCTCGCGGCGCGAATTCCCTAAGGTTGGAGCGAACACTCGGATCGGAGACCCGGCATGCCGCTCTCGGAAACAGGATTCGAAGCCTCCCGCAGCACGCCCCCGCTGCCGCAGCAGCAGCGCTCTGCTTGCGCCGACGTCTCAGCGGATCGGACGCCGTTCGCGCGAGATCCCGACGGCATCCCCGTGGACGAGCTGCGACGCTCTTACCGCCGCCTGACCAAGCTCTACGAGCTGGGACACGAGCTCTTCTCGCAGGCTGCGTTCCCCGGCCTCTTCGACAGCATCGTCGACGCCGCGCGCGACCTGCTCGGTGCGGAGCGCGCACTTCTCGCCACCTTCGACGACAAGCTCGTGGTGCGCGCCGCGCGTGGGCTCTGCTGCGAGCCCGAGGGCCAGTTGCCGATCTCGAGCACCATGGTGCGCCAGGTGCTCGAATCCGGCCAGCCCATCCTCACGCTCGATGCCGCGGAAGACGCGATCTACAGTGCCGCGGCGAGCGTCGTCGTGCACGGCATCCGATCGGTGATGTGCTGTCCGTTGGGGAATGCCAGCGAGCCGCTGGGCATCCTCTACTGCGACAACAACGTGCGAATTCGCGCGTTCGATCCCAGCGACCTCCAGTTCCTGCAGGCGCTCGCTCGGCACGCCTGCACGGCGATCGAGCATCTCACGCGGATCCAGCGCGAGTGCGAGGTGGCGCGGGCTCGTGCGGAGACCCTGGAGCGCGCGTACGGCAAGGGGCACCACCTGGTCGGGAGGAGCGCCGAGCTGCGGCAGATCTACGACCGGGTGCGGCGCTTCGCTCCGGAACGAGTCCCGGTGCTGTTGCTCGGGGAGACGGGCGTCGGCAAGGAAGTGGTGGCCCGGGCCATTCACCAAGAATCCGACCGTCGCGACGGTCCCTTCGTGCCCGTCAACATGGGCACGCTCTCGCGCGAGACCGCAACTTCCCAGCTCTTCGGACACGAAAAGGGTGCCTTTACCGGAGCCGTCTCGAAGCATCACGGATTCTTCGTGCAGGCGCACGGCGGCGTGCTCTTCCTCGACGAGATCACGACGGCGTCCCCGGAGATCCAGGTGATGCTGCTGCGTGCGCTGGAAGAGCGTGTGATTCGTCCGCTTGGCGCCAAGAGCGACGTGCCGGTGGACGTGCGGGTGGTTGCGGCGTCGAACCTCGACGTCGAGCGGGAGGTCCGCGAAGGGCGATTCCGCGAAGACCTCTTCTACAGGCTCTGCGTCGCCCGCATCGACGTCCCGCCATTGCGCGCGCGTCGTGATGACGTGGAGCCCTTGCTCCACCATTTCTTGGCGCGATTCACTCCCGGAAAGGTTTTCGAGCCCGCGGCGCTTCGGGCGCTCGAAGGTTATGGCTGGCCCGGTAACGTGCGCGAGCTCCGCAACGTGGTCGAGATCGCCGCCATCTTCGCCCGCGACGACGACATGGTTCGCCGCGAGCATCTGCCGTCGCCCATCGCCGGACACGCGTCGCCGACTGCGACGCCCGCGTCCGCTGGCGCCCCCGAGGCGCTCAAGCCGCTGCTCGAGCGCGTCGAACGCGAGCAGATCCGGCGCGCCCTCGATCACACCGGCGGCCACAAGGACCGCGCCATCGCCATTCTCGGCATCGCCCGCGCGACGTTCTTCCAGAAGCTTCGCCAGTACGGGCTCTCCGACTACGCGCCCGGTTCCTGACGCTCCGGCACGCGCGCAGCGAGGTGCCGCAGCCCTGGAGCCTCGTCGAGTACCGGGCGCACGACTGCCCGTCGGTGTGAGAAGCACGTCTTGCGCGCGGCGCCTCGCGCGGGAGCGGCGCTTGCACGAACGGGATCGCGACGCCCGTCGCGAAACTTTCGTTGCCTCCGTGTGCACGCACACGCGGTGGCGGCGTGGCGCTGACGGACGCGTGGGAGAGTGGTGCGCATGCGCGTCTGCTGGTTCGGCACCTACGAGCGCGACTATCCGCGAAACCGCATCGCCATCGACGGCCTGAGGCGCCACGACGTCGAGGTGATCGAGTGCCACGTCGAGGTGTGGGGTCTCACCCGCATCAAGCTCGCCGAATACTTCCGGCCGCGTTCACTGATGCGCCTCGCCCTGCGCTATCTGGCAGCACTGGCGAGGCTGGTGTGGCTGCATTCGCGGATCGCCGATTACGACGTGATGGTCGTCGGCTTCAATGGTCATCTCGACATACCGGTCGCTCGTTGGCTGAGTCGGCGTCGCGGCAAGCCGCTGATCGTCGATCCGCTGGTTTCTCTCTACAACACGTTGGTGGAAGACAAAGGCTTCGTGGCGACGGGATCGATCGCCGCAGCCGCGCTCGCGTGGCTGGAGCGTCGCCTCTACGCCCTGGCAGATCGCGTCGTCTCCGACACTCCTGCGCACGCCGTCTACTTTCGGGATCGCTTCGGCGTGCCGGCGACCAAGCTCGCGACCGTGCTCACGGGCGCCGACGATCGCATCTTCCGCCCGCTCGTCAAGCCGCGACCGCGCGGCCCCTTCCGAGTGCTCTATTACGGGAAATACCTGCCGCTCCACGGGGTGCGCACGATGCTCGAGGCCGCTCGGCGCCTCGCCCACGACGACGTCGCGTTCACGTTCGTCGGTACCGGGCAGTTTCGCGACGAGGTACGCGCCGTGTGCGGCGCAGACGAGCCGGATGCGATTCCCAATCTGACGCTGATCGACTGGGTGCCCTACGCGGAGCTGCCCGAGCTCATCGCTTCCGCGGATGTGTGCCTGGGGATCTTCGGCGGCACGCGCAAGGCGGATCTCGTGTTCCCCAACAAGGCCTTCCAGGCGTTGGCGATGGGCAAAGCGCTCGTCACGGGTGCGAGCGGCGGGATGCGCGAGGTCCTGGGTGACGTCGATTGCGTGTCGTTCGTGCCGATGCGCGATGCCGCGGCCTTGGCCGACGCGATTCGCGACCTGGCGCGGGATCCGAGCCGCATCGAGCAGCTCGGCGCCGCAGCGCTCCGCGAGTTTCGGTCACGAATGAATTTGCGCTCGGTCGGGGCCGCGTGGACGGACCTCGTCTACGACGTCGCCGGGTGGCGGCGCGTTCGTCGCCGTGAGTTGCTGGCCGTCGCGTCGCATCGCCGCCAGCGTCGAGCGGTACACGTGCACCAGCCGCGTGCCGAGGCGCCCCACGTCGAAGCGTGACCGCCAGTACGGCGCCAGCCGAGCGAGGGTGTCGCGACGCCTGCCGTCGTCGAGGGCCGACTCGATTGCATCGGCCCACTGCGCCGACTCGTCGGAAGCGACGCGGATCGCGTGCGGGCCGAGAAGCTCGCGGGTCACGGCGAGATCGCTCACGACCACGGGTGTGCCACACGCCAGCGCTTCGAGTGGCGGATAGCCGAAGCCATCCTCCCGCGACGGGTGAACCAGCACCGACGCAGCGCTCAGAAGCGCGGGCAAGTCGGACTCGGCGACGGTTCCGATGCGCGTCACGGCGAGCACGCCGCGCCGCTCACGCCGTTGCCGTGGCGTGCGCGCCGCCGCACTGCTGCCGGCGATCACCAGCTCGAGCCCCGCGCGCCGAGCCGCCACGCGTGCCGTCGCTTCGATCGCCAGCTCGGCACGGAGCCTCGGGCCGCGCGCTGCGAAGAGCAGCACGAAGCGTCGTGGCAGCTCGAGGCGGGCCCGCAGCTCGTCGAGCTCGCGCGGTGCCGACACCTGGCGCAGGTTCGGCGCCAGCGCATTGCGGACGGTGGTCGTGCGTGCCGCGAGGCTCGGCCAGCGACGGGTGATGGCTGCCGCGGTGTTTCGCGACACCGCCACGATGCGCGTGGCGCGCGTCAGCGTGGCGGGAAGGGCGAGGCGGAAGTACGTGCGCTTCGCGAACGGGTGGATCTCGGGGTTCGCCAACACGTCCAGGTCGTGGACGGTGAAGACGTAGGGCGCAGCGAGCCACGGTACCGGAAATCCCGAGAGCACGTGAACCAGCGCCGGAGCGTGGCGAGCGATCGGCCCTGCCAACGCCGCGTGCCAGCGCGCCGTCGCACCCGATCCCGAGCCGAGGGGAGGCAGCGCGATCCACGGCAACGTGGCGGCCCACGCCGGGCGCGGACCGGGGCCGGCGAGCTGCACGTCGAGCCCGGCGTCGCTGCACGCCGTGCGCGCCGTTGCCAGCGCCGCCGCCGTGAGCCGCGCGACGCGACCGACGCCACTCGTCGGCACGCGTCCCGGCTCGACGATCACGACGACGCTGGCACCCGATCCCGCGTACACGGCGTGCATGGCGCTCGAACGGTGCGTTCGCCGCGGTGCGCGATCCAGCGCCGAAGCTCGGCAGGGGCGACGACCGGTGCGCCGTGCGTGCGCCACCACAGGTCGCTGGGGGCGTTGAGCGCAGCTCGCGTCCATCCCTCCACGTGGGCGACGGCGGCGAGGAGCGAAGAGACGCCCGAGCCGGTGTGTGTGCCACCGGCGTGACGCGTGCCCGCCGTCGTCGCCACGGCGCGGGCCACGGCGCTCCGAATCGCGCGACCGATGCAGCCCACCGCCAACGCGCGCGGAAAGTGCCGGACCACGGTCCGCAAGCGGTTGCGCTCGAGCCACACCAACCGTCGATACGCCCGCGTGCGCGTGGTCGTGCCACCGCGGTGGCGAACCCGCGCGTCCGGAAGCAAGAGCGCACGTGCCCCGCGTGCGCGGGCGCGCAGGGCCAGATCCAGGTCTTCGAAGTACGCAGTGAAGCTCGCCTCGAACCCGCCGAGGCCCGCGAGCAGCTCCAGGCGGTAGAGCGCCGCACCGGCGCTGGGACCGAGGATCTCCACCGGCATCCGCGGTGCGCGAGCGCACGGTTCGTCCGCCAACCAATCGGTGCCATCACCCTCGGCGGTGAGCACCAGCCCAGCGGAATCGATGCGTTCGGGATCGTCGTCGCGAAGGCGAAGCGCCGCGAGCATGGACCACGGCTCGGGCGTGAGCAGGTGCGGCGAGACGACGGCACAGAATCCGGGTTCGAGGGTGGCGTCGTCGTTGAGCAGCAGCACCCATGCGGGCCGCTCGGATTCGGGCGCGCTGTGCAGGATCTCCGCGAGGCCGGCGTTGGCGCTCGCAGCGAACCCGCGATTCTGAGCCGAGCGAACGATGCGCACCCGCGGGAAGCCACGCGCGACGGCGCTCGCCACGCCGGCGGCCGAGCCATCGTCCACGACCACCACGTCGAGCTGCTCGCTCGCGAGCGAGGCGAGACAGCAAGCGAGATGATCGCCCGGTCGATGGCTCGCCACGATCGCCGTCAAGGCGACGCCGCCGACACGGCCCGGGTGCGGGCGGTCAGTGGGCATGGGCGAGTCTCGCTCCGCGTGAGCGGGGCTCGGGGATCGCGCCTCGGCGCGCTCGCGTCCGCTCGGTGACGACCTCGTCGTAGACGGCGAGGGTGGCGCGCGCGGCCTCGTCCCAGGAGAAGCGCGCCGCGTGCTCGCGACCGCGTGCAGCGAGGCGCGCTCGAAGCACGGGATCGGTGGCGAGGGCGCCGATCCCGCATGCGAACCCGCCCACGTCGCCGGCAGGGACGCGCCAGCACACATCCGGCGCGGCGCGGCTGAGCGCGGGCACCGTCGTGGAGACGAGCGGTACACCGTGCGCCAGCGCTTCGAGCACCGCGAGACCAAAGCCTTCGTAGAGCGACGCGTTCACGGCCAGCGCTGCGTTCGCGAGCAGCACCGCGACGTCGTCGTCGTCGATCTCGCCGGTCCACACCAGGTCGCGAGCGTCGCGACCCGTCGCCTGCACGAGGGCTGGGTCCTGCCAGCCGGATCGGCCCGCGATCACCAATTGGTGGGGGATCGCGAAGCGGGCCTTCGCTCGCCGGAAGGCTCGGATCACCGTGCTCAAGTCCTTGCGCGGCTGGATGGTGCCGAGGGCGAGCACGAAGGGAGCGCGAATCGCGGGATGGATCGATTGCAGCCGCGCGTGCTGGCTCGCGCACGCCGCCGATGGGGTCGCGTGCGCGGCGCCCGTCGTCGCGCCGGGCTCGACGACGGCGATGCGGCCGCGGTCGAGGCCGAGCGCGCGCGCCAGCTCGACGCGCGCTTCCTGGCTCACGGTGACCACGCGGTCGGCACGGCGCGCGGCGTCGCGGATCTGGCCGCGGTGATGCAGCGCTTGCAGGCGGCTGAACGTGCGCGCATGCAGGAACGGCGCGGCATCGTAGACGGAAACGACACTCGGGATCGTGAGGCCGAGCGGCAGCGCAGCCTTGGTGTGATGGAAGAGGTCGAGGCGCAGCGCAGCCGCCGCTGCGCCCAGGCGCACGTGATCCCAGATCGGCTGCGCGTAGCGGTTCTCGCGGGGCACGTGCACCGCGCGCACCCGTGGATGGGCGGGGACCGCGGACGGTGCATCCGTGAGCACGAGGTATTCGTGATCGGCCTCCACACGCGCCAACGCCTCGATCAGCGCGCGTGCGTAGCTGCGGGGACCGCCACTCGTACCCAGCACCGCCGCGATCCCGATCCTCATGGCGCGGTCGCGACCTGCACGTTGTCCCAGCGTGTGGTGTCGAGACCGACGCGCACGCCCACGTAGCCGGTGCGCAGCGTCGAATCCTGCACGGCGAGCAGATCGTTGCCGTCGAGGCTCACCACGAACTCGTCGAAGGCCGGGCCCGAGGAGCGGATCTGGAGGTGGTGCCAGCCCTCTTGGGTCACGGTCGGCGCTTGGGCGTGGCCGAGCGTCGTCACGCGAAAGCCGCGTGGCTCGCTCGGCGATTCCTCCACGAGCTGGACTTTCAGCGCCGCGGCCACGCCGGGTTTGGCGCCGTGCAACAGTGCCGCTTGATAGAAGCGTTGCAGGCCGGTCGCGGGATCGACGTTCACGTGCCATTGCACGGCGCTGTCGATGATTGCCTGCATGCGCTGGAAGTCGACGTCGAAGCGCAGGCTCTGGTGCGCGCCGTCGACCCACGCCGGAAAGACCACCCGCTCACCCTGGAAGAGCCCGCGGGTGGTGAGCACCGGCCCCTGGAGCCCGTCGCGCTGCATCGGATACTCGGTGAACATCTCGCCGCGCAGTCGGTAGCCGGCGCTGGGAGGATTCACCCACGGGCCGTACGGCATGGTCGAGAAATCCTCGTGGAAGATCACTTTCTCCGCACGTGCGTGCAGCGGTGTCGATGCAACCGCCATCACCAGTGCGGCCCGCGCGATCCGCCGCGCGCGAGACGAGCTTCTCCTCATCCTCATCGAACGCTCC
This sequence comes from uncultured bacterium, assembly GCA_964447125.1. GTDB lineage: Bacteria > JADJOY01 > JADJOY01 > JADJOY01 > JADJOY01 > JADJOY01. The sequence goes on along the minus strand of CAYUSL010000002.1, from coordinate 25,204 downwards.
GTCGATTCGATCGTCGCGCCATGCGAGGATCGTGCGTGCTCACCGAGTGCACGCGTCGTGCCGCGGTCGTTCGTCTGATGCATAGGCGGAAACACGCATGATTTCGATTGACTAACGATCGCGCCCACGTGCGCGAGGCGCAACTTTCGGGCGAGCTCGCGTACCGAAGTTGAGGGGAATCCCGGCGGCTACCGCGGTGCCGCGCAGCGCGCAGCAGCTCGGGCGCTGCGTCCCCGAAGCGTGTGCGTCGAGTGGAGCGCGCTGGGCCTCGGCAGCCGCGCAGCGCGCGCGGATCGTCGCGGCTACAGGCGTGCCACTTGCAATACGGGCTCGCGGGGCGGGCGGGTGGTATGCGCGCGCCAGCGCCGCCGTTCGCGTCGTGAGCGCGGGGCAGGAAGGGTCGATGCACACCGAGGCCGGTTGTCCGCGCTGTGCAAGGGCTTGGGCGGAAGGGCAGCCGACGTGCCCGGCGTGCGGCCGCGCTCCGGGCGGGGTCGTGCCCTCGGCAGGAAGCGACCCGCTCGTTGGTCAGATCGTAGGCAATCGCTTCCGGGTCCTGGAACGCCTGGGCGAGGGTGGCATGGGCGTGGTCTACCGGGCCGAGCAGCAACCCATCGCACGGCCGGTGGCGCTCAAGGTCCTGCATCCGCACTTGGCTCCCGATCCCTCGCTCAAGGCCCGCTTCGAGAACGAGGCCACCGCCGCGAGCCGGCTGAACCACCCGTGCACCATCACGCTCTACGACTTCGGCACGACCGCTTCGGGAACCCTGTACATCGCCATGGAGTTCGTGGACGGCCAGGATCTACGGCGGCTGTTGCGCGATGAAGGGCCGCTGGCCTGGCGGCGCACCGCGTACATCGTGGCCCAGATCGCCCGCTCCCTCGACGACGCTCATGCCCACGGTGTGGTGCATCGCGATCTCAAGCCGGCCAACGTGATGGTGTTCGATCGCGGCCCCGAGCGGGACCAGGTGAAGGTCCTCGACTTCGGGGTCGCCAAGGTCCTCGAGCTCGACGGCGACGCCGAGCCGCTCACCCATGCGGGTGCGTTGCTCGGAACCCCCCAGTTCCTCGCACCCGAATCGATCCGCGGCGAGGCGATCGATCACCGCGTCGACATCTACGCGCTCGGCGTCATGCTCTACGAGGCGCTCGTCGGTCGCCCGCCCTTCGACGGCAAGACGATCGGACGGCTCCTGAACCAGCACCTGAACGAGATGCCGGTGCGGCCGAGCCGCGCGAGCACCACCTGGGATGCGCCGCTGGCGCTCGAAGCGCTGACGGTCTCGATGCTCGCCAAGAACCCGGACGATCGGCCGTCACTCATGCGCGAGATCGCCGAGCGGCTCGAGATGGCGCTGCGGGGGCCGGCGCTCGCGAGTAGCCCGAGCCGCGGAGCGTCGAGCGCGATGGCGTCGCCGGTGGCACCGCCGGCGACGACGCCTACGCCGCGCCCCGCGCTCGCGCCACCGGTTCCGGCGACGCCGCATGCGCCGAGCGTGGAGGCCCGCGTCGACGACCTGCCGACCCAGCGCGATGCAGCAGCGCGGGCAGGCGAACCGACGGTGATCGCGCGCCGCGGCCCGAAGAGCGGGCCTGTGATCGTGACTGCGCCCTCGCCCTCGCCGCCGGCGGTCGACTCGGAGAGCGAGCTCGTGGCAGCGCTGGAGTCGCTCGCACCGGAGGAGGCGGTGCCGCGCGGGAGCGCGACCGAGCCACTCGCCGACGATCCGTTCGCTGCGGGTGAGTCGTCGAGCTCGGCTGGCCACACCGTTCCCGTCGAGACGCGCCCCGGCGCCATCGACGAGCTCTTCTCGCGCATGCGCGCCAACCCGGATTTTCCAGCGCTGGCCCAGATCATCGGCGAGATCAACCTGCACGCGTCGCGTGACAACACCTCCGCGAGCGAGCTGGCGAGCGTGATCCTCAAAGACGTGGCGCTGGCCAGCAAGGTGCTCAGGCTCGTGAACTCGACCTATCACGGTCCAGCCGCGGGCAAGATCTCCACGGTGTCCCACGCGATCATGCTGCTCGGGTTCGACGCCGTACGCGATGCGGCACTCACGCTGCTCCTGGTCAATCGCAGCCGCGGCGCGGACGCCGGTGGCGACCTCTCCGAGATCGTGCTGGGCGCGCTGATGCGCGCCAACGTCGCGCGCAGCGTCGCCGAGCGCCTCGGTGGCCGCGCGCTGGGCGAGCGTGCCTACACCTGCGGGCTGTTCAGCGATCTCGGTCGCTACTTGGTCGCGTTCTACTTTCCCGACGAATGGGCCGAGGCCAAGCGCATTTCCGTCGACTCGGGGCGAGCGCCCGAGGAGGTGGTGGCGGAGACGCTCGGCGCGCCCCTGCCGGCGCTGGGGCGTGCGGTCGCTTCGAGCTGGGGCTTTCCCGAAGTGGTGGCCGAGAGCATGGACGGGTTGCCTGCGGGTGTGGTCGCGCGTCCGCGCACCTCGGGCGAGCAGGTGCGCCAGGCTGCGTGCTTCGCCGCGGAGCTGGTGCAAGCGCTCTCCGGCGGTGGCGGCGAGAGCGACGCCCACGTCGCGGCGCTGGTCGGTCGCTTCGGCGGCACGCTCAAGGTGGATGGCCGCGCCGTCGGGGCGATGCTCGGCGGTGCCGTGAAGGTCGTCGAGGAAACGGCGCGCGCGGCGTACGTGCCGTTGCCGGCCAGCTCACCGGTGGCGGCGGCGCGGAACTTCCTGGGAGCGCGGGAAGCGGCCGAAGCGCCCGTGCGGGCTCGGCACGAATCCCCGACCCCCGATCCCAGCGCCAGCGATCGCACGCGCATCCTGCTCCGCCGCCTGCACGAGATCACGCGGCTCCTCGCTGGCGAGCACAAGCTCGGCGACGTGGTCACGATCATCGTCGAGACCGCGTTCACCGGCTTCGCGTTCGAGAACGTCTTCTTCGCAGCCATCGATCCCGAGCGGCGCGAGGCCACCATCACCCACGCGCTCGGCGAGCGCTGGCCCGCGGCCATCGGCAGCGTGCGTTTCTCGCTGACCGATTTCGAAGGAGATCTCTTCGCGCAGGCCGTTCGGGCCGGCGAAGACGTGGTCATCGGCAACAGCGGTGCGCGCGACATCGCCGGCCGATTGCCGGGGTGGTACCGCCCGTACCGGGCGCGGGCGTTCGCGCTCTACCCGGTGATCGTCGAGGGCGCGCCGCGCGGGCTCTTCTACGTCGATGGACGCGCGGTCGCCGAGGAGGCGGCCGGCGGTGCTGCAGACAACCGCCTCGGCTACATGAACCGGCTGCGCAACACCGCAGCGCTCGGGTTTCGAAAAGAACTCGAAGCGGCGTCGCGCGCGCAGGCTCGAGCAACGTCGCGCGGGGCGGCCTGAGCCCTTTCCGGGCTGAGCCGCGCGGCGCTCAGGGGCCGGCTGCGATGGGTGCGGGGTCGTCCTCCCCGGCGTCGAAGAGCACTTTCCAGGTGCCGTCGGTGGCGCGCTGCCACACGGTCACGTAGCTGCCTGTGGCCTCGGTTTGCCACGCGCCGTCGGCGTGCTTGCGCAACGCCCACGCGCCGACCGTGTAGCCCAGATCGCCAGCGGGGGAGAGCCCGCTGGCGACCGGCGCCCATTGCAGGCGGACGGCGCGATCCGAGAGCGTCGGCTCCATGGTCGCACGGATCGCGTCCTTGCCCGCGACCCGCTCGCCGTTCGATTCCATGCCGCCGTCGTCGAGGAAGACCTCGATCCACGCGTCGGTGCCACGCGCCTCGACGTCGGCAGCGAACGCGAGATCCGCCGCTTCCAGCTCCGGTGCCGGCGCCGGTGGGACGAGCAGCATCGGGATGTCGACTTGCTTGGTGCCACCCGCGATCCGTGCGCCGAGCCGCGACACGCCGCCGGCGTCGCGGCGCGCGTATGCGATGAGCTGCGGGAAATCGTGGGCCGGATTGCCGAAGCGCACGGCGCGATCGCCGGCGACGTTGCGCACGAACGATACCGGTGCAGCACCTGCGGGCATCGCACGGTAGACCAGGCGTCCCTGCTCGTCGCGGGCGACGATCGAGGCCTCCCACGACGTGGTGCGGCCGCTGGCTACGCCAAACGACGCACCGAGCAATGCGTCGCCCACGGCGTGCCAGCTCTCCTGGTAATCACCGGGGTCACTGCGCCAGCGCCCCACGAGCCAGCCCACCTCCGCCACGTCGGCGTGGACGGCAGGCGTAGGTGGCTCGAACGGCGGAGGCGGCGAGAGCGGTGCGAAGCTCGCACAGCCTGCAGCACCGAGCACGACCAGCGCGAGCGCGTGACGTGAACGCACGGCCACCTCCCGCGTTCGCGGAAGGCGATCCGCTCGCGCGTGTCGGTGTGCGCGCGCCTCCCGTTTCATTTGGCCGGAGCCGCCGCTGGCGCCGGAGCGTCGGCGGCTTTCTTCGCGGCCGCGGGTGCCAGATCGCCCATCACGCTGGTGCTCTTGGCGGGGCCGGGCAGGAATCGATCGAGCTTGCCGACGTACCAGCCGAGGCCGAGCGCCAGGATCACCGCGAAGAAGACGTACACACCCCACGGCTTTCTCTTCTCGGCGTAGGGATCGGCGAGCGCACGGCTTGCGCCGGGAGGCAGCGCAGCGACGCTCGTGAGCGCACCGCCGAACGGCACGTTGATCATGACACGGCCGTTGATGGCCCAGCCGTTGGCGTCGAGGATCGGGCCCATGTTGCGCTGCCTGAGCTTGAGCCACGCGATGAGCACCGAGGGTCCGGAGATCGCGAGGATCACGCCCACCACGCCCACGGGGACCCACGGGCCGAGATCGAAGAACTTCGTGAACAGGGTGGAGACGAACGTGCCGATGCTGCCGATGGCGACGCCGATCCCGGTGATGAGCGCGAGGTCGAACTTCTTGGGTTCCGCAGCCGCGGCGGGCGCCGCCTTGGTCTGATCGGCCGTGGCGGTGGCCGCGGCCGCGGCCTGAAGCTGGGTGCCGGCGGCCGCATCCGCTGCGGCCGCGCGTTTCGCGACTTGCTCTTCCACCATGCGCACGAAGCGCTTGTAGGGTCCGAAGAACGCCTGCCGGATGCTGATCGGGTTTTCGATGATCTTGGTGATCGTCGCATCCCAATCGTTGCCGTTGCGATCGTAGAAGACCCCGTTGCGTCCCACCATGAGCTGGTCGGCGTCGCCGTCGGTGAAGGCCGCAGCGACGGTCATGGTCTGGCCGGTGCCGCGTCGCACGCAGTCGCAGTACGCGAGGTACGCCTTCGACAGACCGGCGAGCGCCGCGTGCCTGCCTGCATCCGCGACCCGCACGCACAGGCTGCACGCACGACCGTCCAGGTAGAGCGTGCCGGCTTGGAACACCGCTCCAGCCTTGCTGTAGAAGGCCGAGAAGTTCACGAAGTTGGTGAGCAGCTTCACGAAGTCCCGCTGCAGCCGCACCAGCTTCTCCACCGCGTCGATCTGCTCGATCTCGGGCTTCACCGCCAGGTCTTTGTCCACCAGCTCGAGGATCGTGGCCTTGGCGTTGCCGTCGACCAAGGCGCGGATGCGCGCGATCTCGAGCTTCGCCACCGGGCTCGCGGGCTTGGCCGCCTGCCACGCGCGGTAGGGCTCGGTCTTCGCCTCGAGGAGTGACCAATCGGCCTCGCTCAGTGCGTCCTGGCGGGTGCCGAGGAGGGGCTCGACGGCATCACGAACCAATGCGCCGAGCGCTGCGCTCCAAGCCGGGTTCACACCGTCGACGAGCGGCAGCGCGCGGCCGGCTTCGATGCGCGCGATCGGCAACCGCGCCAGCTCTTCGCTGGTACGTGACAGCGCCTTGGTGGAGAGCGCCGCGAGATCCGCCTCGGTGGCGCCGAGCAGCGCGGCACCTCGTACGTCGAGTGCCGCGAGCCCGCAACGCGAGAAGTAGTCGTCGACCTTCGCTTTCACGGCGGCGACCGCCGCGGACGCGGCGGCGAGGCCTGCGATCGCCGGTGCATCGCCATTCGCTTGCCAAGCCACCAGTGCTGCGGCGTCGGTGAAGAAGGACTCCACGAGCTCGCGATCGACGCCTGGCTTGCCGCTGCGGTCGACCTTCGAGCCGCAGGTGGCGATCACGTCCTCGATCGCGGCCTTGGTGGCGTCGTCGGGTGCCGAGTCCGCCGGCACGATGCCATCGCCGTTGAAGTTCTTGGCGTCGAAGATCTTCTCGGTGGCGGTGATGTCGGCGAGCGAGATCTGCTCGGCATTCGGCTTGCCCAGGCTCGCCAGGATGTGACGCGCGCCGGCGAGGATCGCCTTGCCGGTGTCGGTCTGGTCCTGGATGGCTGCGAGCGGCACCGTGTCGCCACCGGCGAGCAGCGTATCGGTGCTCTTCAGCACGTCCTTGAGCCAGCGCACGGCGGTGAGCACCTCCGGAACGCGGATGCGTCCGTCCTTGTCGGTGTCGACGAGATCGAGCGTCGCCGAATCGAGCTCGATGCCGCGTGTCGGGCAGGCGAGCGCCACCCACAGCTTCTGATCGAGCGTGTCGAGGTTGGCGATGTCCGCGCCAGTCTTGATGACCACCTGATCGAGGCCACCGCTGCGGAAGAAGCTCCACTTGTGGGTTGGGGTTGGTGTCGCCATCGATCGTCCTCGCGCTGAGAGCGTCGCCCTCGTCGGCGCCGCCAGGAAGGCGGCAATCCTGGATCAGTTACCGCCATTCGTTCGACGTGCCAACCACGCCTTCACGCGTCCACCCGGGGTGGACGAGCAGCGCGTCGGGAGCGTCCGTCGCGATGCCCCCAGTGGCTCACGCCTCGACTCCGTTCCGCGCGAACGGGGACCGCGACCCGACGAAGACGGGCCCGGTCAGCGGCGAGCTCCGGGGGCTTCACCGAACGCCCTCCGCCATCGAGCGCCGCTCAATGGCCAGCAGCGCGCGCGTCGTGGTGTGCTGTCTTCACGGCCTTCGCGGGCGCCGCCGCGACGACTTCGAGCTTCACCTCCGTCATCCGCTTGCCGCTGAGCCCGATCTTCTTGGCGGCAGCGCTGGAGATGTCCACCACGCGCCCGGGCTGGGTCGGACCGCGGTCGTTGACTCGCACCACCACGCTCTTGCCGTCGTCGGCCCGGGTGATCCGCACCTTGGTGCCGAACGGCAACGACTTGTGTGCGGTGGTGAGCGCATTCTTGTCGTAGCGTTCGCCGCTGGCGGTGCGGTGTCCCTGCAGTCGCGTGTTGTAGACCGCGGCGAGTCCTGACTCATTCGCGCCGGCCTCGGCGCGGGGGATCCCGACGGTAGCGAGCAGCAACGCGACTGCTGTGAGGCACGTCCATGACACGATTCGTCTCATCGTCATGCTCCTCGGCCGAGATCACGGCCCGTTGTTTCACGTCGAGTGCGAGTCGCGGCCATCAGGGTCGTGGGTTGCAGGCATCCTGCGCCGCGCGGGCCAGGCGAGCGTCGTCGACCGGGCGCTTCACGAACTTCGCCGCATCCAGAAACGTAACGGTCTCGCCGTCGACGTCGAAGCCGGAGACCAGCACGCGGCCCACCTGAGCGGTCGCGGGCTGGGTGCTCAAGATCTGGATGGCCTCCAGGCCGCCGATGCTGGCGAGCGTCGAGCTGACCACGATCAAGTCGGGAGGTTGGCCGAGGGCGATCTCGATGAGCGCGAAGCCGTCGAAAATCACCCGCACGTCCCAGCCGGCGCGCTCGAGAATGGAGCGGAGCTGGTCCGCGGTTCCAGGATCGGTCTCGCCGACCAGCGCCGTGCGCCGGCGCGGCGCCGTCGGTCGAAGCTCGAGGCGCGCGAGCGCGGTGCGCACGGCACTCGCGTCGGCGAAGCGATCGGCGGGATCGTGGGCGAGGCAGCGGCTCACGATCTGTTCGAGCCCGGCGCTGACCGCGATGCCGCGGGCGCGCACCGAGGGAGCCGGATCGGCACGCAGCACCGCCAGCGTCGAGGGGATGTCGTGCGCCGCCTGTCGGTCGCTGCCGGTGAGGCAGCGAAACGCGATGCAACCGAGCGCGTACACGTCGGTTCGCGGCGATGCGGTGGCGCCGCCGAGCTGCTCGGGTGCCGCGTAGCTCGGCGTGCCGATGAACGATCCTGCCTGCGTGAGCCGGGTCTCGCGGCGGGCTCGCGCGATGCCGAAGTCCAGCACTTTCGAGCCGCCGCACGGCATCACCATCACGTTCGACGGTTTCAGGTCGCGATGCACGATGTCGAGTGCGTGCGCTGCGGCCACGGCGTCCGTGACGTCGAGCAGGATGCGCACGGTCTCCGCCTCTTCGAGCGTGTGCCGCTCGAAGAGCAACCGCGAGAGCGCGGCCCCTTCCACCAGCTCCATGCTCAGGTACGGATAGCCGTTGAGGGTTCCGCTGGAGTAGACGTCGGCGACGCGCGCGTGCCCGATCCGGCGAACCAGCGCGGCCTCGCGACGCAACCGCTCCACGATCTCCGGATCGTCGGCGGCGTACGCTTTGAGGACCTTGAGCGCCACCGGACGATCGTCTTGACGATCGTAGGCGCGGAAGACGTCGCTGGTGGCGCCGGAGCCGAGCAGTCCGCTCACCTCGTAGCGATCGCCCGCTTCGCCGCCGCCCTCGATCGTGGCTGCGCGGCGCAACTTGTCGAAGCGGGTTCGCACCGTGGATGCATCCACCATGGTCGCGACGCGGTCGACGGCGGGCGAGCCGGGGTCGGTGAAACGGATGCCGACGCCGGCGCCTTCCGGGTCGGCGTCGCTGGTGGTGCGCGTGACTGCGCCTGTCACCGTGACGATCTCGTCGGGCGCCTCGGGATCCGGTCGGAAGCGAAGCGCCAGCTCGGTGCCGTAGGGCACGAACTGTGAGGTGCGGACGTACATCCCCGTCGCGCTCACGTCGCGGGTTGAGCCGATGCCGACGGCGTTACCGAAGCGAAACGCGACTGGCGCGGTGACGAAGGTCCGCGGCGCGGGTGCAAGCTCGTTGGCTTCTTCCTGCGATTCCTCGTGTTTGGACATGGCTCTCGTCGCAGACTTCGGGGGCACATCGGGCAACGCTCGCCTGGCGGCGCCGCAGGCCCCGCAGGAATCGGGCCAACTGCAACGGAGGCAGAAGAGACTCGAAACTCGCTCGATCCGAGCGAGCCCCGCGCGCTCGTGCGGCGGCGCAGCGCCGCAAATCGTCCAACGAGTGACGCATTTTGCGCGGCACGCGTGGGGGCGTCAGCGCCGGGAGATGAGCGCGGTGCGCGGCGCGGATGGGATGCGGCCGCGACCCGTTCAGCCGCCGAGTGCGGCGTCGATCGCCTTGCGCAGATCCGCGTCGCCGGGCGTCACCTTGCTCGGGTAGAAGGCGATCACCTGGCCGTTCTTCCCCACCAGGTACTTGCAGAAGTTCCAGCTCGGCGCCTCACGTCCTTCGGTGAGGAACCGATACACCGGCGACTGTTCCGGGCCGGGTTTGGTCACGAGCTTCTGGAACATCGGGAACGAGACACCGTAGTTCTTCTTGCAGAAGGTCTGGATCTCGGCGGCGGTGCCTGGCTCCTGGCCGCCGAACTCGTTGCTCGGGAAGCCGAGCACCACCAAGCCCTTCGGTGCCAGCTCGGCGTAGAGCTTCTCGAGCCCGGCGTATTGCGGTGTGAACCCGCACTGGCTGGCGACGTTCACGGCGAGCACCACTTTGCCGGCGTATTGCTGGAAGTCGACGGGCTCGCCGCCGAGCGACGTGGCACGCAGCGTGTGGAAGGAGCCGGTGGCGGCTGCTTCGGAGGCGTGGCTTGCGCGCACCACGAGGGTCGAGGCCGCGGCAGCCAGCACCGTCAGGCCGAACGCCACGGCGATGTGCGCACCCAAGCGGCGAGTCGAATGGTGACGATGGGAAAGCATGGACGTCGTCTCCTTCACGAGCGTGCCTGGATGCGATCGGCGGCGAGCCGCGCCAAGGCCATGATCGGAATCTGCGGGTTCACGCCCAGATTACCCGGGAAGACGCTGGAATCGACGACGTAGAGGCCGTCGACGGCGTGGTGGCGGAAGTCCGGTCGCACCACGCTCGTGGCCGGGTCGCTGCCCATGCGCGCTGTGCCGAAGAGGTGCGTCATGGACATGGCGTAGGCACGGACGTCGAGGGGACCTTCGCTCTCGATCCTGGCGGCGTCGCGCGGATCGCGCAGCACCGGCGCGAAACCGGCGATGCCGGGGTAGACCTCGCGTGCGCCTGCGGCGAAGAACGTGTCGGCCAACACCCGTGCACCTCGGCGCGCGAGCACGACGTCTTCCGGCGTGAGCGAGTAGCGCACCAGCGCGCGCCGAAATCCCGGTCGCACCTGACCGCGAGCGCGGGCACGCAACGCAGCACCCCACACCGCGTAATGCTCCATCTCCGCGATCCTGCGGCCGAGCTCACGGCCTGCGCCGGGCAACCGGCTCGCCAGGATGGACAGGTCGAAGCCCAGCGCTTCCAGCTTGAGACCCTCGCCGCGCCAGCCCGTGACCTCGTGTCCCTGGGTAGCGCCCAGGTGGTTCCGCACCGGTTCGTCGAAGCGGGCCGTCACCGATACTCCCGGGTGTGCGGCCAGGTTGCGGCCTACCGGCCCGTGGCGAACACCGCTCGCGATCAAGAGACACGGTGTCTGGATCGCGCTGGCTGCCAGCACCACGGCGTGGCGGGCGCGTACCCGGATGCGCGCGCCAGCAGCCGATCGTGCCAGCACGCCCAGCGCGCGGCCTCGCTCCATCTCGATCGCACTGGCCGTGAACCCGGCGTAAATGCGCGCGTCACGCGCCACCGCGTCGGGCAGGAAGGTGCGATCCATCGAGAGCTTGTGGCCATGCGGGCAGCCTTGCAGGCAGCGCCCCGCGCCGACGCAGCCCGAGACGTTGCGGCGGATGGGCCGGTGCGCGACGCCCAGCGCTTCCGCGCCTGCGCCGAGGAGTAGGTTCTTGGGTCCCGCGACGGCTGGGTCCGTAGACGCAACGCCCAGTCGCGCGTCGATCTCGTCTTGGGCGCGGTCGATCTCGTCGAAGGGGAGCGCTTCCGCCAGGACGGGATCGGTGCGCGCCCAGTCGTCGAGGGTCTCGCGGGGGAAGCGCCAGCAGATGGCGCCATTCACCACCGAGGTGCCACCCACCGCTCGCCCCTGCAGGAACGGCATCGGCGCGCTGCCGAACGCGATGGAGGTGCCCATGTCGCGATAGAGCCGCGCCAGCGCGCGCACGCCGCTCGCTTCGAAATCCTCGGGGCGGGCCTCGAAGCCTTCCTCGAGGACGGCCACGTCGACGCCGGCGGCGCTGAGGGCGCGCGCCACGCTCGCGCCGGCGGGGCCGCTGCCGACGACGACTACGTCTGCCGTGTGCGTGAGTGCGACGCGCACGTCGCGACCGTCGAGGTGGACGAGCTCGGTCACGGCTCGCTCGGGCGCGAGCCGGCTGCTCGGGTCTCGAAGGGCTCGCGCGCGTTCGGCGCATCGAAGTAGGCGAAGCACGCGAGCATCTTGAGCGCCGACAGCATCTGGCGGATGGCGTAGCGCGGGTCGCGATCGAACGCCTCGATGGCCGCGAGGCGCTCGGCCCGCGAGAGCCGGAAGAAGGGCTTGCGCCAGCGCGAGTCGACGAGGGTCGCGAGACTGAACACGTACACGAAGCCACGCAACCCGAAGCGGAACGACGGTGCGGGCGCGCGCTCCAGCGCAGCCCAGAACACCGCCCGATCGATCGACTCGAATGCCGGTAGCCGCACCGACGACGCGTCGCGAGGCTCGATCCCCAGCACCGCGTCGAAGAGCGCCTCGGCCCAGCGGCGCTCGAAGGCGAAGAGCCGGTTCCACACCGGCGCTCGGTGCACGGCGTCCACGCGCTCCGCGCCCATCATTCGTACGGAACGAAGTCGATACGGTGATCGCGCTCCAAGGTGAAATAGGTCGGCGTCTCGATGCAGAGCCCCGCGATCGAGAGATACGTCACGCCGATGAGCTCGTCGGCGCTGCCTTCCGTCAGCGCGACTAGCGGGTCCTTGGAAAAGCGGATGGTATCGAAGCGCGGGTTGCGGCCCAGCGAGTAATCGATGATGAGCCCGCGGTCGAAGTCGGGGGGCGTGCGGATCCCGGCGGGCGACAGCACCTCGTAATGCCACACCGTGATGGGTTTGCCGTCGCGGCGCTTGGGCCGGCTCGGCGCGTCGATTCCATCCTGCTCCAGACGCACGTTCCAGCCCAGCAAGCGCCCCGACGTGGGATCGCGCCAGAACGTCTTCTGGAAGGTCTTCCAGGTGATCGCCTCGACGAGCTTGGGCAGCCCCAAGCTGGTGCCGCGGTACGTCCAGCCCTCGAGGGCCGCCGGATCCACGGGATGCCCCGTGGCGATGCGCCGCCGCAACTCGGCGCGGGACGCGTGACGCAGCGATCGGGCGACGCTCATCGAACCTCCGGAGAACGCGATCGCTCGTGGTCTACCAGGCGACGCTTCGACGGACCAGCCTCGATGGGAGCTGGGAAGCCATCGGCGTTGGGGCGAGGTAGGATGCGGCGCCCCGCACACCGAAAAAAAATGAGTCGCGCATCCGTGACGGCCGGCATCGAGGCTTTTGGCCTCGCCATTCCCAGCCGTCGGCTCACGGGCCAGCTTTTGCGCGAGAGCTGGGGCTCAGGTGGCGCAGGAACGCGCTCCGTCGCAGGTCACGATCAAGACGTGGTGACGCTGGCGGTGGACGCAGCCTTCGACACCGGCGTCGTGCCCAGCGACGACCTGGTACGGGTATTTCTGGGGTCGACGACTGCGCCCCTCGAGGATGGCGGCAACGCGAGCTCGATCGCGGTGGCGTGC
>CAYUSL010000002.1:11318-12374 GCA_964447125.1 uncultured bacterium | reverse complement strand
CAATGCCAGCCCGGTGAGCGATTGATGGTGCTCGGCGCTGCTGCAGGCGCGGAAGCGCTCTTGGTGCGCGCCGGCGACGAGGCTCCGCGCCTCGCCCAGCGACTGGCTGCAGCGCTGGCGCCTGCGCGTCCCATCGCCCGCTATCCCCAGTATTTGCGCATCAAGGGATGGCTCGCAGGCGAGCGCCTCGATCCCTGGACCTCGCCGGCGGTGCTGGCGCGCGACGAGCGCGCGCTGGTGCGGTGGCGCGGCGCGCGCTGTCGTTCGTGCGGTGCCGTCGAGCTTCCGCCCAAGCCGGTTTGCCACGCCTGCGACGGGCGCGAGTTCGGGGAAGTCGCCTTGGGACGCACGGGCAGCATCGTGACCTTCACCGCCGACCACCTGGTGCCGAGCCCCGAGCCGCCCACGATCATGGTGGCGGCGGACCTGGACGGCGGTGGTCGCTATTACGCCGAGCTGGTCGACGCCGAGCGAGCGAACATCGCCATCGGCCAGCGCGTGGAGCTCACGTTCCGTCGCATCCACGAGGGCGGAGGCTTTCCGAACTACGGCTGGAAGATGCGGCTGGTGCGGGCATGATGGTGGGGAACCGCAACGCGCACGGCGCGGCCGGCGGATGAGGCGCAGCATGGGCATCGGCGGACGCGTGGCGATCATCGGCAGCGGCACCATCCGCTTCGGCGAGAACTTCCACCAGAGCCTCACCGACATGCTCGCGGAGGCGGTGACGCTCGCCGTCGCGGACGCCGGGCTCGAGCTGCGCGACATCCAGGCGGCGTGGCTCGGCACCTATCTGCCCATGGCGTGGGGATACGAGGGCGCGTCAGGCACGAGCGTTGCCGAAGCGCTCAACCTCTACCCGATCCCCGTGACGCGGGTCTCGAACCTCTGCTGCACGGGCATGGAAGCGGTGCGCAACGCCGCCTTCGCCGTGGCCTCGGGGGCCTTCGACGTGGCGCTGGCGGTGGGCGTCGAGAAGATGCGTGACGTGCCGTCGCGGGGCAGCCTGGTGGCCCAGCACGTCGAGCGCGGCCATCCGCTACTCTGCAAGGGACG
>CAYUSL010000002.1:1632-11218 GCA_964447125.1 uncultured bacterium | reverse complement strand
GCAGCCTGGTGGCCCAGCACGTCGAGCGCGGCCATCCGCTACTCTGCAAGGGACGCACGGCGCCGGGGATGTTCGCGCTTCTCGCGACTCGCTATTTGGATGGCAATCGCCTGGACGAGAGCACCCTCGACAAGGTCGCGATCAAGAACCACGAGCACGGAGCTCTCAATCCCAAGGCGCACTTCCGGAAGGCGATCACGGCGGAAGCGGCGCGCAAGGCCGCACCCGTGGCCGAGCCACTCAGGCTCTTCGACTGCTGCCCCACCACCGACGGTGCCGCCGCGGTGATCCTCACCCGCGCCGAGAAAGCCCGTGACTACGTCAAAGACCCCGTCACGATCCGCGGCATCGGTCTCGCGGTGGCGAACGGCTACTACGGCGCCCAGATGAAACCCGATTGGGACTTCCTCGGCTTCGACGCCACGCGTGCCGCTGCTTCGGCGGCCTACGCCGACGCCGGGGTAGACGATCCTGCGCGCGCCTTCGACGTGGTGGAGTGCCACGACTGCTTCACGATCACCGAGATCTTGAACTACGAGGACCTCGGGCTGGCGCCGCGCGGTCGCGGCTGGGAGCTCGTTCACGACAACGTGACCAAGCTCGGCGGGCGGCTGCCGGTGAATACCGGCGGCGGGCTCAAGAGCTGCGGCCATCCCATCGGCGCCTCGGGCGTGCGCATGATCAACCAGATCGCCGACCAGGTGCGCGGCCGCGCGGGCAAGATGCAGGTGCCGAAGGCGGACCTCGGTCTGGCGCACACCCTCGGCGGTCCGGGCAGCGTGTCCACGGTTTTCGTGCTCGGACCCACCACGTGAGCGCGCGCCGCCGCGCCCAGCGCAACCCACGCTCCATCACGACGTGACGCACGACCCATGAAGATTCTGCTGGTCGAAGCCGACGAGGCGATGCGCGGGCTGATGCAAGCCGTGCTGCGCGCCCGCGGCCACGAGGTCACCACCGTCGTCGACGGCACCTCGGCGATCGCATCGTTCTCGATGGACCACTTCCCGCTGGCGGTGCTCGACGCCGAGCTGCCCGACCTCGACGGCCTCGAGGTGTGCAGCAGGCTCAGGCGTTCGCCTCACGGAGCGGGGGCCATGATCGTCGTGTGCACCCACCAGAATCAGCACGACGCCGTGCAGCGGGTGCTGGAGGCGGGGGCAGACGACTACCTCACCAAGCCTCTCGACATGGGCCTCTTGAGCGTGCGGCTCGCCGTGTTCGAGCGTCAGGCGCAGCGCGCCGTGGAGCGCCAGGCCGAGATCGAGGCCGACCTCAACTCCGACGATGCGCCCACCGAGGAGATCGCCCAGCCCAGCGAGAGCCATGCCAAGCCCAAGCGCGAGGCCGTGGGTCGCAACAGCCGCTACGAGCTCATCGATCGCATCGGCCGTGGTGGCACTTCCGACGTCTTCAAAGCCTACGACAAGGAGCTGGGGGAGATCGTCGCGCTCAAGGTGCTCAAGTTCGAGTGGTCCGACGATCAGAGCTGGACGCAACGGCTGCGTCACGAGATCCGGCTCTCACGCCAGATCAAGAACCAGCACGTGGCCACCATCTACGAGATCGGCCGCATGGGTGAGCGCGCGTTCCTGGCCATGGAATACGTCCCCGGCGTGCCGCTCGCCGAGATCATCCAGCAGCGCGGATCGCTCACCGAGGAAGAGGCGCTCGACATCGCCGAGCAGGCCGCCGACGGCCTCGCCGCGTGCCACCGCACCGGCATCGTGCACCGCGACATCAAGAGCTCGAACCTGATGGTGACCCCCGAGGGAAAGGCGATCGTCCTGGACTTCGGGCTGGCGCGCCGTCCCGAGGACATCCGCATCACCCACGACGGCATGCTGCTGGGCACGCCGGCGTACATGGCCCCCGAGCAATTCGAGGAGAAGCCGCTGGTCCCGGCCACCGACGTCTACTCCTTCGGTTGCGTGCTCTACGAGATGCTCACGGGGACCGTGCCGTTCGAGGGCAAGAACCTCGTGGCCACGGCGCAGCGGCACCTGATGGAACGGCCGCGGCCGCTCCGGACCCTCAACGCGGGCGTGAGCGCTTACGTCGAGGGCATCGTGCTCAAGTGCTTGGCCAAGACGCCTGGCGAGCGCTACCGCGACGCCGCGGCGCTGCGCGAGGATCTGCAGCGCGCCCGCGAGCGCCACCATCACAAGGAGCCCACCGAGGTCCAGCGCAAGCGCGCCATCCTGGGCGAGCCGGACGCGGAAGAGGCGCGGATCGTGACCGAGATCCTCGACCGCTTCGGCCTCGACGTGGTGCGGGTGACGGATGGCTACGGCTTGGTCGAGGCCGCCCTCGGGCGCGGCACGGACGTGATCTTCGTCAACGTCTACATGCCCAAGATCAGCGGCCTCGAGGCGAGCCAGATCCTGCGCTCGTTCCCGCGCACGGCGATCACACCCATCGTGCTCCTGTCGGATCGCTCCGCCGACCGCGATCTCGCCAAGCTCATCCCGCGCGGCGGCGAGTTCTTGAAGAAGCCGATCGAGGACGACGACTTCACCAGCCTCTTCAAGCGCCTCGGGCTGCCGACCTCGCCCTGAAGTCAGCGCTGCGCGTGCGCCGGGTCTGCGCCGCGCGCGTCACGGCGAGGCTGGAGTGACGCGCTCGACCACGAACCCCCGCTTTTCGAGCAGCGCCAACACGCCGCGATCGCCGGCCAAGTGCCCAGCGCCGATGGCCACGAAGGCGCCGCCGCGCGCGACGTAGTCGGCAATGCGACCGGCCATGCGCACGTTGCGGTCGTCGAGGAGCCGGCGGGTGAGGCTGGCGGCGAGACGTCGGCCCTCGGCCCCGATCGGGGCACCGGAGTCGAGCGACGCCAGCCCGGCGATGTCTTGCTTCACGTAGAGCTCGATCGCTTGCGCATAGGTCTGATCGAGCGTGGGAGCGGCGTCGGCGGCGGCGCGGATGTGGGCCACCAGCTCGCGCTCGGGAATGGCCTCGATCGCATCGACCTGCTCGTCGAGCGTCTCCACACCGCAGAGCGTCTTGCCTGCGCTCTGCGCGCGATTCGTGAGCTCGAGGTCGAGGATCGAAGACGCGTCGGTGGTCGCTGCCGAGGGCGGAACGCTCAAGCTGAGCAGCACCACCCAAGGCTGCAGCATCGGCAGGAAGCCGCTGGGCAGCCCGCGCGCCTCCATGAGCGGGACGATGCGGTCGAAGAGCTCGCGTCCGAGAACCTGGCCGAGGCTCTTGCCTTCGCCGGCGAACATGCGTTGCGTGAGCGTGAGCATCGCTTCGCCGTCGAAGCGCGCCTCCGCGCAAAACGCCTTGGCGCTCTGGAACGCAGGCTCGATGGTGTCGGCGACGGCGCGCACCCGCGGGTCGCTGGAATGCATGGTGCCGAAGACGAAGCTCGGCGCGATCGGCGCGCCGGGGACGGCGCGCGGCTCGACGCGCCAGAGAAGGCCCTCGTGATAGCGACCCGTCGGCGCGCTGCGTCGACCTGGAGCGGATGGCGTTGCAGCCACCGCGCTGGCGCTGGGCTGCACCGGCGCAGGCGAGTCGCTGATGTGAACCTGACCGCTCGCATCGATCCAGCGACGAAGCTCCTCGGCACGAGCGCCGATCGCCACGAGCGTGAGCACGACGGCCAACGCGACTCGTGTCGGGCGCTCCGACAACGGCCGCACACGCGGCCTTGGCTGCGACGTCATCGGATCTCCCCCGCGAGCCGTAACGCCCAATCGTCGAGGACGCCCCGGAGCGACGGCTGTCGCACCCGCTGCCAGCGCTCGCGCTTGGCGGCTTCCGTGAGCGGCGGCTCGGCCCGCCGCTCGTCGAAGGCGTAGAGCGCGATGCGGTCGGTCTGATTGTAGAAGTCGTCGATCCACAGCGGTTCGAGGGTATCGGGAAGTCGCTCGGGCACGAAGAGGAAGCCCAAGTCCGGGCACGGCCCGCGATCCTCTTCGTCGTAGAGCACGAAACGGAAGCCGTGCTCGCGCAAGAAATCGGCGAATGCCGCGGGGCTCGTGAAACGTGGAAGCGAGGGTAGGCCGATCGCGGCGTCGCGGTAGTACGCGACCTCGTCGCGGTCGAGGGCACGCAGGTCGTAGTGGACGTTGCTGCAGCCCAGGATCTCGCGCGGGTTGCCGTAGCCGCGGTCGTAGAGTGACTGGGTCAGCGCGCGATGGGCATCGCCGATCTCGTCGATCCCCAGCAGCGAGTGGATCTCCACCGCGCGAAACACGAGGTAGGCGGCGAGAAAGGGAGCCAGCGCGACCGCCACCAGGCCGAGGGCGAACGTGCGCAACCACGGCTGCGCCCCTGCCGCTCCCTGCGCCGGTGCCCGCCGGCGCCATGCTTCCCGCAGCCGCGGTGCTGCCTCCTGCATCGCACCCAGCACGAACGCCAGCAGCAGCCAGCGATCGAGCAGGTAGAACTTGGGATTGAAGTTGGTGAGCGCCAGCACGCCCTGCTGAAGCACCACCACCGTCGCTAGGTAGCCGATCGCGGCGGTCGGGCGCCTCCGCAGAAGCCACACCATCGCCGCCAAGAGTGGCGCGTTGACGAGCAGGAATAGCGAGAGATTCTTGGCCCAGAAGCGGGCGGCGCGGCTGCCTTCGAGGAGCAGCATGCTCACGATGGTCTGATCGTGGGCGAAATGGCCGCGCTCGGCGCGCAGGATGTAACCGGCGTTGTCGGCGATGAAGGGATCGAGCCCGTGCCGCAGGTTGAGGATCCACTGGGGGCTCGTGATGCACACGAACGGCACGACGTACGCGGCGAGATCGAGGAGCAGCCGACGCGGCTCGCGCCGTCGCCGCGCCACCAGCCACACGGCGGTGGCGCCGAACACCAGGATGCTCGGATAGCGCAGCAGCCAAGCGAGACCCACGATCGCGCCCGCGGCTGCGAGCCGAAGCCGGCGATCCGGATCGCCCACCAACGTCACGATCGACGCGAGCTGGAGCATCGCCGCGGGGAGCGTGCTCGAGGGCTCGAGGGTGTGCGCAGCGAGCGCCGAGCCCGCGACGGCGAGCCACGGGGCCCAGGCGGCGGCGCGCGCGCCGAACGCACGCCGCACGAGCAAGGCGTGAAGCGGCAGCACCGCGAGCCCGGCGAGCCACGACGCGAGCCGCGAGGCAGCGAAGAGCGACGGCGTCACGACGTGCAGCGCCACCAGCAGGCTCGGATAGCCGACGGGGTGCACCGCGTGCCGGTAGGCTGAAAGCCCGTGCTCTGCGAGGACGCGGGCGTCACGGATGTACTCGAGCAAACCATCGAAGGTGACGACGTCGAGCTGCGCGAGGCCGAACCCGGTAGCGAGGGCGAACATCGTCATGCACACGACCAGCGAGAGCCGCGCACGCCGCAGGTCCGTGCCTGCGGGCGTGCGCGCCGGATACTTCGTTTCCTCGGTGCTGCCGCCTGGGCTGGTGAGTGGCGTCGAGCTCATGCAAGATCGTTACGTGAGCGCGACGTTGAGGGCGAGCTGAGCGAGTGACTCCACTGGCAGTGATCGCCGCGATCTACCTGTCGGTCACCCTTCTCGGTGCCGCGATCGCGTTCGCGCGCTCGCGTTCGACGCTGCGTGCGTTCGTCGTCGCGCTGGGCGTCGCAACGCTCACCTGGCTGGCTGCGGTGGTCTGGGTCGTAGCGGGCTACGAGGAGGCGACGGCTGCGATCGCCGGTGCAACGCCGCGCGCGCGCGTCGTGCTCGATGCCGCTCCGGTGGTGCCTGCTGCGATCCCCGGGGAGCCCGACCGAGTCGCGCAGGTCTGGCAGCTCTGGGCAGTGGGTCGGATTCGCGTGGAGCCGGAGCCAGCTTTCCTCACGGCGCTGCGCTGGCTGGCGCGCGCTGATCCCGATGGCACCCTCGAATGGGTGCGGCGCCTCAGCCCTCACGGCGCCTCGGTGTGAGCCACGACCGCCCGGAACACGTCGGACGCCGCGAGAAACGCGGCGATGCAGCCATTCGCGCGCCCGTTCTTGTGGTGATCCGTCGGCGTGACCCAGAGCTGCGTTGGACGCTCCCCGCAATCCACGAGCGCCGGGAGCGGATCGACCACCGTGATGCCATCGGTTCCGAGGCTCGCGAGCGCCTCGTGGAACGCGCGGTACGGTGAGTGGCGCAAGGCGTCGCGCTGCTCGATCCCGAAGATCTCCGGAGCGATCACCACCACGAAGCGCGCGTGCGCCGCTTCCACGCGGTCGCGGAGCCGCAGCACGCGCTCGCGTCCCGCCCGCCACACACTCGAGGCCGGATCGTACGCGTGCTCGACGTAGGCGCGATAGTCGTTGCCCGATCCGAACAGACGTCGCGCGCGGCTCATCAGCAGCGCGTCGCGTGCCCAGCGAATCACCAGCGAGCGATCCCAGCCGTCGGCGATGCGCACCAGCTCGGGCGGCAAGACGTCGTTCGAGACGAAGTAGAGGAGCACCACGTCGGGTGCGAGCGCCGCCCCGCGAAGCTCGAAGAGCCGCGTCTCCTGTGCGGTGTCGTAGCCCTCGACCCCGAAGTTGACGACCTCGGTGCGTCGTCCCAGGCGCGCGCCCAGCGTGTCCTCGAGGCGCGCGGCGAGTGTCTCGTCTTCGCGGAGCTTGGGGCCGAGCGTCTCCGAGTCGCCGATAAGCAAGATCCGCTCGACGTCGGGCGGCTTCGGCATAGCGGGTATCGGCCCTCGGAAGCCCAGCGCGTTGATTCCGACCTCGGCACCGGTTTCGGCCCGAGCTCGCGCGTTCGGGATCAGCTCGTAGCGCAGCACCGGATCGGTGCTCTCCCGGTAGAGCTCGCGCGCCGCGAGATCGGCCGGGACCGAGCCGGGGCTGCCGCGTCCCGATACGTAGGCCCGGAGAGCCAGCTCGAGTGCGAGCGGTAGAGCGAGCACCATCGCGCCGAGTGCGAGCAAACCGAGCGAGCGGCGCCGGCGGGACGAGGTGGAAGCGTTCGGGGCACCAGCGAATGGGCTCATTTTTCGACGCGCTCATCTCCCGGCCAGGAGCGTGTCGGGGAAGGGGCTCCCGACACACTCCTGGTCTCGCCGAAGGCGAGGATCGGCGAACGCAGCCGAGCCGACTTGCGGGTGGGCGTAAGAAAAGATCACGCCCGTTGGGGTGCGGGGACTTCGCAAGCCCCCGCAAGACACGTCGGGGCGGGGGTATGGAACAGACCCCCGAGGAAACATCACGCGAGGAGCCTGTCGGCGTGCGAAGCGCGTCTTTCGACAGGATCCTCGCACGACGCGGCGCTTCGCCAGGTGACGGACGCGTCTGCGGCGCGTCAGCCGCCAAACGCGAACCGGTCGCTGCGCCGCATCACCGAGCGGGCTGCTCGGTGGCGAGCGCGGGAAGGTCCTCGTCGGTGGCTGAGCTCGGGGAAACGCGGCGAAGCAACAATCGATGCGCCGCGATCCACGCGAGATACGGCACTGCATAGATCAACCCCTCGGTGTGTCCGCGCATCAGCAAATAGAAACAGAGCACGCCGACGATCACCAGCTCGCTGACGATTGGCGCGAATCGCCAGCGTGAGGTGGGTGCCGCGATCCGCAGCCGTTCGTGCAGCACCAGACCCGGAACCAAGAACGGCGCCGCGAGGAACACCGGAATCGCGATGAAAGCAGGATGGACTCCGATCGTGCGCCAGGAGTTGATGTCCTTGAAGATGAGCCCGCTCAGGATGAGCCCGGTCAGAAAGACGAGCGGGAACTGCCACAGGAAGCGCTTGGTGGCGCCGGCGGCGAGCAGCACGATCAACGCGAACGAGAGCTCGACGCCGAACCAATCGTCCCACGAGGGCCGCGGGAAGACCGTGGTGGGAACCCGCCAGCGCCACCAGCCGAGTGTCTGGCCGATCATCTCCACCGGGATCGACGCCAGCGCACCGTAGAGCGCGACGATGAAGACCCGCGCGAAGTAGCGATCGAGGCGAGCCTGGGGAAACCGCTCGGCGAAGACCCGGCTCGCTTCCAGCCCCAACAGAAACACGATGACCCAGCCGCAGGCGATCACGACGGGGCCAGGGATGATGGACCGAAGCAACACCTCGTAGTCGGGTGTAGCGTCGTGAAGCGTGCCGAGCTCCTTCGTCAACGCGAGCCAACCCAACGGCACCAGCACCAACAGCGCTGCAACGCGGCGATAGACAGCGAAGAGGTGGGCGACCAACGCCACCAGCACGCCGGCAATTGCGAGCTGGAACAGAATCGGTCGGTCCACCGAATTCGTCCTGCCCGTGCGTCGCCTGCACGCGTGATCGGCCCGAGGCGATCCTACCGGCGCCGCGGGCGCACGTCACTTCACCACGAGCGCGGGCTTGGGCGTGAATCCCATGCCCTTGTTCTCGATGGTGCCGTACGCGCCGAAGACTTGGCCGGGCTTGAGCTGGTCGATCACCTTGGCGTACTCGGGTGCGACGTAGATCGGCAGCGTCACGCCCGAGCCCGAGATCGCCTCGAAGCGGCGGAAGCCGTCGTCGTCGGAGATCACCTTGCCGAACTTGGCCACCAGCATCAGCCGGCGATCGAGTTGGTCGGGCGTCGCCGTGACGAGCTTCTCGATGGGCATCTCGAGCTCGTTGCCACGGGAGGCGCCGATGAACGCGGTCGGCTTGTCGGGCGTGAAGAAGAGCTTCACCGAGTAGAGCCCGCCACCGACCACCGCCAGCACCAGCACCAGCTTGATGATCGTGAACACGATCGGGTTGGTGCCGGGCTCGGATTCGGCGACTTGCTTGTCGAGAAGGCTGCGTGGGGTGGGGCGCGCCGGTTCGCGCAGCGGGCCGGGGCCAACTGGGGGCGCGCTGGGCGCGACGTCGGCAGCCGCGCCGTGCGCGGGAGGCTGGGTATCGACCTCGGCGTTCGGCGTCTTGCAGAACGGGCATTCGGTGAGACGGGAAGTGAAGCGCTTGCCGCAGCCGGTGCAGGTGACGATCACGTTTCGCCTCCGGATTTTTTGGGGTGCCTCTCCCGCGGGTTGATCCAGCCGAGGCGAATCTATTGCTGCTCACGCCGTTGGGACAACCCCCTCGCGTGGAGCGCAACGCTGGCGCCGGTGATCGACGCCGGCGATGCTTGCGAGCGACCGATCGCCTGCATAGGATGCGGCTCCCATGACAGCCGGGACACGCCTCGTGTGGGCCGTGCAGGTGCGGATGCAGAGCGACTGCACGAAGTTTCGCGCCGCCGACTCCGCCAACGCGCCGATCATGCGCTTGCGCGGCTACGACGCCGGCGACGGCCGATTCGCGCTGGTGGGAGACACGCCGCGCGGCCGGCTCGGGATGTGGTTCGAGGATTCGCTGCGCGAGTCGTTTCGTGCGTTGGTGTCGCGTCTGCCCACCGATGCGTTTCTGTTGGTCGAAGGCAAGGACGAGCTCTGGCGCAGCCACCGTTATCGCGTGCCGGTGAACCAGGACGTGCGCGCATGGATCGCGCCGCTTCTCACCGATCCCGCGAGTTGATCGCGCGTCGCCCGTGACCGGTCGTGCGCTCGGGGCGACGGGCCTCGTGGTGTCTCGATTGGGGCTGGGGCTCGCGGCGCTCGGCCGCCCCGGCTACATGAACCTCGGCCACGCCGCCGACTTGAGCGGCGCCTACGAGCTGGATGCGATGGAGCGCGGTGCCCA
>CAYUSL010000002.1:0-1532 GCA_964447125.1 uncultured bacterium | reverse complement strand
GAGCGCATCGACGTGTACCAGATCCACTCCGCGACACTCGAAAGCGGGGTGCTCGACGATCGTGCGGTGATGGCTGCGCTGGCGCGGCTGCGTGGCGAGGGCGTGCGCGTCGGGCTCTCGGTCTCGGGACCGAAGCAGGCCGACGTGATCCGCCGCGCGCTGGCCGTCGACGTCGATGGGGTGCGGCTCTTCCAGACCGTGCAGGCGAGCTGGAACTTGCTCGAACGGTCGGCGGGTGCGGCATTGTCGGAAGCGCACGCGCTCGGGCTCGGCGTGATCGTGAAGGAGGGGATGGCGAATGGTCGGCTCGCGGCGCGCGGCAGCGCCACGCTGTCGGCCGCGCGCGAGGCTGCGCTCGAGTGCGTGTGCGTTCGCCTCGGCGCCGGTCGCGACGCGCTCGCGCTCGCCGCGATCCTCGCGGAGCCGTGGGCAGACGTGGTGTTGAGCGGCGCGGCCACGGTCGAGCAGCTCGCGTCGAACCTGCATGCGCTCGACGTGAACTGGGACGACGAGGCGGCGCACGCCCTCGCCGTGCTCGTCGAAGAGCCTGCCGAGTACTGGACGAACCGCGCCCGCTTGCCCTGGAACTGAGCGTCGTCGAGCAGCGTCGCTCAGCGGTTACGCAGCTTCAGGTAGAGCAGGTTCGACGCCAGCACCAGTGTGATCGCGTTGAACCAGATGATCGGCTGGGCGCCCAGTAGCACCCCGTAGACCACCCACAACGCGACGCCCAGCGAGAACAACGTCCACATGCCGAGTGAGAGGTCGGCGGTGGAACGCGTTTTCCACGTCTTCCACACCTGCGGCACGAACGCGATCGTGGTGAGCGTGCCGGCGCCAGCGCCGAGCCAATCGAGCTGATCGGGAGAGAAGTGGCTCATCGCGGCTCCGGCCTGGCGGGCGCGCTCACACGAAGCGACGGACGCCGGCGACGC
Source organism: uncultured bacterium (assembly GCA_964447125.1). Classification (GTDB taxonomy): domain Bacteria; phylum JADJOY01; class JADJOY01; order JADJOY01; family JADJOY01; genus JADJOY01. The sequence goes on along the minus strand of CAYUSL010000002.1, from coordinate 597 downwards.
CGTCGCTCTCGCCACTCGCGCTGCGCTGGTATTCGGGGTCGAGAAGCTGGTTCACGTGATCCATCACCACGTCGGTGATGGCGCGGAAGCTCGCACCGTGCCGCGTCACGGCGTCCCGGGAAAATGGCGTGAAGTCCTCGCCCACCCGGTGCGGTGCCAGATCCGCACCGTCGACCTCGAGGAGCGGGCCGATGCGATACACGACGCGGCCGCCGCTCGACCACGGCGAACCGCTCGGGTAGAGCCGGTCGGAACCGTTGCAGCCCACCGGCACGATCGCTCCGCCCAGCCGCTGGCTCATCTGCGCCAACCCCGTGTGGCCGCGGCTCAAGCGCTTGGAGCGCGTGCCCTGCGGGAAGACCAGCACGTGGCATCGGCAGCGCTCCATGGCGTCGCGCGTGAGCTTCACCACCGCTTCGATCATGCGATCGAAGAGCTCCTCGAAACGCGGCAAGAACATCGCTTCACGCCCATCGCGCCCGATCGGCGCGAGCGCGGCGTCGGCGCCCTGCGCCTCGAGAAAGCGCTTGAGCTCGGGGCTCGCATCCACGAATGCCGCTCGCTGGGTGGCGAGGTTGCCGTCGGCGAGGTCGCGCA
>CAYUSL010000001.1:0-55250 GCA_964447125.1 uncultured bacterium | reverse complement strand
GGGTCGGCCGTGGAGCAGCCCCTCGAATCCGACCGTCGAGTTGAGCGTGACCACGGCGCGTGCACGTCGCACGAGCTCCATCGAGGGGACGTCGTGGACCAGCACCGCCCGCTCGCCGAGGGCCGCCAGCGCACGAGCCACAGCGTGCGAATCACTCCGGCCTCGGTCCATCGGGTGCGGCTTCACGACCAGATGCAGCCCGTCGGGCAACGCCGCTGCGACGGTGCGCACCAGCGTAGCCATGTCGCGGATGCGCTCGCTGTTCACGAGCACCTGCGTATCGTCGTGAACCTGCAGCGGTAGGAACACGTAAGGGCCGAGCGCGCTCGGCTCCGCGCGCTCACGAGCACGAAATCGCGCCGCCAGCTTCGGTACGACGAACTGGCGTGCGATCTGCCAGCGAGTGCGGCCGTTGATGATCGCCAGCTCTTCGCGAAGCATCGCCAGCGAGCTCGCGTGACTCGCCCACGAGTCCAGCACGAAAGCCCACGGCCGCGCACCCACCCGTCCCGCGAGCAGCACCTCCAAGTAAGCCGCCGTATCCGGCTCGGGATCAGGCAGCGCGTCGGTGGCGAGATCCATGAGCAATCCGCGCCGATTCACCCCCGAGGGATCGAGCACCAGCGTGTTCGGCAGGAAGCCGGCCTCCGTGTGCCACACCTGCTCGAGCCCTCTGGCTTCGAGCTCGCGCTTGGCGGCGCCGCACAGGAATCCGGAGCCGTTGTTGAGCACGAGCCGTTGGTACCCACCGCGAGACTGCAGCGCAGCGAAGAAGGCACTCGCCGCCGCGCAGGCAACAGCCAGGCGTGGTCGCACCTCCGGCTGCGCGATGCGCAGCTCGAAGCTCGCCAGCGCATCGAGCTCGCGAGGCGATGCCATCGCACCACGGCGGTAGAGCGCGCGGTAGCGGTTCGCAAAATCCAGACACGACGCTCCACGCCGGACCAGGAAGCGCTCCGTGCGCGGGAAGATCGGCAGCAAGTCCGCGTCGTGCCCGGCCGCTCGCAACGCCTCCGCGAGAGCAAGGTAGAGCGGTGCCTGCGTCACCGCCACGGGCATCAAGAGCACCTTCACGGGTCCAACTTCCCGACCATCGGCCTTCGACGCGGCTCGCTGCACACCGCCACCATCACCAGCGGCTCGGAGCCCGGCGGCAGCGCGCCAACGGCGAGCTCGCGAGGATCCACCGCACGCCCGAGTCGCGGGCCGCCGGGACCGACGATCGCCGGATCAGCCCCGACGAGGCCGCGATAGACCTGCCGCAACGCGCGTCGCAAGCTGGGATTCGCGATCGCCCGGTGCACGGGCCGTGCAAAGGTCGCGTCGAGCCAGCCGCGGGCGAAACAACGTGCGGCGTGCCATCGCAGCGCTCGAATGGGCACCTGACCGAGACGCTCGACCCGACCGAAGTGCCGTTCGAGCAGCGTGAAAAACTCGTCCGGGAACCATTCGGTGGCATGGAACGGATTTCGCGGCGAGCCGCGAGCTCGCCAAGGGCTCGAGAAGCGCCGGTTGGGAGTGCTCACGACGCAGGTCCCGTCGTCCTTGAGAACGCGCGTCACCTCCACGAGAAACGAGGCCGCGTCGGCGACGTGCTCGATGGTCTCGAAGCTCACCAGCGCGTCCACCGAGCGGTCCGCGAGCGGCAGCGCCGCCACGTCGGCAGCCACGTGATGTTGCGCCGCGTCGCTCCCGGCGCCGCCGCGAGCGTGAGCGAGCGCAGCAGCCGACAGGTCGAGGCCCACTACGCGGCGCGCTGCGTCGCCATCTGCGAGCGCGCGCATGCCGTAGCCGGTGCCACAGGCAGCATCGACCACCAGCCCGGCGCCGAGCCGCCGCCCCGCGAACGCGTACCGTGCAAGATGACGACGGTGATTGGGATTCGCGTCGTCGAGCTCGACGAGCCTGCACTCGCCGAGCTCCGGCGCGACGTCTCGCTTCGCTGCAGCCGGCACTCGCGCTCCGCGCGCGACACCCCCCGGACGCGAGCGAGAGAACGCCACCACGCTCGCGCTCACCACCACCGCTTGAGCCAGCACCAGCGCGTAGGCGGCACCGCGCGCACCGCAGCTCGGGATCAGCGCGAGCGACGCGATCAGGCTCACACCGGCGCCGCATCCGATCGGGATCACGAAGCTCCGGATCTCGCCGAGCGCCAGGAATGCGTTCCCGAAGACGCTGCCACACGCCACCACTGGCACCGCCAGCAACAAGACCCGGAACGACTCGAGTGCCGCCGCGTACTCGGGCTTCACCCTCGCAACCACGACCGGCCCGAGTGCCCATGCCGCGAGCGCGATGAGCGTCGACGCAGCGAACATCGCTGCCGACACGCTCCAAGTCCGCCGCCACGCCTCCGCTCGGGACTCGCGAGCGAGCACCGCCAGCTCGGGAAGAATCAGCCGGTACGCGAGCCCGACGAGCCCGAGCAATGCGAACACGAGCTGAGACGCGATCGCGTAGCGTCCAGTCGTCGCCCCCGCCTCGACCCAACCGAGGATCAAGATCGGAAGCTGCTGGTAGAGCTGAACGGCGGCACCGGCGAGTGCGAGCGGCCACGAAAGCCGAAGCAGCCGCGCGACCAGCGACCAGTCCGCGCGTCCCGCCACGAGCCACCCGCGACGCACGGCCAGCACGACTTGGAGCGACCAGAACGCCGCGTTGGCAAACACCATCAGCCACGCGACCGACGCAGGCGAGATCGCCCCGGATGCCGTGGCGACGCCGAAGAGCGCCAGCAGCAGCACGTTCCGAGCCGCAAAGCCGGCGACGTGAAGCCACGCGGATCGGCCCGTGTCGAAGACGCTCGCCAGGTCGAGCGCCTGTAGCACGTAGAACGCGACCACGGGTAGCGCCAGCCCCGTTGCGGACGCGGTTCGCGCCAACACGCCGCCGACGAGCACCGCTGCGGGAAACGCCAACAGCGCGCGCTGCGCGAGCGCCGCGCGCACCCACGCCGCGCGCGCCGCACCGAGCGGCCGCTGCGCGAGCTCACGAACCAGGACGCGGTCGCTGCCGAACACGCCCGCCAGCGCGACGAACGACCCGAACGCGAGCGCATGCGCGAGCGCGCCGTAGCGCGCGGCGCCGAGGGTCGATGCCGCGCCGAGCTGGAAGACCAAGAATGCGGCGTAGCCGACGAGTTGAAGCGCCACGAGCGCCGTGGTGCGGACTCCGAGCGCCCACGCCGCGAGTCGGGCGCGGGCGGTCTCGCAATCGACGGAACCGTCGAGAGGTAGCGCCGCGGCGACTCGCATGGCACACGCTCCGCTCGTCGCTCCCCGAACGGTTCAAGCCGCCGTCGCGCGCGCGCCGTAGGCCTGGTAGCCGCGATACGCCTGCGCGCCGTAGCCGTAACGCGCGTCCACCTGATTCAGCACCACGCCCAGCAGGTTCGCGCCGGCTTGATCCAGGCGCTCGCGCGCGGCCTGTACCAGCTCGCGCGCGGTGCGCGACGAATCGACCACCAACACCACGCCATCGACGAGACGCGACAGCACCAGCGCGTCCGGCACCGGCAAGGTCGGCCCCGAATCGACGACCACGTAGTCGAAGCGCAGCGAGAGCTCGGCGATCGCGTCGTGCATGCGATCGGTGCTGAGCAGCTCGGAAGGATTCGCGGGGATCGGGCCAGCCGGCATCACCCAGAGATTCCTGTGAAGCGCCGTCGCGCCGGCCACCGCGAGACTCGACTCCGATTGCAGGTAGGTGCTGAGGCCGATCTTGCTCGACAACCCGGCCACGCGATGTACCCGCGGACACCGGAGGTCGGCGTCCACCAAGGCCACCGTCTTGCCCGCCTGTGCGAGCGAGATGCAGGTGTTGATCGCCGTCGAGGTCTTGCCTTCGCCGGCGACGCTGCTGGTGAACAGGATCCGGCGCGGGGCGGGATCCATCTTGAGCAACATCAGCGCGGTGCGGAAGATCCGGTACGCCTCCGATCCCGGTGTCGGGTCGGACGCGAGCGTGACGAGCTCGATGCCCGGCGCCTCCCCCGGGCGCGGTCGGTGCGGCGCGCCGCGATGCGCCCCCAGCACTTTGGCCGCACGCTGCCGGACCCGCCCAGGCGCCCAATCGGGCTCGCGCATGCTCGGCACCAGCGCCAGCGTGCGCAGGCCGAGCGCCCGCGATGCCGCCGCAGGCGTGCGAATCGAGTTGTCGAGCGCTGCGCGGGTCAGCGCCGCGGTGATTCCGAGCAGCAGCCCCAGCAACATGCCCATGGCGAGCGACCGTAGCCGGCGTGGCGCCGACGGCACGCTCGGCACCTCGGCCGGATCGACCACGCGGATGTTGCCCGTCTTGAGGCCCGCAGCGACCGTCATCTCCTTCATGCGCTGCAGAAGCGAATCGTGGATCGAGCGGTTGAGATCGACCTCGCGCTTGAGCAACGAGTACTCGACGGAGTCGGACTTCTGCGCCAGCGCCTCTTGCTCGCTCCGCTTCACCTGCTCACGCAAGGCGGCCTCGCGTTGCTGCGCCGCGAGGAACTCGCGCTCCACGCCACGCGCGATGCGGCCCATCTCTTGTCCCAAGCTGGCGCGCGCCTCGTCGACCTGCGAGCGAAGCTGCACCATCTGCGGATAGTCCGGCAGGTACTTCTTCTGGAGGCGGGCGTACTCGCGCTCGAGCTCGGCGCGGCGCTGCTTGAGCTCGACGATCAGCGGGCTCGCGAGAACTGCCGGTAGCGAGTCCTTGCCGCCGGTGCGGACCAGGTCGAACTGCGATTGCTTCTGGATGCGCTCGGCCACCGCCTCGGTGAGCAACTGGTTGAGATGCTGCATCTCCTGAATGGTCGGATTCTCCCCTGCTTCCAGCGACACCAACTGGTGCTCCTCGCGATAGGCCGCGAGCGCCGCTTCGGCCGTGCGCAAACGCTCCTCCAGATCGTGAAGCTGCCGCTCGAGGAAATCGCGTCCCTCCACGGAAAGCGCGAGCTTCGTCTCGAGCGAGTAGGCCTTGTAGCCGTCGGCGATCCCATCGGCGACGCGGGCGCTGAGCGCCGGCACCGGCGTCGTGAACGCGATGCGCACGAGCCGCGTGTTGCGTACCGGCTTCACTTCCAGCGCATCGAGGTAGCGATCGACGAGGTGCGCGTCGACTCCCAGCGTGCCGGACTCGGCACCGGACGTGGCTGCGTCCTCGACCGATTCCACGGAGTCGGGATCGGTGGGCGCGCCACTCGCGGCGAGCCACGAGCGCATCGCGCGCGCGAAGCTGCCCACTGCGCGGGTGAGCGACAGTCGTCCGCTCGCGCTCGCGAGCGCCGGCTCGTCCTCGAGGCCGAGCTTGTGGATCACGCGCGCGGCCAGCACGCGGCTTCTCAGGATGGAAAACTGCGTCTGTGAGTATTCGTCGTACGGGCCAACGTATCCCTTCTGGCCGGGAACGACGTCCTCGAACGTGAGAATGTTGGGGTTGTCGCGGTCGATCTGAACGGTCACCCCCGCGGTGTAGAGCGGCGTGCGCGTCACGACGTAGAGCACCGTCGCGAGCGTGACCGCGCCGAAGACGGCGAAGATCAATCGTCGCTGGCCGCGCAACAGCGCCAGCAGCTCGCGCAATCCGATGGCGGCGCCGGGCTGCTCGAAAGGATGGGGTGCGTAGACACCGGCGGGATAGCCTCCATAGCCGAGCGGTGACGTGGCTTGCACCACGCTCACGACTTGGCCATCGACGATGGTGCGCGCGAGCTGGATCGGCGCTGTGCCGTCGTCGCGTCCGCCTTCGGGCCGTGCGTTGGACATGATCGATTCCCTTCGATCGAGATGGTGCGCAGCACGTGACGCGGGCGATCGCTCGCGCGACGCGGCGTGAGAGCGTCATTGCTGTGGGCTTGCGACCGGCTTGTCTTCCTCGCAGATCGCGGTCCCCGTGAGACAGAGCGATCCGAGCGTGGCGCCAGCGACGCCGCCCGTCGCAGCCGTCGCGAGCACCCACGTGGGGACGTCGGCGACGAACGCGGGCTGCGCTAGCGCGGTGCTGGGCTCGGGGTGCGCGACGACGCCGGCGACCGTGGTCGAGCTCTGCGCGATCGAGTCGTGCGGATCCTGCTGAGGCGCATTCGCCGAATGGAGCGTCCAGTCCACCCGCGTCTCTCCGCCGTGAGCCGCGGCGAGCGTTGCGACGTAGCTCGCCGAAGAGAACGAGGACTCGGCGACGGCGAGGCGGTAGCGGCCGGGACGTACCGACTCGAATCGGTACTCGCCGAACTTCCCGGTGGCGGTCTTCGCGGCGAGCGTACCCGTCTCCGAGTCGATGAGTCCGACCACGGTACCGACGAGGGCGCTACCGGCGTCGGCGCGCACCGTTCCCGCGATGCCGAGCGCTGCCGCACTGGCTTGCGAGATCGACGGTGCGACCAGGCGCTGCGTAAGCGCTGCCACAGCGATGAAGATGGAGAGGGCCTGTCGGCGCCGCAGCGTCGTCATGAGTAATGCTCCTCGTTCGAGTGGAAGCCAGCAGATCCGGTTGTGCGCTGGCCGAAGTGCAACGGTCGTGCCTGCACGCACCACCGATCTCCGATGATTGGGATCCCATTCATTGGCCGCGCACCGAGTGCGTCGCAAATCGCGTGACGAGTCGGGCATATCGCCACGTGCCCCGCCTGCTCGTTCGCGCGCCTGGCGGCGCACGTGCGGACTGGTCTCGCGAGCGAGCGCGCCTCGCGGCACTGGCGCCTGGCCAATTCGACCCATGCGGCAGGTCGTTACGACCTGGTCACGGATCGCGTGGCGCAACGGAAACCACGCGCGCGAGCGTTTCCGAACGCGCCTCGAGGGACGCGAGCCCAGCCGCGGCGCAGCCGCAGCGTGCGCGGTGCATACCCACGACACAGGCGGCTTGTCGCACGGCCGTTCGATCACGGCGCGCTTCGAGAAGCGGCGTCTGGTTCGACTCCCGAGGAAACGACGTCGGGGGCTCTCGAGGGGCTCGCTCGCGCGAGCCTTCGGCAACCTGTCAGAGCGGAGCGGACAGACCCACGCCGATGAAGCGCCCCATCGTCTCGACGACCTTCGACAGGCCGGCGCGCAGCATGCTGCGCTGCACGATCACCTGATCGCCTTCCTCGATGGCGACGTCGGGGCTGGCGCCCGTGGTGATGGAGTCGAAGTCGAGCGACATCGTGATCTTGTCGGCGCCGTTCGGATGGCGCACGAGAAGAACGTCGTCGCTGATGGGGAAGTCGCCGAGGCCGCCCGCTTCGGCGATGGCGGTGATCAGCGTGGAGGTTTCCGACAGCCCGTATTTCCCGGGCCGTTTGACCTCGCCACCGACGAAGAAATTCCCTTGATCGGGAACGAACACGACGTCTCCGTCACGCAGTGCCAGCGTCGAGACGGGATCGGAGAGATTCATCAGATCGAAGAGATCGATCACGATCGGCTTGCGGCCTCGCAGCGCCGCCAGCGTCGCATCCTTGCCGGCCACCGCTTCGCTCGTCGCGCCGCGCGCCGCCGGGCGTTCTTCCACGGGATAGAGCTCGATGCGTCGAGCCGCTTGTGCGGACACGCCTCCCGCTTGACCGACGAGGTCGACGATCCGACTCGCGGAGCGCGAAAGCGAATAGACCCCGGGCTTTTCCACGCGCCCCATCACGGCCACGCGCTGGCTGGCGAAGGTCTCGACTCGGACATCGACCTGCGGGTCCACCACGAAGCGGTGACCGAGCAGTGCGGTGAGGCGATCGTGAACGCCTTGGACCGTGAGACCAGCAACCTCGACGCTGCCGATCAAGGGCAAGGTGATCTCGCCCGACTCGGCAACTCTTGCCGTGCGGTCGAGCTCGGGCACGTCGAATACGGCGATCTTGAGGACATCACCCGGGCCGACGGCGTAGTCGCTGGTGCCGACTGGCGTGCTGCGCGACGCGAGCAACGCCTGCACGCGCGCACGGGCGTCTTCGACGCCGCCAGACGACGGCCGTTCGAGCGCCGACTCGCCCTGGCGAGCGCCAGGCGAATGCGACTCAATCGCCTGCGGCGATTGGGGTTTTTGGCTCGTGCACGCTCCGAGAACGGTACCCACTACACATCCGAGGATGAGGAGTACGCGCGGCGAAGCGGCGAAACGGTGAAGGGACGACGAGATCCGAGCTCGCTCACAGTCCATGTCGAAAGCTCGCAGGTGGCAGGTGTCGGGAGTCGAGATCCGTCTCGACGCCGCCGACGAAGAGCAATCGCCGTACCGCAGCCCAGCGGGCCATGTAGGCCCACCTCGCGCGCCAGGTGTCCGACGCAGGCCACACACGTGAAAACGCCCCTGGGCGATGAAGCCCAGGGGCGAGCCGGCGAGCGACGAGACGCTCACCCGGCAGTGGATCGGCGGATCAGGCTGGACGCTCGAAGAGTCCCGCAGCGCCCATGCCGCCGCCGATGCACATGCTCACGATCCCGTAGCGCGCCTTGCGGCGGCCCATCTCGTGAAGCAGCGTGGCGGTGAGCTTGGCGCCGGTGCAGCCGAGCGGGTGGCCGAGGGCGATGGCGCCGCCGTTCACGTTCACCTTGGCGGGATCGATGCCGAGCTTGCGCACCACGTACACGGCTTGCGACGCGAACGCCTCGTTGATCTCGAAGAGATCGATGTCCTCGAGCTTCACACCGGCCTTCTCGAGGAGCTTGGGGATCGCGAGCGCGGGGCCGATGCCCATGATGTCGGGGTCGCAGCCCGCCACCGCGAACGCGCGGTAGATGCCGAGCGGCGCGAGCTTGAGTTGCTTGGCGCGCTTCGCCGAAACCAGCACGCTCGCTGCGGCGCCGTCGCTGGTCTGCGAGGAGTTACCGGCGGTCACGCTGCCGGCCGGGTGGAACGCCGGGCGCAGCTTGGAGAGACCGTCGAGGCTGGTGTCGGCCCGCACACCCTCGTCGGTATCGAACACCTTGGTGGCGCTCGCGGGGCGGCCGTCCTTGCCGACGGTGTAGACCTTCGCGTCGAGAGGCACGATCTCGTCCTTGAACTTGCCGGCCGCGATCGCCGCCGCCGCCTTCTGGTGGCTGGTCACGGCGAACTCGTCCTGCTCGCGGCGGCTCACCTCGAAACGCTGCGCCACCGCCTCGGCGGTGTGACCCATGCCGATGTACACGTCGGGATAGGTCTCGACGAGCTTGGGGTTGGGCACGATCTTGTTGCCACCCATCGGCACCAGGCTCATCGACTCCAGCCCGCCACCGATCGCGGCGCTGTCCGCGCCGATCATGATGCGCTCGGCGGCGATGGCAATCGCCTGGAGCCCCGAGCTGCAGAAGCGGTTCACGGTGTACGCGGGCACGCTGTTGGGCAGGCCGCCGAGGGTCGCGGCGACCCGCGCCACGTTCATGCCCTGCTCGCCTTCCGGCATGGCGCAGCCCATCACCACGTCGCCGATCTCTTCGGCAGCGACGCCGGGCGCGCGTTCCAGCGCAGCCTTGATGGCGGTGCCACCCATGTCGTCCGGACGGGTGTAGCGCAGCGTTCCGCGTGGTGCCTTTCCGACCGCGGTGCGAACCGACGACACGATCACTGCATCTTCCATGGCGTCCTCCTGGATCGTCTCGAGTGATTTCTCCGGGGGGCTATTCCAGCCCCCCGCCCCGCAAGAAGCGCGATTTTTGCGGGGCTCCACCCCAAGTCGGCTCGCTCTGCTCGCCGTCGCGCCTCCGGCGCGAGCCGTTCACAAACGGTGTTCGCTCATTCGTCGTCGTTGAGCATCGGCACCGGATCAGTTCCGGAGCGGCTTTCCCTTGAGCAGCATGTGCTGGATTCGCTCCTGCGACTTGGCCTCGCCGACCAGGCTCAGGAACGCCTCGCGCTCGAGGTCGAGAAGGTACTGCTCGCTGACCTTGGTGCCCGCGGCCACCGGACCGCCCGTGATCACGTACGCGATCTTCGAGGCGATCTTCACGTCGTGGTCGCTCACGAAGCCGCTGCGCTTCATACCCTGCACCGCCGCCACCAGCGCGGCGCACACCGGCTCGCCACCCACCACCACGTCGGCGCGCGGCTGCGCCGGGCAATAGCCCATGCGCGCCATGTGCAGCACCTCGTCCTTCGCGTCCTGGATGAGGTGATCTCGATTGAGCGTGATGCCGTCGCTCACCCGCAGGAAGCCCGAGTTGCGGGCCTCCACGGCACTCATCGATACCTTCGCCATCGCGATCGCCTCGAAGGCGCGTGCGATGAACGGCGCCGGATCGACGGCCACCATGCCGCCCTGCGGCAGACCCTGGGTGGCGCGCACCGCCAGCTCCTTGCAGCCGCCGGCCCCGGGAATCAGGCCAACGCCCACTTCCACCAGACCGCAATAGAGCTCGCCGTGGGCGCGGACCTTCGGCCCGTGCAGCACGATCTCGGCACCGCCGCCGAGCGCCAGACCGGCTGGTGCGACCACCACCGGCTTGGGCGCGGTCTTGAGCTTCATGTTGGCCTGCTGGAACTCGCCCGAGAGCTTCTCGATGTCGGCCCACATCTGCTGCTGAGCCGCCATGTAGATGAGCATCAGGTTGGCGCCCGCGCTGAAGGCCTGCGGATCGTGGTTGGCGATGACCAGCCCCTCGCCGTTGGCCGCGACGTAGTCGATGCCCTCGGAGAGCAGCGCGATGAGGTCGGCATCCACCGCGTTCATCTTGGAGTGGAACTCGAGGCATGCGACCCCGTCGCCGAGGTCGATCAGCGAGGCCGACGAATTCTCCTTGATGGTCTTGCTGCGTTCCTTGAGCGACGGCAGCAGAATCACCCTGGGGTGCACGGTCTCGGCGACGTAGTCCTTCTTCGCCGGATCGTAGACGCAGCGCACGCCGTCCTTGCGGACGTAGAAGGTCTTCTTGCCCGCGGCGAGCATCTGCTCGACCCACGATGGAACCTTCACCTTCTCGGCCTGCATCCTCGCGACGGATTCCTCGACACCGATCGCGTCCCACGACTCGAACGGACCCAAGTCCCAGTTGAAGCCCCAGCGCATCGCGCGGTCGAGCTCGGAGAGCGAGTCGGCGATCTCGGGGACGCGATTCGCCGAATACACCAGCGTGTCGCGCATCAGCGGCCACGCGAAAGCGCCTGCGCGGTCCTCGGCGTAGACCGTGTTCTTCAGGCGATCGGCGGCGCTATCCAGGTTCTTGGCGACGCCCAGCGAGTCGATCTTGATCTTCTCCGAGGGCTTGTACTCGCCGCTCGCGGGATCGAGCGTCAGGTTCTGGCGCTCGCCCGTGGGGCTCTTGCCCTTCTTGTAGAAGCCGCCGCCGGTCTTGTCGCCGAGGCGCTTCGCCGCGACCATCGCACGCACGAACTCGGGCACCTTGAAGGTGTCGCGCATCTCGTCGTTGGGCACGCTCGCAAACACGTTGTCGCAGACGTGCACGAGGGTGTCGACGCCGGCCAGGTCGCCGGTGCGGAACGACGCCGAGCGCGGGTGCGCCATGGGCGGTCCGGTGATCGCGTCGACCTCGTCGATCGTGTACTTGAGCTCCTCCATCAGGTGCATGGTGCGCAGCATGCCGAACACGCCGATGCGATTCGCGACGAAGTTGGGAGTGTCCTTGCAGCGCACGATCCCCTTGCCGAGGACGCGCTCGCCGAACTCGCTCATGAACGAGAGCACCTCGGGCAGCGTGTCCGGCCCGGGGATGATCTCGAGGAGCTTCATGTAGCGGACCGGGTTGAAGAAGTGCGTGCCGAGGAAGTTCTCGCGGAACTCCTTCGGGCAGTGGGCACTCATCGCGCCGATGGGGATGCCGCTGGTGTTCGAGCTGACGATCGAGCCGGGCTTTCGGTGCTCGGCGATCCGCGACATCACCTGCTTCTTGATCTCGAGGTTCTCGACCACCACCTCGACGATCCAGTCGCACTCGCCGATGCGCGCGAAGTCGTCGTCGAAGTTGCCGATCTCGATCAGCGACCCGAGAGCGTTGTCGAAGAACGGCGCCGGCTTCGCCTTGGCCGCGTTCTCGAGCGCGACGCGCGCAAAGCGGTTGCGCACCGCCTTCGATTGAAGCGTGAGACCCGCCTTCTCCTCGGCCGGGTCGGGCGCCTTCGGAACGATGTCGAGCAGGAGCGACGGGATGCCGGCGTTCGCCAGGTGGGCAGCGATGGCGCTGCCCATGACACCCGAGCCCAGCACGGCGACCTTGCGGATCTCTCGCTTCATGATGGCTCCTCTCTCGTGCGGGCCGCGACGGTGGCCGTGCTCGTGCACGGCGGACCCGGAACGATCGAGATGGGGTTGCGGAAGGCGAGCCGTTCCCGAGCGGACGAGCGAACGGCGTTCAGTGGCCAAGATATTGAGCCGCGCCGCAGCGCGTCAACGAACGAATGTCGAAGGACGAAGGGAGGCTACGGCTTCGCGCAGCACCGCCCGATCCTTGGTGTAGTGGTAGCGGATCTGCCCCTCGTCGTAGCGCTGATCGGATGCGAGAGGGCAGGCCTCACGGACCGCGAGCCACCCGGAAGCGTCGCATCCACTCTGCCCTTCGGTCGCCAGCACGGCATGCTCGAATGCTGCCACGCATGGGCGGTCGCAACCGTCGCAAGGGTGAGCCCGGGTAGGCGGTGACGTTGGCAGCCCGTCGTCCCACGGGCAATCGAACGCGATGGCGGCGCGCAGACCGATCCAAAGCCCGAAGCGCGGATGGATCGCCAACCGGCACGGCGCAGGCAGCGCCAGACCGGCCACGTATGCGGCGCGCTGGATCGCCACCGGACGAGACAACCGGGCATGAGCCCAGCGGACCTGATGGCGGACGCCGAGCCCTGCGAGCGCCTCACGAATCGTGACCTCGACGTAACGGTCGAGGGGATGAAGCGAACGAAGCCCGCGCGAATCGTGCGCCAGCGAGTGGAGGAAGGGTGCCCAAAGCTCGCGAGAGTTCCCGACGACCAACCCCTGGGTCCGCGCGTGACCGAACTCGGGCAGTCGATGGCGAGTCGCGACCTGGTCGTTGTAACGCTGCACCACGAACGTGGCGGCGAGGTCCAGGCCTGCGTGGGCGAGGCCGTCGGTCAGATCGAGCACCCCGGGCATGACCGCGCGAATCTACCCGTTCGCTTCGCACCGCGCCCAACTGAAGCGAGCCTTCCAGCCGCAGCTCGTAGCGGAGCGCGGGCAACGGCGCACCCGAGGTCGGCGCGGCGAAGGTGGCGCGAACATGCCTCGCGATGCGAGCCTTTCCGCGAAGCGCTTCGCACCCGTGAGACGCGGCGTCGCAGGCGCCGGGGATGACGAGTCGAGCCGTGCGAGCCACGCTTCGGAGCGGCGCCTCGCCACCACGTGACAGCGGTGGTCGCAGCCGACGCGACGGCCCACCGTGGTGCCGGGTGTCGGCAACCTGCGCCGCGAAACGAACGCGCGACAAACTCGGAGCGAAGCATGCGTTCTCAGCCCAGAATCTACGAGCTTCACGCGCCCGCGTGGTTGCACCGACAGTCGCTCAGGATCGGCCGGTCCCTCACGCTCGCCACCGTGCCCGACGAGGTCTGGAGCGAGCTCGTCGCGCTGGGCTTCGGACTGGTTTGGGTGATGGGCGTGTGGAAGCGCAGTCCCGCCTCGCGAGCACTCGCCCTCACCTCACCCGACCGACGTCGCTGGGCCGAGGTTCTGCCGGATCTGTGCGACGACGACATCCTCGGCTCGCCCTACGCGATTCACGACTACTCGATCGCACCGGGCCTCGGCGACGAAGGTGAGATCGCGAAGCTGCGCGCTCAGCTCAACCGCCTCGGCCTGCGCTTGGTCCTCGACTTCGTCCCCAATCATCTGGGGGCGGACCATCGCTGGCTCACGACGCACCCATGGCGGCTGCTACGCGGGAGCGACCGGGAGGTCGTCGAGCACCCCGACTGGTTCTTCGAGGGGCCCGGCGGAGCGCACTTTGCCCACGGGCGCGACCCGAATTTCCCGCCCTGGCGGGACACCGTCCAAGTGGACTACACGAACGCCGACGCACGCGCCGCACTGGAGAGCAATCTCACCCACGTCGCCGAGCTGGCGGACGGGGTGCGCGTGGACCTGGCGATGCTCGGCCTCAACCGCGTCGTGGCGCGCGCTTGGGGCGAGCTGCTTCCCGTCGGGGCGCCAGCGCAGGCCGAGCTTTGGTCCGAGCTCATTGGGCGGGTTCGCAAGCGATCCTCGGGCACGATGCTTCTCGCCGAAGCGTACTGGGGCCTCGAGCCCGAGCTGCTCGAGCTCGGGTTCGATTTCGCCTACGACAAGACGGTCTACGACCTGCTCCTGGCCGATCGTCTGAGCGCGCTTCGCACCCATCTCGGCGCCGCGCGCTCCTGGCTCTCGCGTGGCGTGCATTTCGTCGAAAACCACGACGAGGAACGGGCGCTGGCCGCGTTCGGACGCGATCGCGCCCGCGCCGCGACCGTCGTGATGCTCACGCTCCCCGGTATGGCCCTCGTCCACGACGGTCAGCTCGAGGGTGCCAGCTTGCGCGCACCCATCCATCTGGCGCGCGCCTCCGAAGCAGGCGAGGCAGCGGAGGAAGGGCATTTCGTGCGCGAGTTGCTCGCGGTCACGCGCGGTGCGGCGTTCACCAGCGGGACCTGGTCGCTGCTCGTCACCAACGAAGAGGCGGCGCATTCAGGAGGCGAGTCACCGATTCTCGCGTGGCGCTGGCGCGCCGACGACGAGGTGGTTGCCGTCGTGATCAACTGGTCGGCCGAGCCCGCCAGCGCCACGATCGAGTTGCGCCGCGACGACCTGCACGCTGCCGGACGGCAAGCCGTCGTCGATCTCGCCACCGGTGCCCTGCGCGGTGCGATCGCCGAGACCGCCACCCTGCACGTCGAGCTGGGTGCGTGGGAGCACTGTATTCTGAGCCTCCCCACTCCCCGTACCTGACGGCAACGGCAGCACGCAGCTCACACTGGACGCGGAATTCGCGACGCGGACGAAGGCCCGACATGATCACGCTCTACGACTATCTCCCCTCGGGCAACGGCTACAAAGTCAGGCTGCTGCTCCACCAGCTCGAGATACCGTTCCGCCTGGTGCAGAAAGACATCGTGAAGGGCGAGACGCGCACGCCCGACTTCCTGGCGATCAATCCCAACGGCCGAATCCCGGCAGTCGACCTCGGGGATGGCCGTCGCCTCGCGGAGTCGAACGCGATCCTCTGGTATTTCGCCGATGGAACGCCCTTCCTGCCGGCCGATCCCTTCGAGCGCGCCGAAGTGCTGCAGTGGATGTTCTTCGAGCAGTACAGCCACGAGCCCTACGTCGCCGTGGCGCGCGCGTGGCTACACGTCTTTGGGCTCGACGACCAGCGTCGTGCTCAACTACCGGAGAAGCTCGAGAAGGGCTACGCCGCGCTCGGAGTGATGGAGCGCCACCTCGACGGCCGCACTTACTTCGTGGGCGAACGCTACTCGATTGCGGACGTGGCGCTCTACGCGTACACCCACGTCGCCGACGAGGGCAGCTTCGAGCTCACGCCCTACCCTCACATCCGCGCGTGGCTATCGCGAGTCGCGGCCCAGCCCCGGTACGTTCCCATCACCCGATCCGATTTCGGGTGAGCACGGTCACCAGAGCGGAAAGGTACGCCCCACGTAGTCCGAGAACACGAAACCGAAGAGCACGAGCAGGAAAGCGATGGCCATGGGCACCATCGCCTTCACCAGCGGCATCTCGTATTTCACATGCATGAAGAAGAGCACGACGAGCGTCGCCTTCACGATCGCGATGAGCATCGCGATCGGCAGGCCGAGCGCACCAAAGTCGTGATATGCGGCGGCGACGGTGATCGCCGTGCCCAAGAGTAGCGCGCCGAAGATCGCGAAGTAGACCTTGAGCGACCCGACGTGACCGCTCGCGTGATCGTCGTCGTGCGACGTCGTGTAATGCGCCTCGGACACGGGATGACCTCGTCAGTGACGATGCACGAGATAGAGCAAGGGAAAGAGGAAGATCCAGACGATGTCGACGAAGTGCCAGTAGAGCCCGACGTTTTCCACCGGCGTGTTGTACGCGGCGGTGTAGACGCCCTTCGCAGCGTTCTTGAGCAGCCAAAGGAGCAGACCGATGCCGATCACCATGTGGAACGCGTGCATCCCCGTCATGGCGAAGTAGACCGCAAAGAAGATCCTCGCGTGCGGCGCCTCGGGACCGTGGAACTGGAAGTGCGGTCCCGGGATCAGGTGCTCGACCCATTTGTGGTGGTACTCGAAGCCCTTGATCACCAGGAACGCCGAGCCCAGCACGATGGTTGCGATCAGCGATAGGACCTGTGCGCGACGATTGCTGGTCTGCGCGCCGTGAACGGCCAGCGCCATCGTCAGCGAGCTCATGATGAGGACTGCCGTGTTGATGCCGCCCAGGACGACGTTGAGCTCGCGGCTCGCTTCCGCCCACCCTTCGGGGAAGCGGAACCGATAAACGGCGTAGGTCGCGAACAGTCCACCGAAGAAGAGCACTTCCTGGACCAGGAAGAACCACATGCCGAGGGTGGCGGCCTCGCGTTGCTGCCGTGCGCTCGCGAACTGATGGGCGACGGGGTGGCCGCCCGGCGCGTGGGTGGTCATCGCGTCAGCCAACGGACACCTCCGGCTCGGGCGCGCTCGTGTAGTCGTACGCCTCCCAAGTCACGGTGGGCGTCACTGGGAAGTTCTCCGTGGGCGGTGGCGAAGGTGTGCGCCACTCGAGCCCAGTCGCCCCGTACGGATTCGCCGGCGCATCCTTGCCGTAGCGCATCGACCACACCAGGTAGATCAGCGGCAGCAAGTATCCGATGCCGAGCACCGATGCGCCCGCAGTGGAGAGCACGTTCAACACCTGAAACTCGGGTGGGTACGACCAATAGCGCCGCGGCATGCCCATGTAACCGAGAATGAACTGCGGGAAGAACGTGAGATTGAAGCCGACGAAAACCAGGGCCGCCGAGATCTTGCCCCAGAACTCCGGGTAGAGCTTGCCGCTGATCTTCGGCCACCAGAAATGCAGCCCCCCCATGTACGCCATGATCGTTCCGCCCACCATGACGTAGTGGAAATGGGCGACCACGAAGTACGTGTCGTGGACGTGTACGTCGAGACCCATCGTGCCGAGGAATACGCCGGTGAGGCCGCCGATCACGAACAGTCCGATGAAACCGAGCGCAAACAGCATCGGCGTATCGAACGACACGGATCCCTTGTAGAGCGTCGCCGTCCAGTTGAAGACCTTGATCGCCGACGGCACGGCCACGAGCATCGTGAGCGCCGAGAACACCAGCCCTGCGTAGACCGACTGGCCCGCGACGAACATGTGGTGTCCCCACACCAGGAAGCCGATGAGCGCGATCGCCAAGCTCGAGAACGCCACGAACTCGTAGCCGAACACCCGCTTGCGGGAGAAGGTCGAGATCAGCTCACTGATCACGCCCATCGCCGGCAGAATCATGATGTACACGGCCGGATGCGAGTAGAACCAAAACAGGTGTTGAAAGAGCACCGGGTCGCCGCCGAGCGAAGCGTCGAAGATGCCCAGGTGGAACATGCGCTCGAGCGCGAGCAACACCACGGTGATGGCGACCACCGGCGTCCCGAGCATGATCACCAGCGACGTCGCGTAGTGGGCCCAGATGAAGAGCGGCAGGCGGAACCAGGTCAGCCCAGGGGCACGCATGCGGTGAATCGTCACCAGGAAGTTGAGCCCGGTAAGAATGGACGAAAACCCGATCACGAAAACACCGAGCCCGACGGGAATCACGTTCGAGGTGGACCATTGCGTGCTGTATGGCACGTAAAACGTCCATCCGGTGTCGATGCCGCCGGTTGCGATCCCGTACAGCGTGAGCGCAATGCCGAGGTTGTAGACGTACCAGCTCGCCAGATTGATGCGCGGGAATGCGAGATCTTTGGCGCCGATCATGAGCGGCACCAAGAAGTTACCGAGCACCGCCGGGATGGCGGGAATCAGGAAGAAGAACACCATCATCACGCCGTGCATGGTGAAGACCTTGTTGTAGGCCTCCGCCTCCAAGAGATCTCCCGCCGGCGTGAGCAACTCGATCCGGACGATCCCGGCGAATATCGCACCCAGTAGGAATGCAGCCGTCACCGAGCACAGATAGAGAATGGCGATGCGCTTGTGGTCGATCGTCAGCAGCCACGACCGGATGCCGTAGCTGACGTTGATGTAGTCCTGCGGCTCGTCCTGCAGGTCCATTGCGGTTGCCGCGTTGCTCATGGCGCAGCTCCTGCCGCTGCTGCCGTGCCGGCGCCATCAGCCTCCGGTGCTTTCAGCGACTTCACGTACTCGATCAAGGCCAAGAGCTGCTCTTCGTCCACTTGGCCCTTGAAGGTGGGCATCACCGGATTGAAGCCCTCCACGACGTCCGCGAGCGGCTCGAGGATCGAGCGGCGGATGTATGCCTCGTCGGCGACCACCGTATCGCCACTCTTCAGCTTCACCGGATGCCCGAACACGCCTTTCAGATTCGGTCCGAGGGCCGGCGGCTCACCCGGCCCGGGCTGTCGATGGCAGCTCGCACAGGCGAACTTCGTGAAGAGCGCGGCGCCCGCCGCCACCGGCGACACCTGCGCTTGCCCGGGCGCGCCACCGCCGCCCGCGAGCCAACGTTGGAAGTCTTCCGGCTGCATCACTTCGACCCACCCACCCATCTTCGAGTGCTCCGTGCCGCAGTACTCGGCGCAGAACAGGTGATAACGGCCGGGCTTGGTGGCGCGGAACCAAAGCGTGGTGTAACGACCGGGCAGAACGTCGGTCTTCACTCGGAACGCTGGCACGTAGAAGCTGTGGATCACGTCCTCGGACGTCATGCGCAGCTTGACCGCGCGGCCGAGCGGAACGTGCAGCTCGTTGATCTCGCGCTTTCCGTTCGCGTGCTGCAGCTTCCACATCCAGCGCTTGCCCACCACATCCACGTTCATGGTGTCGTTGGGAGGGCGATAGATGTGAAAGAACACCACCGCCCCCCAGCCGAAGAGCACGAGGGCGAGTATGAACGGCGCAACCGTCCAGCCGATTTCGAGCGGCGTCGAGCCGTGCAACGGCGGTGGCGTGATGTTGTCCGGCGTGCGTCGGTACTTGATCGCCAGAACCGGCACCAGCACGAATATCAGCACGCCGAAAAACAGCGCGATCGCGAGCCAGAAGAAGAAGAGCGCATCGACTCGGAGCGCGACCGAAGACGCCGCCTCCGGGAACAACGGGACGTTAGACCCCATGGGTCACCTCCCGTGACGTCGGGTGAACCGGGCGCGAGGAGTCGCCACGGCTGCCGAGAACGACGAACGCCACGAGGCCTATCACCGTGACCGCGCCACCTGCACGCACGAGGTTGAGCGCCGCGATGCCGTACTTCGCCTCGGCGGGGTCATAGTGGAAGCAGAACAATAAAACCCGATCGACGAAAGTGCCGATCTTTCCTTGTGACGACTCGATCAACGCGAGCTTCAGATCGCGCGGCGCGAACTCGACGCCGAAGAAATAGCGCGACGCACGGCCGTCCGGGGTGAGAACCACGACACCCGCTGCATGCGCGAACTGCTTCGTCTCGTCGTCGTACCGGTAGTGGAAGCCTACCGACTCGGTCAACGCGCGGATCGACTCTGCCGAACCCGTCAGAAAATGCCAGCCGTCGGCCGCCTCCGGCCGCCCGTAGCTCTTCAGGTATTCAGCCTTCTTCTGTTCCGCGAGCGCCGGCCCTTCCGCAGGATTGAAGCTCACGGTCACGATGTCGAACTCGTTTCCCACCGCGAGCTCGAGCGGCTTGAGCGCCGAAACCAGGCCGTTGAGCTCGACGGTACAGAGCATCGGGCACTCGAAGTAGTTGAGCGTCAGGATCACCGGCTTGCCACGCATGTAGTCCCGGAGTGGACGCACGGTGCCCGATTCATCCGTGAACGTGGTGTCCAGCGGCAACTGCTGACTCAGACGCTGCTCGAACGTGACACCCTCGAGCGACTTTGGCAGGTGGCTGGCGACCGGATCACTCGCCGTAGCTGCCGAGGCCGATCCAGCGACCGCGGCTACCAGCCACGGTGCGATCCACGAACATCGCGACTTCATTCGTGGCCCGCCTTCTGTTCAGCGGCGACCGATGCTCGCGAGTCCGATCCACCAGCACCGTCCGAGCCGCGATTCGTGAGCTCGAAACGAACGTATGGTTTCGCCTCCGGGCGCGCCGGAAGCCCTTCCGCTGCGACGACCTCGATCGCGCGGCCGATCGGAATGCGCACAACCCCCGCCGACTTGTCCACCCAGCCGTAAGAGCCGAGCTGCTCGCGCTCGTGGGCACGCAGCGCCGCGAGTGTCTCGCCGATCTTCGGCTCGAGACGTGGCGCCGGCACCACCTCCGGCGCCTCGCCGCGCGTCACCGACACCGGCTCCGCCTGGCGCGCCTGCTCGCGGTCGTGGAAATAGCTGAACAGAAGCTTCACCGGAATCATCACCAGGAAGCCCGCAACCAGAATCGCACCCGTGATGATCGCCACGGGCCGGACGGCTACGTCGCGCTCTTCGTACGTCGTAGTGGCGCCCGTATGCTCAGTGCCCGCCATGCTGGAGCGCCTCCTCGAGACCCGAGGTCCCGACCATCAAGAGCGGCCGCATGGCGAGCTGCCGCAGGTACTCCGACACCCACCAGCCACCAACCGCCACGGGCGCCACGAGATCCATCCAATGAATCGAGAGCGCCTTGGGATGGAATGCGGGTGCAGTCAGCCAGAACAGATCGACCAGACGCATGAACAAGATCAGCCCGGCGATCTTCAATACCAGCGCTGCGTTGAAGTTGAAGCTACGGGGCATGAGCAGTAGAAACGGAACCGCGAACTGAAACACCACGAGGCTGAGGCCGAACCACTGCCAACCGTGGTGAAGACGCGTCACATACCAAGTGATCTCTTCGGGCAGGTTCCCGCTCCAGATGATCAGGTACTGCGAGAACGCGAAGTAAGCCCAGACCATCACGAACGCGAAGAGCAACTTCGCGAGATCGTGGAAATGGTGGCGATTCACGACCGCGCCCAGTGGCCCGCCGTGCTGCGTGAGGAAGTAGAGAACGGCGATCGTGAACGAATGCGCCGTCAGCACCAGACATATGAGCCACAGCAGCCCGAAGATCGTCGAGAACCAGTGCGGTTCGAGCGACATGACCCAGTCCACCGCCGCGAATGCAATAGAAAGCACGAACAGCGCGAGACCGGGTCCGGAAAGCGTCTTGATCTTCTTCTCGGTGGCGTAGTCCGCAGCGGCGTGGTCGAGATTTGTCGACCATTTGTTCAGCAGCCCGGCGAGCCCGAGCCAGAAACCAAAATAGAGCACCACTCGCGCCAGGAAAAACGGCACGTTCAGGTAGCCAACCTTCGCCATCAGCACCTGATCGTTCGGATCCGGATGGGACCAGACGTACAACGTCTTCACGCCCGCGAACACCGGCAGCCCCAAAATTGCGAGCAACCAGATCGTGCGAGTGCCGGCCTCGAGGAGCCGACGAATCATCACACCCCACGCTCCACCGGTCAGGTACTGAAGCATCAGGAGGCCGAGGCAACCAAGGCCAAGCCCGACCCAAAAAACCCAGCCGAGCAACCACGAACGCAAGAACTGCTCGGGGTTCAAGAAAAAGCCTACTGCCATCAGCGCCGTTGCGACGGCGCCGACGATGAGGGCGAATCGCCGCTTGTCTGCCCATGCCGCAGGAGCGCGCAACTCACCCAAACGTGCCAGTTCGGCCGGGCTCATCGATGTTCCCCGTGTGCGGAGGCCCCCGCCGCGGTGTCCGCAGCCTTGGGCGCATCGAGTAGCGCGGTGCGCTCACTCGCGGGGACGTCCTCGACCTTGGCGTTCTGGCTGCGCTGCAATGCCTTGAGGTAGGCAGCGATCGCCCAGCGATCGTGCACCGGAATCTGTGGACCGTACGCGGGCATTCGACCGAAGCCGTGGCTGATCACGTCGAACACGTAGCCCGGCCGCGCCTCTCGCAGCCGAGACGAATGGAACGACGGCGGCTGGGCATATCCACGCTGGACGACTACGCCTTTGCCTTCGCCTACGCGGTCGTGGCACGGCGAACAGTAGATGTCGAAACGCTCGTGTCCCCGCTCCAGCATCTCGCGGGTGACGACCATGGGAAACGCTTCCACGAGCTGGCCGCCGCTCTTGCCCGTGTAGAGGGCTTCGTCCTCGTTGAGGTCACCGCGCGCTACGGCCCCCTCCACCAGGGGGCGACTGGCTTGGCCGTCGGCGAAGAAATCGCTCGGCGTGAGCGGCCGCGGCGCGGGTTGATCCGCCATCCGCTGACGGCAGCCGACGACGAGAGCCAGCGTCACCAGCAACGCGACGCGCGCTCGGGGGTCACTGGTCGACTTCATAGATAGCCTTGGGATCGAGAGTCTCGAGGAATTGCCGAGTGGAGCCACGCTCGAACCTCGGATCAGCAGCCTCGATGCAGAGGAAAAAGCGGTCGCGACTCGCCAGCGCGAACTCGGGAACGTTGAAGACCGGGTGGTAAGGCATGGGCAGGCCGTTGAGCGCGATCATCCCGAAGACTGCTGCGAATGCCGCGAACAGCACCGTGGTTTCGAATGCCGGCGGGATGAACGCCGGCCAGCTCGCGAACGGACGACCGCCGATGTTGAGTGGGTAGGAGATGACCGAGGCGTAATACTCGAGCGCGAGTCCACCGACGAGCCCCGTGATGCCACCGAGAAGGACGAGAATGGGGAGGCGGCCACGCTTGTGGCGACCCAGCGCCTCCGCCAGCTCCTCGATCGGATACGGCGAATACGCGTCCATCTTGCGGTAGCCGGCCTCGTAGGCTGCGTGCGCCGCGCGCACCACGTCCGCCGGGTCCGCGAACTCCACCATCAGCCCGTGAAGCGGCTGCTTACGAGCCATGACCGCCCCCGTGCGCCTGCTTGCTGCCGTTGAGCTTGGCGGATGGCAGGATCGCGCGCATCTCGTACATCGACATCATCGGGAGGAAGCGCAAGAACAGGAACAGCAAGCTAACGAACAGCCCGATGGTTCCGAGGTAGGTCGCGAAGTCCCAGCGAGTCGGTACGTACCGGCCCCAGGACGAGGGCAGGAAGTCGTTCGCCAGGCTCGTCACGATGATCACGAATCGCTCGAGCCACATGCCGACGCTGACGATCACCGACACGAGGAACAGCCAGGCCGGACTCGTACGGAACTTCTTGAACCAGAGCACCTGCGGCGTCAGGAAGTTGCAGAACAGCAACGACCAGTACGCCCATCCGTACTGACCGAACATCCGGTTGCTCAGCATGAAGCGTTCGTAGAAATTGCCGCTGTAGTAGGCGAAGAACGCCTCCATCAGATAGCCGAAGCACACGATCAAACCGGTCGCGAGCATGATGCTCGCCATGTTCGTCAGGTGCTTCTGGGTGATGAAGTCTTCGAGCTTGCAAACCGCGCGCAATGGAATCGAGATGAGCAACACCATCGCGAAACCCGCATAGATGGCGCCAGCGACGAAATACGGCGGAAAGATCGTCGCGTGCCAACCGGGGATGATGCCGATGGTGAAGTCGAAGCTGACGACCGTGTGAACCGAGAGCACGAGAGGGGTGGAGAGCCCGGCGAGCAGCAAGCATGCCGTCTCGTAGCGATGCCAGTGGGTCGCGGCACCCCGCCACCCGAGCGACAGAAAGCCGTAGGTGATTCGGGCGAACTGATTCTTTGCACGGTCTCGCAACGTCGCGAGATCAGGAATCATCCCAACGTACCAAAACAACATCGAGACGGTCGCGTACGTCGATACCGCGAACACGTCCCACACAAGCGGGCTGCGGAAATTCGGCCACAGCCCCATGATGTTGGGGTACGGGAAGAGCCAGTAGCCGAACCACGGCCGGCCCATGTGCAGCAAGGGGTACATGCCTGCACACGCAACGGCGAAGATCGTCATCGCCTCGGCGAAGCGGTTGATCGAGCGTCGCCACGACTGACGAAGCAGCAAAAGAATGGCGGAAATGAGCGTTCCGGCGTGGCCGATGCCGATCCACCAAACGAAGTTGATGATGTCGAAGCCCCACCCGACCGGGACGTTCACACCCCAAATCCCGATGCCCTTGATGAAGAGCCAGCCGATGCTCAGCAGCAGCAGACAGAGCAGCCCGAAACCGATCGTGAACCCGAGGAACCAGACTCGCGCCGTGGACGTCGACAGCACGAACGAGCTGATCTTGTCGGTGACCGTCGCAAACGATTGCTCGCCACCGACGATCGCAGGTGGCGCGCTTCGCAGCGGCGCGGCTTCGGCGGAGGATAGAGGCTCGAGTTCCATCTCGCGTGCTCACTCGGCGGCGTGCGCCCGTCAGCCGTGCTCGCTTCCGAGAGCGGGGTTGGGGTTGCGCACGGCGGCCAAGTACGTGGTCCGCGGCCGCGTGTTCAGCTCGGCGAGGATGCCGTAGTTGCGTGGATCCGCTTTCGCCTGGACGATGCGCGACGCGCGGTCGTTGAGATTTCCGAAGGCGATCGCCTGTGTGGGGCAAGCTTGCTGGCACGCGGTCACGATCTCGCCATCGCGGATCGCGCGTCCCTGGCGTTCGGCCTCGTTTCGCGCCGTGTTGATGCGCTGCACGCAATACGTGCACTTCTCCATCACGCCACGGCTACGGACGGTGACGTCCGGATTGCGCGCGAGCTTGAGACTCTCCGTGGCGAAGTCCGAGTATGCGAGAAAGTTGAAGCGACGAACCTTGTAGGGGCAGTTGTTCGAGCAGTAACGAGTGCCGACGCAGCGGTTGTACGCCATGTCGTTCAGGCCTTCGCTGGAGTGTGCGGTCGCGGCCACCGGGCAGACCTGCTCGCATGGTGCGTTCTCGCACTGCATGCAAGGCACGGGTTGGTGCCACACGACGGGATCGTCGAGATCGCCCTCGAAGTAGCGATCGACGCGGATCCAGTGCATCTCGCGACCGCGGCGGACCTGCTCCTTACCGACGACCGGGATGTTGTTCTCGGCAACACATGCGATCGTGCAAGCGTTGCAGCCGATGCACGAAGAGAGGTTGATCGCAAGCCCCCACGAATAGCGGTCGTAGGGATGCTCCGGGTACATGCTGATCGCTTCTTCCTCGTGGCCCTCGTGCGCGAAGTGCGGGTTCTTCGCGTATTCCTCGGCGGACGCGAAGCGAACCAGCGCGCGGCCCTCCATCTGGTGATGCCCATGGGTTTTCACCAGTTGGTAATGCCCGCCGGTCTTGCTGATGCTCGCGTTGGTCACGACCCACGGAGCCGCAACGGTGCGGATCGGATACGCATCGAAGCCGACGTCGCTACCCACGCGCCCAGCGCGCACGCGGCCGTAGCCGAGATGAACCGTGGCCGACCCGTCCGCGTGACCCGGCACGATCCAGACCGGACCGCGCACCGACCGCTCAGCAACCCGGATCTCGACGACGACCTCGTTCTCGACACCGAGCTTCTCTGCGGTGGCAGGGCTCACGAGCACGGCGTTGTCCCAAACAAGCTTGGTCATGGGACGCGGCAGCTCCTGGAGCCAGCCGTTGTTCGCGAATCGACCGTCGAAAACGGACGGATCGGGCCGCAGCACCACCTCGACGCCGTCGGATTTCGCGGGGACACGAAGCGAGGCCGCCCACCCGCCCTGAACCGCAACCGCGACCGGCGTGCGAGCCGAGCCCGCGACGAAGCCGTCGTGAAGGGCGCGCCGCCACGCAGAGTCGACCTCGACGCCGAACTGCGCGGCCCAATGCTCCTTCACGGTCTCCAGCCCCGGTCGCGTCGGCTTGGCGCTCAACACACCCAGCACCTCGTGCAGACTCTTGCCGCCGTAGATCGGCTCGATCAGCGGCTGCACGATCGAGATCGTCCCGTCCCAAGCGCGCGCATCGCTCCACGCCTCGAGATCGTGCGTGGCCGGCACGTGCCAGTGGCAACGCTGCGCAGTCTCGTCCTGATAGAGACCCGCATGAACGCGAAGAGCGACCTTGTCGAGCGCTTCCTTGAACGCCAAGTCACTCGGGGCATCGACCACCGGGTTGCCGCCGAGAAGCAGCACGACGTCGACCTTGCCGGCACGCATGTCGGCCACCAGCTCGGAGATCGACTGACCGTGGTCCTCGGAGCGCACCGAGGGCGGGTCGATGTAGTCGACGACGTTGCCCGCCGCGCCGAGGGCGTCGTTGATGAGGTGCGCGAGCGCATGAACGTACGCTGGCTGAGCCTCGCCCGCCACGACCACCGCGCGCCCCTTGTGGCTGCGAAGATCGGCAGCGAGCGCCGCGATCTGCGCAGGCGCGACGCCCTCCGGCAGCCCGACGCTCGTCACGCCGGCGACACCGAGCGCCCCGGCCAACGCCTGCCCGACGGCGGCGACATCCGAAGACCGCACTCGCCAGCGGTGATCGGCAACCGAGCCGGTCGAGCTCGGCATGCTCTCGAACACGTAGAGCCGATTGAGCGCGTGGGCGCCAGCTGTCTCGTGTCCGTGCCCTTCACCGATGGCAGGCGTGCGGCGTGCGCCGAAGTCCCGCGCATGACGGATGTGATTCGCGCCCGATCCGAGGAAGTCGGCATCCAGCGACACCACCACATCCGCCTTCTCGAATCGGAAGAGCGGCGCAACGTCGCGACCAAACACCGCGAGCGAGGCCGCGCGCGCTGCGTCGCGGTTCGCGACGGCCTCCCACTGATGCCAGCGCGCGAGCGGCAACTCCGCGAGCACAGCCTCGAGCTGAGCACCGAGCGTGGGCGAGCTGACGTTCCCCGTGAGAATCCGCAGACCGGCGCCAGCCTTGACCTTCTGCACCGCAAACATGTCGCGCATCGCGGTGACGAAATCCGAATAGCCATGGATCTCGCCGCGGAACGTGACCGTCTTCGAGCGGTCCGGATCGAACAACTCGAGGACCGACGCCTGCATGAAGACGTCACTCGAGCCGAGATTCGCCGGGTGGTCCGGGTTGCCCTCGACCTTGGTCGGCCGCCCCTCGTGGCTCTCGACGAGCACGCCCGTGGCGACACCGCCGAGAGTGAGCGCAGTCGCATAGTACAGAGGCTTGCCCAGGACGAGCTGCTCGGGCTGCTTGACGTACGGCAGAATCTTGCCGGTCTTGGGACCCGAGCAGGCCGTGAGCCCGGCGAAGGCGAAAGACGCGCCCATGATGTGGACGAATCGGCGTCGACTCACCGGGTCCAGCCACTCGTCTGCGCGATCCGGGAACTCACGCGTGAGCATCTCGGTGAACTCAGGCGCCTCGGCGAGCTCATCCAACCCGCGCCAGAAGCGACGGCCTTCGAGCCCACGCAGACGCTCGCGGAGCGTCGCGATTTCCCAGCGCGTAGCGCGATCGCTTGCCGTGATCTCGTTCATCGGTGACACGTCGAGCAGTCGGTTCGGGTGTGAACTTGGTTGCGCTTCATCAGTTCGCGTCCGAGCGCTTCCTGATCGTCGGGCGGCTCGGCGTCCATGCGGAACACCGCGTCCGCCGGACTCAGATACTTCGCCGGGTCCCGGTGGCAGCCGAGACACCACTCCATATAGAGCGAGTTGGCTTTCCAGGTGAGCGCCATCTTGTCGACGCGACCGTGGCACGTCACACAGGCCACACCCTTGGCGACGTGAACGCTGTGCGGAAAGTAGACGAAATCAGCCAGGTCGTTGACACGCACCCACTCGAGCGGCTGCCCCGACCTCCAACTCTGCCGCACGGGCTCGAGAATCGGAGCTTCGGTCCAGATCTGCGAGTGACAGTTCATGCAAGTCTGGGTTGGCGGAATCCCGGCAAAGGAGGACTCCTCAACCGAGGTGTGACAGTACCGGCAATCCAACCCCACACCTTGAACGTGGTGTTGGTGACTGAACGGTACGGGCTGATGACGCGGGATGTTCACGCCGGTGACGTAGGACGAACGCTGAAACGCGTAACCGAGCGCAAAGATGCCCGCCACGACCAGCCCGGCGCCGAAAATCGACGCGCGGGCGAGAGTGTTGGTGCTCCGGTGAAAAATCTGGGCCATCGGTCCCTTGGACACTCGTCGAACGCTTCAAGCGTCGACAACCACTTGAATTTACAAAGGAATCACCAACACAATGCACGAATGTATACAGTATACATCGTGCACATGATGAAATCAACTGTGTGAGTTTCTCCCAGCCGCAGCGGCAAATCCGTAACGTGGGTCACACTTGTGTCGCTGACTTCGAGGCGTGTATCGCCAAACAACGCGCTGTGTCAACTCAGCCACGATCGCCGCACGTGGAACCACCGAGGGACGTGAAGAGCGCCTCGCCCCACCCCATCCTCATCGACCCCTCCGCGCCCCGTCCAGCGAGGACGACACGCGCGGATTCAGGTTGCTGCAGCGAGGACGCCCCGGGCAGCAGCCGCACCAGCTGCGATGCAGTCCGGAATGCCCACTGCACCGACGCAGCCGCCTGCCAGATGCACGCCCTCGAGCGCTGCCGCAGCGCGAAGCGTCCGCTCGATCCAGTCGAGATGTCCGACATCGAATTGAGGCATTGCATGCGGGTATCGGTGGACGTACTGCGCCAACGGGTTGGCCTCGATGTCGATCAACGAGGCGAGCGCTGCGTGTGCGCGGCCCGCGAGCACGGCATCGTTGCCATCGAGCACGTCGCTCCGACGCCCCGCGCCGCCGAGGAATGCACGTACGAGCACGCGGTCACTCGGTGCACGCCCCTCGAACTTCGTGCTGACGAACGTACCCCCGAGCAGCGCGCTGCGTTCGGCACGCGGGACGAAGAAGCCCGAGCTCAGTGGAACGCTGCGAACGACGCCCGCTGCGTAGATCAGATTCACCGTCGCACACGCCGCGTAGCGGAGCGATTGCAGCTCGTCACGCAAACCGCCTGCGAGCGGAGCGACCAGCGGCGCAGCAGCGTACGCGGGGCACGCGAGAATGATGGATCTTGCGCGAATTCTCGAATCATCGCGCAGGCGAACCTCGTAGGCGCCGAGCGAGTGGCGTGCCAGGGACTGAACGCTGGCCGACGTCCGAAGACGGCCGGTGCCGAGCCGTTCAACCAGCGCCTCCACGAGTCGGCTCATGCCGCCCTGCAGGTACGCGCCCCGCCCCAGTGGGGCGACGTTGCGCGACACGCCGCGGGAGACGCTTCCGTGCACCCGCTCGAGCTCCAGAAACCGAGGTAATGCCGCCCTCACGCTCAGGCGGTCGGCGTCCGCCAGCAGCAGCCCGGCGACGATCGGCTCGACGATGCGCTCGTGCATCTCCCGCCCGAAGCGACGCGTGACGAACGAGGTGAGACTCTCGTCCCCGTGATCGACTCGACGCGGTGGAACGAAACGCTCGACGGCCATCCGTATGATTCCGGGTACGGAGAAAAGTGGCGAGCGGATCACCGGTGCCCATCGCGTGGGCGCAAACAGCGCGAAGCCGGCCGGCAGTGGCGTGAGCTTCCCCCGGTGCTGGATCTCGATCGGAACGCGGGGCGGTGAGAAGAAGCGAAGCTCCTCCGTCAGGCCGAGGCGCTCGCAAAGCCGTACCCCGTGCGGCTTCGCTGCGAGAAGCGTGTCGGGCCCAGCTTCGAGCAAGCATCCATCGACCAACTTCGACTGGATCTGGCCGCCGATGCGATCCGCGGCTTCGAGCACCAGGAAGTCGGGAGCGGGCTCCGCCTCAGCCAGCTCGAATGCCGCGGCGAGCCCACTGATGCCACCGCCGACGATGAGGACGTCGACGTCCACGGCACAGCCTCCCTCGCTGGCGGGGCGCGCGCTCCGCGCTTCTCCCACGCTGGCCACCTCGGCTTGGATCCGGCCCTCGAGTCAGCGCGTTCGTTCGTCGAGAAGTTGCCGAGATCGCTCGAAAATCTCGTCCATTCCCCATTCGTCCGAACGCTCGTAATAGCCGCGAACTCGGCCGCGCGAATCAACCAGCACGAAGCGACCCGTATGCGCAATCTCGAACGGCTCACTGGCTCCCACGGGTGTCTCACCCACGGGCACGCGCAACCCATGTTCGGCGAAATCGACGATCGCGTGCCGTTCGCCGGTGAGCAGCCGCCACCGCGGCGTCGCTGCACCGATCTTCTTCGCATACTCGCGCAGCGCTTCGGGGGTGTCCCGTTCGGGATCCACCGAGATGCTCACCAGGCGGACCCCCTCGACGTGGTTGCGCTGGTAACGCCGATCGAGCTCCGCCATCGATTGCATCAGCGCGGGGCAGATCGACGGGCACGTGGTGAAGAAGAAGTTGACCACGTAGACCTGCGCCGCGAGATCAGCAGATCCAAAGGGCTGGCCATCCGAGTCGAGGAAGCGAAACGCCGGAACCTCGCCGAGAACCGGCAGTGGCTCGGGAGCACGCCTCAACAACGGCCGAATTGCCGTCAACGAGACGGCACCGATGATGAACGCCGCGACGAAAAACCTGCGATCGAGAAAAGCCCCCGAGCGCGGAGTCGGATCCGTCATGCCGCGCGCAGATCGTCCGGGCGCGTCCCGAACGCCTTTTCGAGGACCTCGGCGTAGCGGTACTGACGCAGATTCTGGCGAGCGTTGAGCAACACCAAAACGACGATCACGGCGCGGGCGCCGATCTCGAAGTGCGGGTTGCGCACGCGCAGCACCGTGTAGAGCACCGTGAGCCCCACGCCGACGACGACGCCGATCACGCTCAGCGCCAAGAAGAGCTGTTTTCGACGCAATGCACGCTGCACGAAGCGAACCTGCGCCGCAGCGAGCGTCGCCTCTTCCCCCGTGCGCACGGACGCAGATGTCATCCAACGCTCGCCATCTGCGCGCAGCGTGAGTGCGCGCTCGTTTTGTCGTCAGTTACGGTTCGGTGCCTGCTCGTCGACAGGTGAACGTTACGAGATGGTGAACTCAGAGTTGACCTGCGCTCCCGAGCGGCTCTACACTCGCGGCCCATTCGTCGTTGAGTGATCTTCATCACAGACAACACGCACCTCGAATCACCTCGCGAGTCTAGTAGGGCCCGGGAGGGCCGGCAACGCACGGTCGCGATTCGTTCGAACATCGTCTGGATTGGGGGTCGAGCGCTTGGCGCAGGTGTTTCCGGAATCGAGCAATCGAGCCGCGCTGGCATTGGCGGCCGGTGGTCTCGTCGCCACGACCCTGATCATCGGCGTCGTCTGGTACTACTTCTCGCCGCGTTACACGGACGTCGGCTTCGCCCCCCGACAGCCGGTCCCGTACAGTCATCGCTTGCACGCCGGCGATCTCGGCATCGACTGCAAGTACTGTCACGCGTCGGTCGAGCGATCGGCGGTTGCGAACGTTCCACCCACGCAGGTCTGCATGAACTGCCACGCGGTGGTGAAACGCGATAGCGCGCTTCTGGCGCCCATCCGTGCCAGCTACGCATCCGGCCAGCCCATGCAGTGGGTGCGCGTGCACAACCTGCCGGACTTCGCGTTCTTCCATCACGCAATGCACGTGCGCGCAGGTGTCGGCTGCGTCGAATGCCACGGTCGCGTCGATCAGATGGAGGTCGTCACGCAAGCCGAGCCTCTCAGCATGAGTTGGTGCCTCGACTGCCATCGCGATCCAGCGCCACACCTGCGTCCTACCGAGCAGGTGACGAACATGCGCTGGCAGGCGCCGCCTGATCAGCGCAGCGCCGGCGAACGGATCATCGCCGAGAAGCACCTAGAGCCTCCCGTCGACTGCTCGGGGTGCCATCGATGACGAGCTCACCAGGCCCCGCGCGAAGCGCCGCCTACTGGCGCAGCGTCGCGGCACTCGAATCCTCACGCGGCGCAGAGAGCGCGGCTTCGCCCGAGTTTCCAGCGGGAGCTGATTCACCGCCCGACGTCGTCTCGCGACGGCACATGCTCGGGCTCACGGGAGCGACGCTCTCGATCGCGGGGCTGACCGCGTGTCGCCGCCCACTCGAAAAGATCGTTCCGTACGTCAAGCCGCCGGAAGAGATCCTGCCCGGCGTGCCACGCCGCTACGCCACCACCATGCCGTTCGGCAGGAGTGCCTACGGGCTGGTCGTCGAGAGCCACGAGGGGCGGCCCACCAAGATCGAAGGGAACGAGCTGCATCCAGCGACCCGCGGCGCTTCGAGCGCGTGGATGCAGGCCGCAATCTACGATCTCTACGATCCCGATCGCGCCGGTCCGGTGCGCAAGAGCGGTGCGCCCTCGAGCTGGACGGATTTCGACGGGTTCTGGCGCAGCCAAGCGGCATCGCTGCGTGCCAGCGAGGGCGCGGGCCTCGCAGTGCTGGGCGAGCCATTCACGTCGCCGACGCTCGCGCGCCTGCGGACGCGCTTCCTCGAGGTCTATCCGCGAGCGCGCTGGGCGACCTACGAGCCGCTCAGCGACGAGCACCAGCGGAGCGCAGTCGCCGCCGTCACGGGGCGCGCGCTCGAAGCGCTCGTCGATTACCAACGCGCCCGAGTGGTGGTGGCCATCGACGCCGATCCGTTCGGCACCGATCTCGAAACGGTGCGCAACACCGGTGGTTTCGCGGCCCGGCGCGCTGTGTTGCCCGCCACGGACCACGAGACCTCGAGCGCCCCGGACCTCAACCGGCTCTACGTCGTCGAAAGCTCTTTCACAGCCACCGGCGGCCTCGCCGATCATCGCTTGCGATTGCGCCGCGGTCGCATGCCTGCGGTCGTCGCACTGCTGGCGCGCGAGCTTGGTCTCGGGGCACCGGCTGTTTCAGGCGAAGACGTCGATGCACGTTGGATCGCTGCTGCGGCGAAAGATCTGCTGGCGAATCGCGGACGCAGCGTGGTCGTGGCTGGCGCCCATCTACCACCGGCCGTCCATGCGTGGGTGCTCGCGATCAACGCCGCCCTCGGCAATCTCGGAACCACGCTCACCCACAGGGCACCCCGGCATGCCGCGCGTTCGGTGCTCGGCGAGCTGACGGCGCTGGTCTCGGCGATCCAGTCGGGTGAGGTCTCCACGCTCGTGATCCTCGGCGGGAATCCCGCGTACGACGCCCCGAGCGACCTCGACTTCACGAAGGCCGTCGCCAAAGTGACCACGTGTATTCGTGCTGGCGCGAAAGTCGACGAGACGTCAGCCCTCGCCCACTGGCACCTGCCGCTCGCTCATTTCCTGGAGAGCTGGGGTGACGCGGCCGCAGCCGACGGCACGCTCAGCGTGGTGCAGCCGCTCGTGCTGCCGCTGCACGGCGCCCGTTCCGTCGCCGAGCTGCTCGGCGCGTTCGCCGCCGACCCAGCAAAGGCGGAGCTCACGAGTGGCTACGACCTCGTGCGCGAAACCTGGCGCGGCATCCTCGGCGACTCCGAGCTCGATTCGCGCTGGGAACGGGTGCTGCACGACGGCCTGCTCGAAGCGAGCGCGACTGCCAACGAGCTCGAGTCGCTTCCTGCAGGAGCCGCCGCGCCGGCAACGCTCACGGACTCGCTTCCTCCGCCCACGGCAGAAGCGATCGAGCTGACGTTCGTGCCGTCGTTCACCGTCTACGACGGCCGATTCGCCAACATCTCTTGGCTGCAAGAGCTACCCGACCTGACCACCAAGCTCACTTGGGGCAACGCCGCACTCCTGAGCTATGCAACGGCACGCGCATTGGGCGTGACCGACGAAGACCTGGTGGTCATCGCCGTCGGCGACGCGAAGATCGAGATCCCCGTGGTGATCAGCCCGGGTCAGGCCGAGCACACCGTCACGATCGCGCTCGGTTACGGCCGCGAGGCCGCCGGGCGGGTCGGATCGATGGTCGGGGCCGATGCGTATCGCCTGCGAACCACGAAGACCCTGGCGGGAGCGGCTTCAGCGCGAATCGAGCGACTGAGCCGCACCGCAGAGCTGGCCATCACCCAGGATCATTGGATCATCGACGAGCTCGGTGCGAAGGAACGCGATCGACGTGTCCCCACGTTGATTCGCGAGGCGACCCTCGCGGAGTTCCAGCACGAGCCCGAGTTCGCCAAGGAGATGGTCGAGCACCCGCCGCTGGAATCGTTGTGGCAGGAGCGCGCGTACGCGGACGGCCCCCAATGGGGCATGACCATCGACTTGAACGTCTGTACCGGCTGCAACGCCTGCGTCACGGCGTGCCAGGCGGAGAACAACATCCCTGCAGTCGGCCGCGACCAAGTGCGCCGAGGTCGCGAGCTGCATTGGATCCGCGTCGACCGCTACTTCCGCGGCGATCCCGACGACCCGGAAGCGATGGTCGTCCAGCCCATTCCCTGCATGCAATGCGAGAACGCGCCTTGCGAGCAGGTGTGTCCGGTGGCTGCGACCGTGCACGACGATCACGGCCTCAACGCCATGGTCTACAACCGCTGCATCGGTACGCGTTATTGCTCGAACAACTGTCCGTACAAGGTGCGGCGCTTCAACTATTACAACTTCACCAAAGACACGCCCGAAACGCTGAAGATGGCGATGAATCCGAACGTCACGGTTCGGGCACGCGGCGTGATGGAAAAATGCACGTACTGTCTGCAGCGAATCAGCGCCGGCCGGCAACAGGCGAAGCTCGAGAACCGGGCGCTCGCCGACGGTGACGTCCGCACGGCCTGCCAGCAGGCTTGCCCTGCGCGCGCGATCGAGTTCGGCGACATCCGCGACCCGAAGAGCCGCGTCGCCGTCGCGAAGACCAGCCCGCGCAACTACGACCTGCTCGCCGAGCTCAACACCAAGCCGCGCACCTCGTACCTCGCGCGCATCCGGAATCCCAATCCGGATCTCGACAAGGCCTGAGCGCATGCGCCGAGAGCAACTCACCTTGCGACGCCGGTGCGCGTGGATCGCCACCTGCCTCGGCGTCGCGTCGCTGGCGCTGGCCTCGAGCGGCTGCGCGCGCGGCTGCACCTCGAGCCGGGAGCCGATCCACCTGAATCCCAGCATGGATTATCAGCCGCGCTACGACCCCCAGTCCGAGAGTGCCTTCTTTTACGACGGCGGAACGATGCGCCCACCCGTGCCTGGGACAATCGCCCGTGGCGAGCTGCACGTGAATCCCACGATCCACACGGGTAAGGACGTCGGCGGTGCCTTCGTCGCGACCAACCCGATCGGCAACGACGCCACGGTCGTTGCACGCGGGCGCGATCGCTTCGCGATCTACTGCGCGCCGTGCCACGACAGCCGCGGCACGGGCAAAGGCATTCTCTACGAGCGCGGAAACGTGCCGACGCCCAGCATGCACTCCGACAAGATCGTGAACATGCCGGACGGTCAGCTCTTCGACGTGATCACGAACGGTTCGGGGCTGATGCCGTCCTACCGCTGGCCCGTGCCGACCCAAGACCGCTGGGCGATCGTTGCCTTCGTGCGCGAGCTCGAGCGCCAGGAGAGCCCGTGAAGCCTCGCGTGCTCGTGCCGATGGCGGTGATCGCCGTGGTGCTCGGGCTCGGCTCGCTCGTGGGCGTCTGGATGCAGCTCGAGCACCGCGCCTACCACCCACCGACGCGCGGCCTCAGCGAGGCGACGACGCCGCGCCAGCAAGCCGAGCACGACCTCGCCCAGAAGCAAGCGGCCGACGCCAAGGCCACGCCTTACAAGGAAGTCGAGTACCGCAAGTTCCCGGTGGTCGGCAGCCGAGTCGCCGTGTGGGTGGCAGCGCAGCTTCACCTGCTCTTCGCCGCGTTCGTGCTCGCGGTGCCGATGTTCGCGATCATCATCGAGATCATCGGCTACGCCACCAAGGACACACGTTACGACCGGCTCGCGTACGAGTTCACGAAGCTCTTGTCGGTGTCGTTCTCGATCACCGCCACCTTCGGCGCGATGCTGACGTTCCTGCTGATCGCGCTCTATCCGAAGTTCACGACTTACTTGATGAGCGTCTTCAGCCCGACCTTCGCGCCTTACGTCGGGCTCTTCTTCGCGGAAGCGTTCTTCCTCTACAGCTACTACTACGGCTGGGGAAAGTTTCATCCGCTGGTGCACATCGGCCTCGGCGTGGGCCTCAACCTGGTGGGCACCGCGATCATGTTCATCGCGAACTCGTGGGTCTCGTTCATGATGTCGCCCGCCGGCGTTTCCGACTCCGGCGCGGTGTTGAACGTGATGGAAGCCGCGATGAACTTCACCTGGATGCCCATCAACGTTCACCGCCTCATCGCCAACGTCGCGTTCGGCGGTTCGGTCGCGGCGGCGTATGCGGCGTTCCAATACCTGGGAGCCAAGACCGACGAAGAGCGCGCCCATTACGACTGGATGGGCTACATCGGCAACTTCGTGGCCATCCTGGCGTTCCTGCCTCTGCCCTTCGCCGGTTACTACCTGGCGCGCGAGATCTACGGCTTCAACCAGGCACTCGGCATCATGATGATGGGCGGAGCGTTCTCATGGCTCTTCATCATCCAGGCGGTGCTCATCGGCAACTTGTTCCTCGCAGCCAACGCCTATCTGTGGCTGGGCATGGGACGAATCGAGGGCGCGCAGCCGTTCCAGAAATTCATCAAGTACCTGCTCATCACGATCGCGCTGTGCTTCGCGGTGTGGGCCACGCCCCGCTCGATCATCTCCACGGCGTCGGAAGTGAAGGCGATGCGCGGATCGACGCATCCGATGCTCGGCTTCCTCGGCGTGATGTCGGCGAAGAACACTGCGGTGAACATCCTCATCCTGACGACGTTCATGAGCTTCCTGCTCTACAGGCGCAGCGGAAAGCGCTCGGTGCAACCGTGGGCGACCACGGCAAACCTCATCCAATTCGCGCTCTTCTTCGCCGCTGCCGCGTGGGTGATCTTCTTCGGCATTCACGGCTATTTCGTCGAAGCGAAGGTGCGAATCGGCTACTCGGCGTACCAGGTGCTCGCGGTGTTGGCGGCAATGGTGAGCATCACCGTCATCGACGTGCCGCTCTATCGCGGTGCGCAGTCGACGGGTGAGACGCGCTGGGGGCGCATGCCCCCGCTCTCTCAATACATCCTGATCTTCATCGCGGTCACGTTCACGTGGCTCATGGGGCTCATGGGCTACGTGCGCTCCGGTCTGCGCCAGCACTGGCACGTCTATGGTGTCATCCGCGACACCTCGGTCGACGCCTTCACCCCGACACTCGGTTTCGCGACCAAGGTCGTATCGGTCACCGTGCTGATCTTCTTTGCGCTGATCGGCATGGTGTTCTGGCTCGCGAGCCTCTCGCACGCCCCCGATTGGGGAAACCGTGAGGGCGGCACCGGGCACGGCCCCCACGGAGGTGCCGCGTGAAGGTGCCGCCGGTGGTCAACGTGCTGGTCTTGGTGGTGGCAACGACGGGTTTCTACACGTACGTCGGGCAGCTCGTGCCGCAGAAGGAACTTCAGCCACCAGCGGACGTGAAGATCACCAAGGACATGACCACCGCCGATCTCGTGAAGATCGGCGACGAGATCGCCCACGACAAAGGCATGTGCCTGACCTGTCACACCATCGGCAAGACGGGTGCGCTCCGCTATCCCGATCTGCAAGGTGTCGGCGAACGCGCCAAGACGCGCAAGCCGGGCTACAGCGACATCGACTACTTCTCCGAATCGCTCTACGAGCCGGATGCCTACATCGTGCCCGGCTTCAACAAAGGCATGCCGACCATCAACAAGCCGCCAATCGGCCTCACGGACGAAGAAATCCTCGCCGTCATGGCCTGGCTTCAGAGCCAGGGCGGCACGCCCAACGTGACGCTCAAGACCACGCACAAGCACCGATCGAAGGCGGACTGACCAGCTGCGAGTCGCAACGACGAAGGACCGAGAGCACGCCCCGTGAATTTCATCGTCATCGCCGGCATCGTCGCGGTGCTGCTCGCTCTGCGGTTTGCAAAACCCGCGCTTCTCGTTTGGCTGGGGGCCTGCTGGCTCTCGGTGTTCGTGTTCGTGAATTGGGCGTTCAGCACACCGGTTCCCGCCTCGGCCGTCCAAATCTACCTGTCGATCACCACGCTCGCGCTCTTCATCTACGCGTTCAGCTCCCGCGATCGGACCGAAGCGGTGGTCGGCCCGATCGGCAAGCTCCTCACCGAGCCCCGCTACACACCCGCGTTGGCGCTGGTGACGCTGGCGATTCCCGCGTTCGTCGCCTACGACGTGTATCGAAGCCGGACGGCGCCGGTCGAGGCACCGTTCTTCGCCCGGACGATCCACCCCTCGCCACCGACCAGCATCACCGTTCACGACGCTGCGGTCGATCTGATCAAGACCGAAAACCCCTTTCGCCACCTCAAGGACACGGAGCCCGAGGCGTATCAGCGCCACCTAACCAGCGGCCGAACCGTGTACTATCAAAACTGCTTCTATTGTCACGGGGACGGTCTGGGCGGTGATGGAGTCTTCGCACACGGCTTCAACCCACTCCCGACCAACTTCACCGACCCCAACGTGCTACCCAACTTTCAGTCGTCCTTTTTCTTCTGGCGCGTCTCGAAGGGTGGTCCGGGCATGCCCGACGAGGGCGGGCCTGGGGACTCGGCGATGCCGCCCTGGGAGAAGTTCCTGAGCAACGACGAGATGTGGGAAGCCCTCCTCTTTCTGTACGACTTCACCGGCATGAAACCCAGAGCTCTCGAAGAGCACGGCGCCAAAGAATGAAAGCGCTGCGTGTCTCGGCACTCTGTGGCCTCAGCCTGGTTGCGGGGCTACGCCTCGCCGCGGCCGCGACGCCGGATCTCGGAACGCCGGCGCAGCGGGACGCCGGCAAGCAGCTTTACGACAAGTACTGCAGCCAATGCCACGGCGAGAAGGGAGATGGCGAAGGGGTCGCCGCAGCCCATCTCAAGCCCAAGCCACGCGACTTCACCAAGGGCAAGTTCAAGATCCGCAGCACACCCGGCGGCACGGTGCCGACCACAGCGGACCTGGAGCGAATCATCCGCCACGGGATGCCCTACAGCACCATGCCCGCCTGGCCGAGCTTCAAGGAGGACGAGGTTCGTTCGCTCGCCTTCTACGTGAAGAGTTTTTCACCGCGCTTCGCCGACGCCGAGTCGAATTCGGATCCCGTTTCGTTGCCCGCGCCGCCGGCGTTCTCGAAAGAGCGTGCCGAGCAGGGCAAGCAGCTCTACGCCGACACCGGCTGTGCGCGCTGCCACGGCGTGGAGGGGCGCGGCGACGGCCCGTCCGCACCGACCCTCAAGGACGACTGGGGGAACCACCTCCATCCCGCCAACCTCGAACGGCCCTGGACGTTCCGCGGCGGCGCGACGCGCGCCGACATCTTTCGCGCCATCACCACCGGCCTCACCGGGACGCCGATGCCGGCATTCCAGGAGGCGTTGAGCGAAGAGCAGCGTTGGCAGCTCGTCGATTTCATCGCGTCGCTCTCCGGGCGCGAGCAGCCCAACTACTCCAACCTGGCACGCGTCGCGCGCATCACGGGCGAGCTCGACCTCGCGAAGGCCGACGAGCTCTTCGCCGCAGCCGAGCCCGCGTTCTTTCCGGTGGCCGGCCAGATCTCCCAACCTGGGCGCGAGTTCCATCCGTCCTGCAACGGGATCGAGGTGACGGCGGTCCACAACGGCACCGATCTGGCCGTGCGTCTGCGTTGGAGCGACATGCGCGCCGAGACCAGCGGCAAGAACGATCCAGCGCTGAAGGTCCCGGATTGGAAGGACGATCCTTTCGGCGGGCAAGCCAAGGCCAGCAGCGCGGAATCTGGTGACATCTGGGGCGACGAGGCCGCAGATGCTCCCGCGGCAACGAAACCGGCGTCGGGCGGCGACGACTTCTGGGGCGAAGGCGAGTCTCAGCCGAGCGCGGCGGCCCAGACTCCCGAGACCGAGTTCTCGGATGCGGTGGCGATCCAGTTTCCGCTCGACGCAGAGACCAGCATCCGACGCCCGTATTTCATCTTCGGCGACTCGGGGCATGCAGTCGACCTTTGGTTCGTAGACCTCGCCCACTCGAAGCCGCTGCAATTCGTGGGCAAGGGATACGAAGCACTGGAACCCCAGGGCAGCGGCGACCTGCAGGTTACGAAGCAATACGAGAAGGGCCGCTGGACGGTGACGTTCGTCCGTCCCCTGCGCAGTCGCGGAGGCGCCCATCTCGAGGAAGGCAAGTTCACGCCGGTCGCGTTCAGCGTCTGGGACGGGTTCAATCGAGAGCGCGGCAACAAGCGTGGGCTCACAGCCTGGTATTACCTCTACGTGGAAGCGGGCGCCCACGAGTCTCCGCTTGGTCCGATGGCGAAGGCGGCGGGCTCGGTTCTCGCAGTCGAGCTGGTGGTGATCGCGGTGGCGCGGCGACGCCGCAGCACGGTGTGAACCGGCGCGTGCGTGCGCAAGGGTTCGGAGGGTTCATGTACGACACGATCTACGTACCGGTGGACAACTCGCCCCACTCGAACGAGGCGATTGCACTCGGTGTCGCGCTCGGCAAGGCATTCACGAGCAGGATGGTGGGCTGCCACGTCTATGCCGCGCGCATGCACGACTATCGCTTCAAACAGATGGAGTTCACGCTTCCCGAGGAGTACCTCGAGGAGAACGAGCTCGATCGCCAACGCAAGATTCACGACAGCTTGATCACGATGGGCCTCAAGCTCATCTCCGACAGCTACCTCGCTCCGATGGCCGAGGTCTGCGCCGAGGCCGGGCTTCCGTTCGAGCCGCGCATGATGGACGGCAAGCACTCGGTCGAGCTGCTGCGCGACATCGAAGCGCACGACTACGGCCTGATCGTCCTCGGCGCGCTGGGCCTGGGACGCGTGCGCGACAGCCAGATCGGGTCGGTGTGCGAGCGCGTGGTGCGTGGCACGGCGCGCGACGTGCTCGTCATCAAGGACGTGCCGGAGAAAGACGGAACCCGCGCGCAGACGAGCGACACGATCCTGGTGGGGATCGACGGCAGCCCCCAATCCTTCGGGGCGCTGATGACGGCCATCGACCTGGCGAAGCAGCTCGGCAAGCAGGTCGAAGCCGTGGCCGTCTACGATCCCTACCTGCACTACTCGGTCTTCGCCAGCGTGGTCGACGTTCTCACCGAGAAGGCGGCGAAGGTGTTTCGTTTCGAGGAGCAGAACCAGCTCCACGAAGAGATCATCGACACCGGCCTGGCGCAGATCTACGAGTCGCACCTCAAGGTCGCCGAGCACATGGCCCACGCCGCGGGTTTCGAGATCACCCGCACCCTGCTCGACGGCAAGGCATTCCAGAAACTGCTGGATCACGTGCGCAAGACTCGTCCGTGGCTCCTGGTGCTCGGCCGCATCGGCGTGCACAGCGGCGCCGACGAGCGTGCGCTCGGCAGCAACACGGAAAACATGCTGCGCCAGGCGCCTTGCAACGTGCTGCTCACCACGCGCCTCGAGCATCCCGAGCTCGACGTGAAGGCCGAGGAGACCATCCGCTGGACGCCGGAAGCGGAAGGGCGCATGAAGAACGTCCCGCCACTCGTGCAGGGCATCGCGCGCACCGCGATCTACCGCCTCGCCGTCGAGCAGGGCCACAGCGTCATCACCAGCTCGCTTCTCGACGAGGCCATGGATCGGTACATGCCCAAGGCCACCGCCGAGGCGACCACCAAGTTCGCGGAGGCGTTGGTCCTCGAGCGCGCCAAGGATCACGCGGTGGCGATCTGCCGGAGCTGCGGCGTGACCGCGACCGAAGAGGAGCCAGCGAAGTGTGCCGTGTGCGGCTCCAGCGTGTTCGATCGGATCAGCGCAGCACAGGTGGCCGAGATCATCCGCATGGAAGGCGGTGCGGAGAGCGAGACCACCTACGACGGACGCTCGCTCACCTGGACTCAGGATGCCAAACGTGCGCTGTGGACGCTCAAGGAGCCGTACCAACGCCGCCGCACCAAAGCCCGAATCGAGAAGTCGGTGCGGCTCAAGCGGCTCAATACCGTGACGCTGGAGCTCGCGCGCAGCATCATCGAGGACGAGCTGGGAACGCCGATCGAGCTCGGCGATCGCGAGCCGAACGGATCTTCGAGCCGAGACGAGGCGCTGACGCTCGATGACGGCAAGAAGCTCGTGGCGCGCGACGACAAGAAGAACCCGCTCTTCTCGACGCGAAAATGGACGGAGGACGCGGTGCAGCGCCTGTTCCGCGTCCCTGCGGGTTTCATGCGAAGCAAGACGCAGGAACGGATCGAGGCGCTCGCGGAAGAGCGGAACAGCGTGGTGATCGACCTGGTGCTGACCGAGGAAGCGATCGCCGCGAGCCGCCAGGCGATGGCGGAGATGATCCAGGGCTACGCCGCGAATCCCGAGGCCGCCCGTCGCGCCGCCACGGTGGCGCCGTCGACCGCAGCCGGCCTGTCGGGCGCTGCAGCCGCGCCCCTCAACGAGGTGGGCATCATGGGCGCGCTGCACGCGATGCGACAGGGCAGCCCTGGCGCCAGCGACTGACCCGCATCGCCATCGCAGCGCGCCGCCCGCTCTAGCCCACGCCACGATGCCCGGCTACCGGTTCTGCCGGACCGACGACGTCGGCGCGCTCGCGCACGCGTACAACGACTGCCTGGCATCGCAGATCCCAGGCCTGCCCCCCCTCGAGCCCGAAGTGCTGAAGCGGCGCGGCCGTCTCGTCGATTTCTGGACGTCGAGCTCGATGCTGGCCTTCGACGAGCGCGGCCCCATCGGCGTCTTGCTCGCAGCCAAGCGAGCGGCGGAAACCTGCATCCTCGCCCTGGGCGTGCACCCCGCGCAGCGACGCCGCGGACACGCGCGCCACCTTCTCGAATCGCTCGCGCGAAAGCTCGCGATTTTGGGGCCGCCGCGCCTGACGATGGAGATCGACTCCCGCGACCAGGCCACCCGGGCGCTGCTCAC
Organism: uncultured bacterium; assembly: GCA_964447125.1. Taxonomy (GTDB): domain Bacteria; phylum JADJOY01; class JADJOY01; order JADJOY01; family JADJOY01; genus JADJOY01. The sequence goes on along the minus strand of CAYUSL010000001.1, from coordinate 12,639 downwards.
CGCCTGCGGATTCGGCGCGACTGGGACGCTCGTGGACCTCGTCCTCGATGGCGACGCCATGCGCGCAGAAGAGGGACACCTCCCCGAGCTCGCCGCTCCCGTCGGCTTCGACGAGCTTTCGAGGACGTGCAGCATGGGATCCCGGGAGTCGTGGATGCGAGCACCCGAAGCACTGGCCCGCCGCGCGCCGCAACTTCAGGCCTTGGCGATCCACTCCGATCGCGTCGAGGCCTTCTGCCTGTACGAGACGAGCGTGTCGGGCGAGGAGATCTCCATCGCGGCCCTCGGCGCACCCGGAGATTCGGCCGCCGTGACACCGCTGCTGGCGACGCTCGCGAGCCTCGGTGCACGCTGGCTCCGGATTCCGCGGCTCGGACGCGACGAGCTCCCCATCGAAACCCTCACCGGAATCGGTTTTCGGGTGACGCGCGAATGGACGCGGTTCTCGCTCGACGTGAGCGCCGGGTAGCCTCGCGGCACACGCATGAAGAGCTATCACGACATCGTCGGCGACGGCGGCTCGGACGTCCTCGGACAGGTCCGCGCGATTCGCGAGCGGCGCGCCCGCAATCTCGGCAGCGTCCGGCACGTGCTCGCCATCGCATCCGGAAAGGGCGGCGTGGGAAAGAGCACCGTCGCGACCCAGCTCGCGGCGGGCCTGAGCAACACGGGACGTCGCGTCGCCATCCTCGATGCCGACCTCAACGGCCCCAGCCAAGCGCGCCTCACGGGGCTCGGCTTGCGGCCGCTCATCCCCACCGACGAGGGTCGCGTCGCGTTGCCCAGGACCGCGAGCGGGATCGGCGTGGTGTCCATCGGGGCGCTGGTGCCCGAGGGCGAAGAGCTGCAGTTCGACTCCGTGGCTCGGGGCGAGATGCACACGTGGCGCGCCACGCGCGAGTTCACGCTGCTCGAGGAGCTGCTGGGCACGGTCGCGTGGGGGGAGCTGGACGAGCTCGTGGTGGACCTCCCGCCAGGCGCGGAGCGCGCCGTGCAGTACGCAGATTTTCTCGGCCCAGCCGTACAGTTCGTGCTGGTCACCGTTCCCAGCGCGTTGGCGCGTGGCGTGGTTGCGCGATCGTTGGCGGCGCTCGCGAAGACCCCCAATCGCATCCTCGGCTACGTCGAAAACATGAGCGGCTACCACTGCAGCGAGTGCGACAAGGTGCAGCCGCTCTTTCCCAGTGACGATGCCGGCATGCTCGGCACGCCCTTGCTGGGCCGCATTCCGTTCGATCCCGCGCTGGCTGCGCGCTGCGATCGCGGCGAGTCGGTGTTCGCGCCGCCGGCACTACCTTCCGCCGTCGCCACGACGGCCATCGTCGATCGTGTCGTCGCTGCACTCGAGGAGGCCCCATGAAGTTCCTGTGCGTTCCTTGCGACTCGCCGATGCGGCTGATCGAGACCAAGCCCCCCGACCGCGGCTCGCTCACGCTCGTCTACGCGTGTCCCACGTGCGGCTACGAGATGGCGATGCTCACGAACCCGTTCGAAACCCAAGTCGTGGGCTCGCTGGGCGTGAACGTCGCTCCCGCGGGTGATGCGCCACCGGCCCAGTCGGCGGCGTCGAAATGTCCCATCGCAGGCCTGGCGCGCGGCGAGGGCGAACCACGCTCACCGAGCGCGGAAGCATCGGGTGCGCTCACGTGGACCTCGGAGGCCGAGCGCCGGCTCGAGAACGTGCCGTCGTTCGCGCGACCGATGGCGCGCACCGGCGTCGAGCGCTTCGCCCGCGAACGCGGCTACGCCAGCATCGACGAGCGCGTGATGGACGAGGCCAAGGATTTCTTCGGCATGTGAGAGCTGCATGATGCCGTCCAACCGCACGCTCGAAGCCGGCATGGCGCTCGCGCTCCCCATGGAGCCGGGGGCGGCCTTCGAGCGGCCGTACGTGGTGTCCTGGAATCTCACGTACCGCTGCAATCTGGCCTGCGAGCACTGCTATCTCGATGCGGGACCGAACCCGCTCGTCGCCAGCGAAGCGTTCGCGGACCGCAGCGAGCTCACCACGGCGGAATGCTTCGCGGTCGCCGACCAGATCGCCCAGCTCGCGCCCGAGTGCGTGACGATCTTGACCGGCGGCGAGCCGCTCTTGCGTCGCGACATCCTGGAGATCGTGGCGCACGCCGCAAGTCGCGGGCTCTGGGTCGTGGTCGGAACGAACGGCGTGCGGATCACCGAGAACGTGGCCACACGTCTCGCCGCGAGCGGCGCGCGCGGTCTCGCCCTGTCACTCGACGCCACCGACGCAACCAGCCACGACGCGTTTCGCAACGTGCGCGGCGCTTTCGCCAACACCGTCGAGGGAGCGCGAATCCTGGCTTCCGTGGGTCTGCCGTTCCTGGTGCAGACCACCGTCGCGCGCCACAACGTCGACTCACTCGAAGCGATCGCGGCGTTGGCTCACGATGGACTCGGCGCCAAGGTCTGGAACCTCTACTTCCTCGTGCCCACGGGCCGCGGCGAATACGTGTCCGATCTCGACCCCGCGACGTACGACACCGTGCTCGAGCGTCTCCACCAGCTACAGCGTCGATTCGAAGGGAAGATGCTGGTCAACGCGAAATGCGCACCTCATCACGTGCGCACCGCCCTCGCCCACGATCCCGACGCAGCCTTGCCACGCACCTATACCGGCGGAGCCGGCGGCTGCCCGGCCGGAACGCACTATCTCGGAATCCGTCCCAACGGCGACGTCACTCCATGCCCGTACTTGCCCGTGTTCGCCGGAAACCTGCGTCACGACGCGCTGGTGGACGTCTGGCGCAGCTCCGAGCTGTTCAAGGGAATTCGAGTCCGGACCGCGCTCGGAGGTCGGTGCGGGGACTGTGAGCTGGCTGCGGCCTGTGGCGGTTGCCGGGCGCGCGCGTACGGGGTGACCGGCGACTACCGCGCGGCAGATCCACTCTGCGATCACGAGGTGGGACGCTTCCGTCACGTCGCCGCGCTCGCACGCCGGGACGAAGGCTACGGAGAGCTTCCCGCCCCGGCGTTGCGCTGGGAGCCGGCCGCGCTCGAGCGCATGAAACAGATACCGGCGTTCGTGCGCGGGATGGTGATGCGCAACGTCGAGACGCACTGTCGCGAGCGGGGCATCACCGTGATCGACGAGCGCACCCTCGCCGACATCCGCTCACGCATGCCGGCGAGCCGGGTGTTCGGACGCTCCGAGCGCTCGTGACGCGGCAAACCACGCCCCTGCGAAGCACCGACGGACGCGTTCCGCTCAACCCCAGAATTCGTCGCCGCCTTCACCAGGCTTTGGTGCCTGCTCCGCGAGCCAGTGATCGAAGCCCGCCGAGTCGTCGATCGTGACGAAGCCGCGCATGCGGTAGTGGCCGAGCCCGCAGAGCTGGGCGCAACCGATCTCGTACGTGAACTTGGGATCGCCCGTACGTTTGCGCATCTCCTCGGTGGTCACCGTCGGCTCGAACCAGAGCGGAGACTCGATCCCGGGAACCGCATCCTGCTTCACGCGCATCTCCCAGAGCGCGAAGCTGTGGATGACGTCCTTGCTGCTGAGCCGAACGATCGCCGGCTTGTTCACCGGCAGATGAAGCTGATTCACCGTGGTGATGTCGTCCTTGCCGTGCGGATCGTCTGGGTCGAGGCCGACGGGGTTGGTCTGCGCATCGACGAAACGGGGATCGGTGTGGCCGAACACCCCGTCGGCGCCAGGGTAGTGGAAGTTCCAGGCGAACTGCTCCGCTACCGCGCGAACCACCACGGCCTCTTTCTCCGCGGGGAACTTGTCCACCCGCACCGACCACAGGGGTATCGAGAACCCGATCAACAACACGGCTTCGACCAGCGCCACCGCGACTTCCAGATACGTGTTCTTGTGGCCCGTCACGCCGACGTAATCGGCCTTCGGATTGGCACTGGCGCGAAAGCGGATGAGCGTGTAGACGAAGAACGCTCCCCATCCCACGAACAGAATCGCCATCAGCACGTGGACGTAGCTGATGACTTGATCGACTTTCGCACCATGCTCGGACGCGAGCTCCGGTAGAGACAGCCACTCGTGCATCCGATCCTCCGCGCGATCTAGGCCGCGCCCTCGCCTGCCGCCACCATCGCTTGCCCGACCGGCTCAGCGGCGAACCGCCGCGCTCGCCGCGCCAAATAGACGAAGAACGTGAGAAACCCGAGCCACATCGACGCCACCACGCCGATCAGGAGCCAGGCGCCCACCCGCGCGGCGTCGATGAGTGGCCCCTCGGCCTCGGCGTAGCAGGCCGGGCAAGCCCACGACGCGGTCGCACCGGCCACCACCAGGAAAGCGGCGACCAGCCCGATCGAGAGGTGCCTGCGCACGAGGTTCACGACAACCCACCTCGCAGCTTTCGCAGGAACCAGCCACCGTACGCCAACAGGGCCACACCTGCCGCGGCGGACACTCCACCGAGCAAGGTCATTCCAGCGTCGCTCGTGCTGCGTCCCACCGAGATGCCCCAGGCACCGAAGCCGAGCACGGTGAGCGTGGCGACGACGATGAACACCACGTGGAAGCCTTTCAGGTTCACGGCGACGCTCAGTGTTCCGCGTGTGCGGCGTGCTCGCCAGCCGGTTGCGCGACCTTGTCCGGATGAACCAGCTTGCCGACGTGGTCCGTGATGGAGGTGGCTGTGGGCGTCAAGAGCAAGACCGCGAAGAACGCGAACGTCAGCCCCAGCACGGCGAAGATGACCTTGCGCTCGGATAGCAAGTGCATGAAATAGGCGGCGACCAACGAGCCTTTCACGGTGGCGATCACGAGCGCGAGCGCGATCGCTTCGCGTTTCGGCAGATCGAGCTCCGCCACGACGACGGTCACGATGGTGAGCACCAACAAGGTCCCGAAGACGATCAGCGCCGCGCGAACGTGCTTGTCGAGATCGGCTGCGTGGTGGTCGACGGCGTGGTTCGCGCTCATGTCGCCTCCCCTGAGATCAGAGCAGGTAGAGAACTGGAAACAGGAAGATCCAAACCAAGTCGACCAGGTGCCAGAAGAGCCCCGCGTTCTCGACCCGATTCGTGAACCACTGGGGATCGGTCGCGAAGAGCTTCGATCCCGGCCCCAGCAGGTACGAGTTGACCGCCATCCCCCCGATCACGTGCAAGCCGTGTAGGCCAGTCAGCGTGAAGTAGATCGCGAGGAAGGTATTCGTGCGTGGATAGAGACCGTGGTGAAACTTGGTCGTGTACTCGAAGTACTTGATGACCAGGAAGATGCAACCGCAGAGGATCGTGATTCCCATCCAGCGTCGAAAACCACCGAGATCACGACGCACCAGGGACGCCCAGGCCAACACCACCGTGATGCTGGAGCTGATCAGCACCAGCGTGTTGGTGAACGCCATCTTGATGTTCAGGATCGTCCTGCCGGCCGGCCATTCCGAGGCTCCCACGCGCAGCATGATGTAAGCCGCGAACAGGCCGCCGAAGAGCATCACCTCGGACGCGAGGAAGAGCCAGATACCGATCTTCCCATTCGTCAGCCCGGTATCCGGCCGGGGCTCGACGGTGTACGGGATCTGCATGCTCGCTCACCCCCTTGCCGGGTCGAATTGCGGGAAGAAATCGGTCTTGCGTCCCGGCGCGCTGTACTCGTAAGGGCCGCGATGCGCCTCGGGAAGGGTCAAGAAGTTTCCGTGGGGCGGCGGCGATGGAGCCGCCCATTCGAGCGTCGTTGCATCCCACGGGTTGTCGGAAACCTTTTCGCCACCGCGAATGCTCTTCGCGAGATTGATCATGAATGGGATCTGGGAAAGCGCGAGCCCCCAGGCGGAAAACGACATCACCTTGTTCAGATACAGGTAGTGGGCCACGTGCGCGTACGTCTCGCCACCGTCCGCCATCCGGCGGGACATGCCGGCCAGCCCCTGGATGAACATGGGGAAGAAGATGCCATTCATGAACACGAATGACGGCCAGAAGTGCAGCTTGCCGAGCGACTCGCTCATGCGCCGGCCGGTTGCCTTCGGGAACCAGTAGTAGACGCCTGCGAACAACGCGAAGATCGTTCCCGGCGCCACCACGTAGTGAAAGTGACCGATGACGTAGAGCGTGTCGTGCAGGTGAATGTCCGGAAACGACAAGCCCAGCGGCAATCCCGTGAGCCCACCGATTCCGAACATCGGCAGGAACGCGAGCGCGAAGAGCATCGGGGTGGTGAAGCGGATCGAGCCGCCCCACAGCGACACGAAGAAGGCCGTCAACACGATCACCGAAGGGATCGAGATGATCATCGTGGTGGTCTGGAAGAAGGCCGCCATCACGCTCCCCATGCCCGTGATGAACATGTGATGCGCCCACACCACGAACGACATGAACCCGAGGAAGATCACCGCATACACCATCGCTCGATAGCCCCAGAGCGGCTTGCGCGTGTTGTTCGCGACGACCTCCGCGACGATCCCCATCGCCGGAAGGATCAACACGTAAACCTCGGGGTGAGCCAAGAACCAGAAGAGATGCTGCCAGAGCAGCGGGCTTCCACCGCCACTCACGTTCAGCATCTTGCCGCTCACGACCAGCCCGCTCGGCAGGAAGAAGCTCGTTCCCGCCACGCGGTCCATGAGCTGGAGGATGCCGGCGGCCTCGAGCGGCGGAAACGCGAGCAACAATAGGAAGGCCGTCACGAGCTGCGCCCACACGAAGAACGGCAAGCGCATGAACGTGAGGCCCTTGGCACGGAGCTGAATCGTGGTGACGATGAAGTTGATCGAGCCGAGCAAGGACGAGGTGATGAGAAAGATCATTCCCACGAGCCACGACGTCTGGCCCGGCGAAATGTCGGAGAGCGGCGGATACGACGTCCAGCCGGACTGCGCCGCACCACCGGGGAGGAAGAAGCTCGCCAGCATGACGATGCCGCCCATTGCATAGACCCAGTAGCTGGCCATGTTGATGCGCGGGAACGCCATGTCCGGCGCGCCGATCTGCAGCGGCAGCACGAAGTTGCCGAACGCGCCGACACCCAGCGGCACCACGCCGAGGAACACCATGATGGTTCCGTGCATGGCGCCGAGCTGGTTGTAGAAGTCCGGCGCCATCGCCCCGCCCGGCATCACCGCATCGCTGAAGAGCTTGCCGAGCCCGAAGGGCAGCGGCTTTCCCGGAAAGGCGAGCTGCCACCGCATCAGCATCATCAAGCAGAAGCCGAAGAACAGGAACGTCAGCGCCGTGAGCCCGTACTGGATTCCGATCACCTTGTGGTCCGTGGAGAAGACGTACTTCCGCCAGAACCCGAGCTCGTGGTGCTCGGCATCGCCGTGACCACCGCCCGCACTCCCTTGGTGCCCATGCGACGAGCTCATCAGGCGCTTCTCCCCTTCAAACGTGGCGATCGAGGAATGTTTCGACGACCAGCAAGCCCAGCGCGCCGCGTGAGCGTCACGCGTCGCCCCCGCCCTGGACGCGTGTCACTTACCCGGCGCGCTGAACGTGAACGTGAGGTTCTTCGTCTCGCCCTCGGCGATGGTGACCGACTGCTTCTGGGTGCCGAGCTTCTCGTGCCAGGCGCTGAGCTCGTAGGTTCCGGCGGGCACGTTCTCGATCTTGAACTTGCCATCCTTGGCCGTGACGCTGAAATAAGGATGAGCGTAAACGCGCACGTAGGCGTTCATCCACGGATGCACGTCACATTTCACTTTGAAGAAGCCTTCTTCCTTGGGGAAACTAGCTTCTTTCTCCTTCACGTTGCCCGGCATCGCCAGGTTGAATTCCTTGTTGAGCTGCGGCAACGCGTGAACGTTGTGAAGGATCGCATCGGTATTCTTGAACTTCAGTGCTTGGCCCATCTGAATTCCCAGCACGTGGGGAGAGTACATGCAGCCGTCCTGGTCGATCTCCGCGGCACCGGCGGGTGCGGGGTATGTCTTCCCTGCGGGCAGGCCGGACTCGACACTCACGGCTACGTTGCCGAGCGCGTTCGCGTCACCGAGCACGAGAATGTCGTTGGGCACCGGGCTCGAATGCTTCGCTGCGCAGGTCGGGTCTGCGTCCATCGACACCGGCTTGAGATTGGGGACGGCTCCGGAGTAGCTCACCGATCCTTGGATGGTGCCGGCGAGAGCGACACCGACGCACAACGATTGAGCGGCTGCAACCATGCCGAGAACGCGCGTACGCACCATGATGGATGTTCCTCCTCGGATCGAGCGTTGAGATTCACGCATTTTCGTAGCTCAAAGACTCGGGCAAACGCGGATCTCGGATCGGAACGAGTGCCGCGCGGGTCAGATTGAATCCGAAAGTCGCCACGAACGCACCACCGACGGCGAGCCAGGTGGCGAGATCGAGCAGGGTCGGTGCGAATCCGTGTTCGTGCAGGTTCGGCATGACGAGCCAGTAGAGATCCAGGTAGTGCATCGCCAGCATCCAGATCGCACCCAGCCGAAGCAGCGTGGGGTTGCGCTTCACGGTGCGCGCCATGATCGCGAAGAATGGAATCACGAAATGACCGAAGGCGAGGGCGATGGTGACGGACTTCCACGAGCCCATCAGCCGGTGACGAAACCAGATCGTCTCTTCCGGGATGTTCGCGTACCAAATGAGAAAGAATTGCGAAAAGCCGATGTAGGTCCAGAACACCGTGAATCCGTGCAGCAACTTGCCCAGATCGTGAAAGTGGTCGGTGGTGAACACCCCCGTGACCAGCCCGCTACGGTGCAAGCCGACGGTGACGATGGCGATGAACGCGTGGGCCGCCACCACCGCACCAGCGAAGTAGTAGAGGCCGAAGATCGTCGAATACCAGTGCGGATCGAGCGACATGATCCAGTCGATCGCCGCGAACGTGATCGAGACCGCGAACAGGAAGAGCCCCGGCGCCGCGGCCATCTGCAGACGGCGCGTGATCGCGTGATCGCCGGTCGAATCCTGGCGCCGCGAGGCGAGACCGAAGTAGAGCGCCAGCCCGCTCCACACGACCAGATAAAAGGCGAGACGCCCGAGGAAGAACGGCGAGTTCAGATACGGCTGCTTGGAAAGCAGTACCGGGTCCTTCGCGACCACCTCGGCGTCCGTCCATGGAAAGAGCTCGGACATCCCGATCACGACCGGCACGACGAGTGCCGCGAAGAGCGGCAGCGTGCCCATCGCGTTCTCGGCGATGCGGCGCACGGCCGTGCTCCACCCCGCCTTCGCGATGTAGTGGATCAGCACGAAGAAAAGCGCACCCAACGCGATGCTCAGGAAATAGAGGAACGCGACGAGCCAAGAGAAGTGGAGCTGCCGCAGATCGCCGCGTCCGAGCGCCAGCGAGGCCACGAGACCGACCAGAAACACACCGAGGCCGATGCCGGGCAACCGCCCCCAGGCGTTGCCGGCAGGGATCGACACGCGATCAGCCCGAAAGGATTGCACTCCAGTGCTCACGAGTTGCGGTTTCCTCGGCTTCTCGCCACTCGACCACGCACCGTCACACGCGGCGCGGCACGAGCTCGACGTGCGTTGCCCCGAGCCCCCGCAGAAACTCCGCCGTGCGGTGCGGATCGAAGCGTGGGTCCCAGGACTCGATCGAGATGAAGAAGCCGTCGTCGCTCGCCCGCGCGAATCGGTCGGCGTGAAAGAGCGGATGGAAGAGCATGGGAAGCTGATTGAAGCCGAACATGCCGAATACCGCAGCGAACGCAGCGAAAAGCACCCCCAGCTCGAAGACGATCGGGATGAAGGCCGGCCAACTGAAATAGGGCTTGCCGCTGTACACGATCGGGTAGTCGACGACGCTCATCCACCATTGCATCAAGAGCGCGGCCGCCGCGCCGGTCAGGCCGAGCGCGAGCACCACGAACGGCAACCGGGAGCGCCGCAGCCCCATGGCACGATCGAGACCGTGGATCGGGAACGGCGTGTGCGCGTCCCAGCGTGTGTAGCCGGCATCACGCACTTGCTCGCATGCGTCCACCAGCGCCTGGGGCGAGCGCAGCTCGGCGAGCACGCCGAAATGCTCGCCTTCGGGCAGCGATGGCGCGAGCAGCCCCATCTCAGTGCCCTCCTCGGCCGTCGCCGAGGTGCACGTGCGCCGCCGGCATCACGGTCTTGACCTCGGCTGTCGCGACCATCGGCAGGAAGCGTACGAACAGGCAGAACATCGTGAAGAAGAGCCCGAAACTGCCCGCGAGCGTCGCGAAGTCCCAGAACGTGGGCGTGTAGTAGCCCCAGCTCGACGGCAGGAAGTCGCGGTGTAGCGACGACGCCACGATCACGAAACGCTCGAACCACATCCCGATGTTGATCGTGATCGACATGACGAACAGCACCGGTACGCTGGTGCGCAGCTTCTTGAACCAGAAGACCTGCGGCGACAGCACGTTGCAGGAGATCATGATCCAGTAGGCCCACTTGTACGGGCCGAAGGCGCGATTGATGAAGATGAACTGCTCGTACGGAGAGCCGCTGAACCAGGCGATGAAAAACTCCATGCCGTACGCGTAGCCGACCAGCGAGCCGGTCAGCAGCATGATCTTCGCCATGTTCTCGAGGTGACGCATGGTCACGATGTGCTCGAGCTTGAAGGCGACGCGCGTGATGAGCATCAGCGTGGTCACCATCGCGAAGCCGGAGAAGATCGCACCCGCCACGAAGTAGGGCGGGAAGATCGTCGTGTGCCAGCCGGGGAGCTGCGACACGGCGAAGTCCATCGACACGATCGAGTGGACAGAGAGCACCAGCGGCGTCGCGAGCGCGGCCAGGATCAGGTACGCAGACTCGTAGTGCTGCCAATGGCGCGCCGAGCCGCGCCAGCCCAGCGCAAACACTCCGTACGCGATCTTGCGGACCTTGGTGGTGGCGCGATCACGAAACGTAGCCAAGTCCGGGACGAGGCCCACGTACCAGAAGAGCGCCGAGACGGTGCCGTAGACGCTCACGGCGAACACGTCCCACAGCAGCGGGCTCCGGAAATTCGGCCACATACCCATCTGATTGGGCAGCGGAAACATCCAGTACGCCACCCACACGCGGCCGACGTGGATTCCCGGAAACACCAGCGCGCACATGACGGCGAACAGCGTCATGGCTTCCGCGGAGCGGTTGATCGACGTCCGCCAATGCTGCCGAAACAAGAAAAGAACGGCCGAGATCAGGGTTCCTGCGTGGCCGATTCCGACCCAGAAGACGAAGTTGACGATCGCGAAGCCCCAACCCACCGGGACCATCACGCCCCAGATCCCCACCCCCTCCCAGAAGAGCCAGGCAATGGAGAGGCCGAACACGGCCAGCAGCCCGAGTGCCACCGCCAGACAAACCCACCAGCCGAACGGCGCACGATTCTCGATCGGCGCGGCAACCGCTTCGGTGATGGAATGAAAATCGTTGGTGCCGAGGATGAGCGGCGCACGCCCATCGACAGGGTCGAAGTAGACGTTGTCCGTCGGAACGTGTGGAATGACGTGGCTCATTCGCAACCAGACACGCGACGTGGTCCGCTCTGCCTATTCGCCGTTGGTGCTCGATCTCCGCGACGCGACCGACCTCTCGATCCGTAACCGTCCCCCAAGCATCGGGGATGAATGGCGCCGAGGTGCTCGCGCTCGGCATCGAGATGGCCTGGAATCAGCGCGACATTACCAATGGGCAGCACCACGGTCAAGAAAAAGAGATACGAAACCGTAACTCTGTGATTCGTGTCACTGAGTTACGCCACGACACGTCACCGATCGAGGACGGTTGGCGAGGCAAGCGGCATCATCGACTCGACCGATTTCCCGGGTCACCTAGGCGAGCCCGTGCCCGGAACCCACGCAGCGCCAAGGACCTGAGCGATCCCCTTCGTGCGCAGATGAGAACGGGCGCTGCACGCCTGTTAGTCTTGCGCGCCCATGCCCGAGCAACCGCAGCCCCCCGCTAGCGACGCCGCAGCGATCTCGTTCGAGCGACCCGAGCACGGAACGTTGCTCGTCCGGCTCACGGGTCGCTGGCAGCTCGCTGCGCCGCGCCCCAGCGCGGAATCGGTGCTCGCCGAGGCGGCGCGCATTCCCACTCGCCGCATCGCCTTCGACTCGAGCGCACTGGCGGCGTGGGACACCACCGTCCTCACCTTCCTGGCGCGCGTCGAGGAGCTGGCGCGGACACGGACGCTGTCACTCGACCGCGGCGGCTTGCCCGACGGTGTCAATCGCCTGCTGGCCCTCGCCGAAGCGGTGCCGGAGAAGCAAGGCGCACGCGCGACGTCGCGCCGCGCGCCGTGGCTCGAGCGCGTCGGCATGGCCACGCTGAGCGCTCTCGACGGCGCACTGGTGTTCGTGCGCTTCGTCGGCGAGGCGACCATCGCCGTCTCGCGATTTCTGCGATTTCGGGCGCGCTTCCGGAGCTCCGACTTTTGGCTCGTGGTTCAGGAATGCGGTGCGCAAGCGCTGCCGATCGTCACCCTCATCAGCTTCTTGGTCGGGCTCATCATGGCATTCGTGGGCGCCGTTCAGCTCGAGCTATTCGGCGCCTCGATCTACGTCGCCAACCTGGTGGCGATCGCCATGGCCCGCGAGATGGCGGCGATGATGACCGCGATCATCATGGCAGGCCGCACCGGCGCCGCGTTCGCCGCGCAGCTCGGCACCATGAAGGTCACCGAGGAGATCGACGCCCTCACCACCATGGGCCTCGATCCCATCGAGTTCCTGGTCTTGCCGCGCATGCTCGCGCTCAGCCTGATGA